>CAZUJM010000161.1:1515-13646 GCA_964620405.1 uncultured Pirellulaceae bacterium | reverse complement strand
CGCGTCGTTGATGCCGTCGCCCACCATGGCCGTGCGTCCCCATTGCCGCCGGCACGCCTGCAGCGCCTCGAGCTTCCCTTCGGGCAGCAATCCAGCCTGCACTTCCACGTCCAGTTCCCGACTCAGTTGCTCGCCGCGCGGCGCGTGATCTCCGGTCAAGATCGTCACATGGATCCCCAGCTCCCGAAGCCGCGCGATGGCTTCTACCGCGTCACTACGCGTCGACTCGCGGAAACGATAGACACCGCGCACGCGTCCGTTCCAGCCGACAAACGCCAGCGACGGACCGGCCTCTTGCGAGACGGCCACCAGCGAGTCGGCAACGACCAGTCCTCGCTGGCGCATCAGCGCGAGGCTGCCCAGGCACGCTTCGTGCGGCCACGTCTCGTCGCCCGTCCCCGCCGGATCCGTTGTAGGCCACCGAGCGACGATGCCGCTTCCGGCCACGCTCTCCATCTCGGGCATCGGCCAGCTCTTATCGTACTCCGGCATCGTGCGTTGAAAGTCGACGATGGCGCGGGAAAGCGGATGCGTGGACGCGGCGGCGATGGTAGCTGCCACGCGCGTGAACTCCATCGCGTCGACACCTTCGTCCAGCAGGCAGGAGTCGACGATGACGCATCCGTCGGTGATCGTACCGGTCTTATCGAGACAGACGGCCTTGATCTGCGCCAGCGCGCTCAGCGCGTCCCCACTGCGAAACAGCACCTGTTCGCGGCAGGCCGCTCCCAATGCCGCCCAGAAGGCCATCGGCGTGGCGATTCCCAGCGCGCACGGGCAGGCGATCAGGAGGACGGCGAGCGCGGCCATGAGGCCCGCGTGCCAGCCCTCGCGCTGCGCGGTCAACACCAGCGTGCCGACGGATAGCAGGGCCACGAGCGGCACGAACCAGGCGGTCAGCCGATCGGCCAACCGCTGCTCGAGGCCCTTGCTGGCCAGCGCGCGGGTGACCAGTTCCACAAGTCGCTGCAAGGTGCCTGCCGAAGCGGGCGCGTCCACGCGCACCAGCAGGTCGCCGTCCAGGTTCAAGCTGCCGGCAAACACTCGGTCGCCTTTCTCGCGCGCGACGGGTTCGCTTTCGCCCGTCACCAGCTGCTGGTCGACCAGCGCTCGATTTGCTTCGATCGTGCCGTCCAGCGGAATGCGTTCGCCCGGCAACACCCGAATCACTTCGCCAGGCTGCACCTGTTCGAGCGGCCGCTCTTCGAACTGCGACGCGCCGGCGCGGACGCGCGTCGTGTCCGGCAGGAGTCGCTGGAGCGCACGGACGGCCAGCGTCGTCCGCAGCTTGCCCGTCGCCTCCAGCCATCGACCCAGCGTCACGGCCAACAGCACCATGCAGCCCACTTCAAAATAGACATGCGGCTCGCCGGTCACCAGCGCGATGGTCGAATAGCCGAACGACGCCGCGACGCCAGCGACCAGCAGCCAGTCCATCGTGATCCGGCCCTGCCGCAGGCTGCGCCATGACTGCTCGACAATCGGCTGCCCGAGCAGGAGCAGGACCGGGCAGCTGAAGAGCAAGCAGCCGTAGCGGAGCAGTTCGTACATGGCCAGCGCCATCGGAGTTTGCACGCTGGGTTCATCCGCGTAGACATCGCGACTCCAGAGGGCCATGGTCAGCACCATCACGTTCATGCTGAAGAAGATGGCGATGCCCAATCGCGTCAAGGTCCAGCGATTGTGGCCTTCTTCGCCGCCCTCGGCAGCGACCGACGCGGCGAACCGGCAGCCGAAACAGCAGTAGTGGCCCGCGCCCGTCGATCGCTGCGATTCGACGCGGGTTTGCTGGGCGGAGCGGGTGAAGAGACTCGCCGCCATGGGCAGCCCGCAGTAGTCGCAGTTTGAGGGCGCGGCGCTTGGGTTCATGGCTTCTGGAAGAGTTCCACCTGCAGCGCCGGGAACAGCCACTGGATGGTGTAGGCGACGGCCAGGATCCAGAAGCCGAGCCACATCGCGCGGACATACCAGGGGATGTCGTTTCCCGTATAGTGATGATAGCGGGACTCGGCCTCGACCGTTCCCTGCTCGAACTCCCGTGCAATCTGGCTCTTGTCGACTTCAGACATCGGACCGATTCCTGTCACTGTTAGTTCGGGCCTCGACCCGATCGTTTCGCATCGCTTCCACCACTCGTCGGCCGGGCAACTCACCACGAGCGACCGCTGGCCCGGTCCAGTTCCCGCTCTCGCTCCAGCATCGTATGCTTCGGCGCCTCCAGGTCGCGAAACATGCCGTTGCGAGTGGCCCAGACCAGCATGCAGAGGAAGCCGAAGCTCGCCAGCAGGTAGTTGGTCATCGGCGTGATCGCGAAGATCCCGCCCGAATCCTGCCGGAATGTGTGCACGAACTCCGTGAACTTCATCACGAACCCCGCCATGCTGGGAATCAGGATGATGACGGCGAAAGCCAGCGTGACCATCGTCTTGCGGCGAGAAGCATTCATGCGAGGGCGGCCTTGGAGGGAATCGTGCTCGGGGGACGGACACACGGGCATCGGGTCGAACGGAGTGAAGCCGACGATCGGCGGTCTCGCGGGGATCGCGTGAGGATCAGTAGCCCTCCGACTGGATCGTGGTGAGTTCCTCATAGTACGGATAGGAATCGAGCCACGAGCCGAGCCACTGGATGTAGGTGATGAGGGCCAGGCCCCGCTTGTTCGGCTTGCTGGGATCGCCGTCGAACAGCCAGGGATAGCTGGGCATGGGCGAGTCGGAGACGACCGACTTGGGGCGGAAGAAATGCACCGCGTGCCAGTCGTTGCCGTGACGGCCTCCCTGGCGACTGAGGTCCGGACCGACGCGGCGGGTTCCGAACATGACGGGCCGCTGCAACTCGTTCTGATACTCCTCCGGCTTTGCCACCTCGCCGAAACGGAGCGACTCGTTCGACACCGGACGCACGAACTGGCTGTGGCAGTGCCAGCAGCCTTCGCCGATGTAGACCTGCCGACCGAGGCGCAGGGCGTCGGCGCACGCATCTTTCCCGGCATCCTTGAACGCCGCGCGGAACGACGCCGGATACCGTTTGCTCAACTCAGAAAACTGATACAACGTCCGGTCGTTGATCATCTGCTCGACGGACTGCTCGGGCATGTCCTGGTACATCAGGACGGGCACCACGACGTTCGACAGGAACGCGAGGGCGAAGAAGCCCAATCCGGCGATGAACACGACGCCAGCCTTGCTCTCAAACATGGACCTGCCCCAATTCCAGGAAGGGTTGCGTGGCCCGCGGCGCGGCCCTTACCGGGTCCGCCACTCGGTCGCCTCCCTTCGCATGCGTTGACTCACCCCCAACAACGTTTTGCAACACCGCGCACTCGCGCGCCTCACCCGCCAACCCGCGTTCACGCCGTCGCAGCCACGACTGCGGGCGATCGCGCCGGAGCGGAACCCCAGCGCGTCATCAGGATGTTCGAAACGAAACACAGGAACCCGCCGAACATCATCAGGCCCGCGAAGACACGGACGATCCAGAACGGCTGGGATCCGTTGTAGGATGTTTCCCAGGGCTGCATCGACGACCAGAAGTAGCCCTGGAACATGCCGACGAGCGCGAGGTCGAGGAACATGATGAACACACCCGCCGCCGACAGCCAGAAATGCCACTCCAGCAGTCGAGCGCTCGCCCAGGGACGATGCCAGATCCGCGGCAGCAGGTAGGTCATCAGGCCGAAGATCCACATGCTGAAGACGCCGAACATCACGAGGTGGGCGTGGCCGACAACCCAGTCGGTGAAGTGAATCAGCTTCTGGAAGGTCAACGTCACCTGCAAGGCGCACTGGAAGCAGGTGATGAAGTAGTAGACCATGCCGGTGTAGAACCAGCGGATCGGCAGGTTGCTGGCCAAAATCCCGGCATTGCCGCGGATGGTTCCGAAGAAGTTGATCACGACCGTGGCCACCACGAACTCGACGGCGATCGTCGAGATGATCGCCCCATATTGCAGGAACATCGGGATCGGTGTGTACAGGAAGTGGTGAATGCCCTGCAGGGGATAGAAGAAGGCGAGACCCCAGAATCCGACGAGCGACAGGCCGTGGCTCCACATCGGCTTCTTGAGGATGATTGGCACCAGGTAGTACATCATGCCCCATCCCAGCGGCGTGACGAAGAGGCCGACGAGGTCGTGGATGAACAGGCCACTTACCGCGCCCGCGCTGCTGCCCGCCAACGCGTACTCGGGCAGGAAGTTACCCATCGCGTAGGTCAGAAAGGTCCAGACGAAGGCGGCCATGAAGTACCAGAGGGTCACATAGAGCGGCCCTTGGGCCCGTGCGATCGGCACTAGGAAGTTGATGGCGACGAGGGCGAGTCCCAGCAGGGCGATCGGATCGACCCAGACAGGCGTTTCGCCCCATTCCAAGCCCTGGGCACCGAGCGTCATCGAGATGTTCCACTCCCGCGCGATCTCCGCGACCCACGACTGGTCCTGGAAGCTGGGGCCGACCAGGATCGCCGCCGCCGTGCTTAACACCACCAGCTGCCACGCGACAAAGATGAAGTAGGATAGCGCCACGCTGGCCACGCGATGCAGCGTCAATCGCGGCACGACCCAATGCAGCATGCCCAGGAAGGCGTTCGCGAGGAAGCCGTAGGCGATGGCATTGGTGTGGAGCATCCGCCAACGGCCCGTCGACAGGTACTCGACGCCGTTCCACGGGTTCCAGTGGACCAATTGCAGCGCGACCAGCAGGCCGCCCAGCATGGAGATCCCCATGAACGTCAGGGCCATGGTGAAGTACCAGACCACCAGCCGTTCGATCACTAGGTCTTCGTGCCGCAACGAAGGACTCACGCCCGTGCGGGTCTGCGGTTGCGCGTTCATGCCAGCTCCGTTTGTCTGCGATAGGGAACGTAAACGCCCCACGGGTAGATCAAGGCCATCGTCCAGGCGAACACGAGGTGCGTCGCCGCCGCTACCCACGGCGGCAGGACCTTGCCGTCCACAATCCAATTGCCGCCAAACAGCAGGGGCTGCAGCCAGGCGAGAATTCCATAGAAGTTGATGACCCAGATGACCAGGCCCAGGATCGTAGCGATCATCAGCCTCGTCACCAGGTTCTCCTTCGGCCAGAACCTCGCGAGCAGCAGCTGGAAGGGAATGCCAAGCACCATGCCCGTGCCGACATACAGGCAGCATCCGATGGCCAGCGCGATGCCCGTGTTGAAGTCGTCCGACAGGGCGCGTTCACCGAGTGGAAACGTCAGGTAGACCTTGATGATCTCGAGTGGCGACTTGTGTGCGATGGTGGAGCCGATGACGTTGAAGAGCAGGCTGGCGATGGCGCCCACGCCGCCAAGAATGAATCCGGTCGTCGCGTAGTAGGTCCAGTAAAAGCCCGAGGCCTGCCAATCCTCCGGCGCCGCCTCGGACGACAGTTCGCGTTCCAAGTCGGCCACGCGCCGTCGCAGGCCTTCAAGCTCCTGCTGCTTCTGCTGTACCTTCTGCGAATCCATCGAAAGTCCGCTCGTATTGGGGTAGGGGATCGAAGGGGGTTCGTGGGGCGAGGTCGTCAACGCCGTGTTGCGAACGCGTCAGGCACCCGGATCGGGAGCCGATTCGCCGCTGTCTTGCGCTTCCGGCTGGGGAGCGGGCGGATCGCTGGGAGCTGGCGCCGCTGCGGGTTCGGCGGGCGCGGGTTCGGCGGGAGGCTGCGCGCCTGCGGGAGGCTCCGTGGAGGGAGTCGCCGTAGCAGGCGTTTCGGTGGCCAGCTCCGCATCTGCGGACGTCTCCGGCGCAGATGCCTCTTCCGCCGGCGCATCGCCGCTCTCCGCGGTGTTCTTCTCTGCAGGGTCCTCGGCAACCCGCGCGACTGCGGTCGCGCCCTGCTTCGGCGATCGTCCCTCGACGATGCTGAGCACATAGTGCACGAGGTTCCAGATCGTCTCGGGTTCGGCGGCCAGTGCATCGCCAAAGGCGGGCATGGGCGTGCCGCTGATGCCGGTGTGGATGCGGCGGTAGATATCGAGTGGTCGACGACCACCGTGCAGCATACGGGCCGTCAGGTCGGCCGCCGGCGCGGGCTGGCCCCAGACATCGAAGTTGATCTGCACACGGTCGGCTTCCGGCTTCGCCGCTTCCGCCGCGTGGAACTCGCTGCTCAACCATTCCGTCTGGCCCTTGCCGTCTTCGCCGTGACACTTCGAACAGCCGCGGCTCAAGAATGCCGCGCGGCCTTTCGAGATCGACGCGTCGTCGTAGGCGGGCGGAGCGCTGACGGGCTGCACGACCGCGGCCTCAGCTGATTTCCACGCGGTCTGCACCGTCTCGATCGCCTCGGCGAAATCCGCATCCTCAATGCGATCCTCCGCTTCATAATCCGCTTCCGCGATGCCCACGACGAACGATTCGATTTCGCCGCGTTGGCTGAGCAGGATCACATAGTCGATCACATCCTGCAGGTCTTCCTCCGACATCCAGGGAAACGAAGGCATGGACGTACCCTTCGCTCCACGACGAATGGTTCGCACCAAGTCCGCCCGCGCGGGCTTCATGCCATACGGGGTGGAAGTGAACTTGAAGATGCCGTTGCGATAGTCGCGCGGCTTGGGAACCAGGTAGGGCGCGGCCTCGCCCTGGCCATCGCCGGAGACTCCATGGCAACCGGCACAGCGCTCTCGATACACAAGAGCGCCGTTGCGGAGCTGCGTCTCCGGCACCGACTCTTGCAGGTCCAGGCTGGCGCAGGTGACCGGCGGCTTGGCTTTCTGCTCGCTGGAAACCGCCTTCTCCCCGGTCGTTTCCGCTGCTTCCGAAGCTTCTTCTTCCGTCGCCTCCGCATCCTCATCGGCGGCCTCCGCCGCCACCAGCGTCGTGAAGCGAGGATTGGACGAAGTGCCGAACAGTTGGGTCAGCCCCTCCGCAATCTGTTTCTGGTGCAGTTCGGGCAGGGCCTTGGTTTTTTCGGAGAGCATATACGCGGGAATCGGAGCCCGGGTACATCCTCCGAGGGCCGTCAGGATGAGCGGCAGACTGAGCAACAGAAGTCCGGGCAGCGAACGGCCAGCGCGATGCGGTGTTCCCATGGGTCGCAGGTTCCATCAGACGGTCAGGCAAATCCAATCAGGCTCTCGCGGGAACGCGCGTGCGTCATCCCGAACGAGCGTCCTTCCTTCCGAGACCAATAGCCGCCGCAGCTTGTGTACCAAACGAGCAACGGTTCCCTCGCTACCTCGCATTTCCCTGCGTGCGCCGCGCATTTTGTGGACAACTGCCGGGAGTAGCGAGGCGGTTGTGCCAAATCGTCGCACGTGGCGCGTGGGAAACACCGGGGTTATGGTATGGGTGTGCGGGAAACGGACAGATGTGCGAATCGGCGCGCCGTTCCGCACGCCCAGTTCATCGAAACACCCGGCCCGATGTTCCATGCGATGCAGCACAGAGACTTCCGCATCGGCAGCGATTAGAATCACGGGCCCGCATCGCTCACCTTGCCCGCAAGCCTCCCTGGAATTCCCGCCATGTTTGTGTCGCTGAACCTCCGTTGCCTGGCCGGCCTGCACGAGCCCCGACAAACCCCAGTCACCCCTCGGTGTGACCAACGTTTGTCACTGTCCATGCACCGATGGCCCGTGATCGTCTTGCACTTGGCCAGCTTGTTCTTGGCCAGCTCGGTAGTCGCTCCTGCGCGGGCCGAGGCACAGGCGGCCGATGCTGCGTCGGCCGAGGCACCTTCGTCGAGATCGGCTCCTGCGGCGCTGGCCACGGGTCGTTTCGGGCAGGAGGTGGCGCGGCATCGGGAGGTGCAGGCGGGGCTGCCGTCCGGCGACGTGCGGCGGATCGTGCTGGTGGAGGATGGCAGCGAGATGCAGGCCTTCACCGCAGAGGGGCCGGCGCGTTGGTCCGGCGATGGCTGGCAGGCGGAGCCCACGGCCACGGTCCCGGTTGCGCCGCGCGACCTGGATCCCGCCGCCGACCTCCGACAGTGGGCCACCTCGCAGGACGGTTGGCAGGTGGCCGCCACGGCGCGCGGCCTACTCGCGCGACGCGGATCGGACGAATGGCGGCCGCTGCCCGTTGTCGATCGCGAAGGCCGACAGTGGGCCGTTTCGGACGTGCGCGGCGTGACGTTCGACCACCAGGGCCGCCTCTGGTTCGCGACGCTGGCAGGTGTCGGCTGCCTGGAACAGACTGGCTGGCGGTTCTTCACGGGCCGCGAGGGCCTGCCCTACAACGACTTCACCTGCTGCGCCGCGGGCGGCGACGGCAGCGTCTGGTTCGGCACGCGGCGGGGCGCGATCCGCTTCCACGAAGGACAGTGGAGTTATCGCCAGGGACCGCGCTGGCTGCCGCATGACGAAGTGCGCGACATCGCGGTCAACGCCGCGGGCGACGCGTGGCTGGCCACGGCGAATGGCGTCGGCTGCATTCAACGCGAGCCCATGACGCTCCGCGAAAAAGCCGACTACTACGACCACGAGATCGACCGGTCACTGAAGCGGACGCAGTACGGCTACGTTTCGGAGGGCTACCTGCCCACGGCGGGCGACAAGTCGGTGGTGCGTCTGCGCGACAACGACAACGATGGACTCTGGACGGCCATGTACGGGGCGAGCCAATGTTACGCTTGGGCGGTGACGAAGTCGCCCTTGTCCAAGCGGCGCGCGACGCAGGCGTTCGAAGCCCTGCGGTTCCTGCAGGACGTCACCCAGGGCGGCGATCCCAGTCCACCCGCGGGCTATGTCGCGCGAAGCATCCTGCCGACGGATGGTCCCGATCCGAACGAGGGCCAGCTGGCACGGGATCGCCAGACACAGGCTCGCGATCGACTCTGGAAGGCTTACGAACCGCGTTGGCCGCGGAGCGCGGATGGACGATGGTACTGGAAGAGTGACACCAGCTCCGACGAACTCGACGGCCACTACTTCCTCTATGCCCTGTACTACGACCTTGTGGCCGAGACGCCCGCCGAGAAGCGGCGTGCTCGCGAAACCGTCGCGCGGCTCACCGACCACCTGATCGACCACCACTTCGTCCTCATGGACCACGACGGCCGCCCCACGCGCTGGGCCAACTTCCGGCCCGATTCCTTGAACCACGACATCGACTGGGCCCACGAGCGCGGCTTGAACTCGCTGAGCATGCTGAGCTACCTGGCGACCGCGGGGCACATGACGGGCGACGAACGTTACGCGCGGATGGCCCAGGAACTCCGCGAGAAACACGCCTACCACACGAACCTGATGGTTCCCAAGTTCCAGCGCGGCATCGGTTCCGGCAACCAGTCGGACGACGAGATGGCGTTCATGAGTTTCTACAACCTGTTGAAGTACACGCCGGAGTCGGACCTGCGGCAGCGTTACCTCGGCGCGTTCTACTGGTACTGGACGCTGGAGCAGCCCGAGCGCAATCCGTTCTTCCACTTCGCGTATGCCGCCTTCGGACAGGGCCGGCAGATCTCGGACCCCTTCGGCAGCTTGGACACCTCACCGCACGGCGACTGGCTGCAGGATGCGGTGGGCGCCCTGCGTGGCTTTCCGCTGGACCGCGTCGACTGGCCACACGCGAACAGCCATCGCCTCGACCTCGTGCGACTTCCTCCGCAAAACAGCAATGGCGGCGTGGGCCTCGACCATTCAGGCGAGCGGGGTTATCGCGTCGACGGCAAGGTGCTGCCGATCGAGGAGCGTTTTTTCGCGCACTACAACACCGACCCATGGCACTTCGATTCACGCGGCTCCGGCCACGAACTGGCGAGCGGCACGGTTTTCCTACTGCCATATTACATGGGACGCTACCATGGGTTCTTGGCCGACTGATCGCGGGAATGAATCAGGGGCGCATTTCCGCAATCTGCTGATTGTCCTCGGCCTTTGCGTGACTTACGTGCTCGTTACAGGCAGCACCTTGCCGGACGAGGTCGCCAGCCACTTCAACGCGCGGGGCGTCGCCGATGGCTCGATGCGTCGCGGCTACCATCTCGCGTTCCTCAGCGGGTTGATGATCGTCCTGCCGCTGCTGATGGCGACACTGCCCGCTTGGCTGGCTCGAGGATCGGGCGCGGGGCTGAACATTCCCCATCGCACGTACTGGCTGGCGGCCGAGCGAAAGTTGGCGACCGCCAATTTCCTCGCGACGCACTGCAGTCGCTTCGGCATCGTGCTGGCGATCTATCTGGCGTTCATCCATGGCCAAGTAGTCGCGGCCAACCGAACCCAACCGGCCCGGTTGGACATGCCCTGGTTCTGGGCCGGGATCGGCGGCTTTCTGGTGGCAACGGCCATCTGGACCGCGGTCCTGTACGTACGATTCCGCAAGCCCCGCTGAATCCAGTGCGCACGCGCCAGCAACTTCCTACGCAGTCCGCTCACCGCTGCAGATAGCGCGCAATGCTTTGAGCCGCAACCTTGTGCCCTCGTTCGTTCCAATTCCCGAGACCAAGCTGCATGGACTCGACGCCGTGAAGCGGCGCCTGGTAGCGTTCCGCGATGAGCCGCATCGGAGGAGCAAAGACCACGAATCGGAAAAGCGTCCCGTCGAGTTGGCCTGCCGCTACGCGACTTCCGGCAGCACCTCCCGGTACTCACCCTCGCGCAGTTCCAGATACGGGCAGTCTCTCTTGTCCGCCATTTCTCTACAGTTACTCTGGAAGGCGTTGCCGGTCAATTGACAGATCTCGACGAGATCGGGCTGGTACCGCCACACGAACCGCTTCAGCGTCTGGAGTTCCTGAAAGGTCCGGTATCCGCTGACTCCAAGGAATTCAGGACTTCCACCTGCCGACCGGCGACCAGTCCGCGACGATTGCACTGCGCCTCCAACTGCTCCGTCAACCGATCGCGCTCGACGACTTGCGGAGCCTTGACATGACAGTCGCCCAGTACCGCGATGCGATAGACGCCCTTCGGTTTTGCCTGCAATTGATCGAGGTCCCGAAGCCCATCTTGGTTGTATCCGATTCGCGGCCAGAGTCCTTCGCCCGCGTCGTCGTATACCGAATTAGGGCCATGGGCAAACCTACGTGGCGGATCGACAATTCTGGGGCACGGAATCCCCCCACCCAGGGCCCGCAGCAGGACCTCGGCCACCACGATGCCAGGCAGCAACCCCGGGCCAGCGCCCGTTTCAGCCACGCATGTCGGGAGGAACGCTGGGCCATGTTGGTTGTCATGAGGTTGGTCGCCCCGAGGGGCTCCGCTGTCGAGGCAACCGCGTTACCTGCCCCATTTCCACGACAGCCCGATCCTACCTAGAATTGGAGCGTCACGATGGATCTTCCGAGACCGCTTCCAACCTTGGAATCCCGGGGTGGCCAACGCATGGGTCTTGGCAAGGTGGACGCTTGTTGCGGCAGGGAACGCGCGGCTGGCCACTCCCTGAGTCTGCCCTCACCACGGACCAATGACTCGACAGGCTGCGAATGCCCCCTGGCATAATCGTGACGCCTTGCACTGTAAGCATCTGTTCTTGCGGATCTTTTGAAACCATATCCAACCAGAAGGAGTTGTCGTCCCATGGCCTACCGTCACCTCGCCCTTTGCTTCGCCTGCCTGACCGCTTTGGCTAGCGGTTGTGGCACGCAGTCGCCGCCTGCCGCCAACTCGGGCGGTACGGCCACGGAAGCGCATGCCCACGTTCATGCGGCTCCGGCCAACTTGGCCGACGCCGTCACGCAGATCAAGACGCACCTGACGACCGTCAAGGATGCCTTCGCCGCCGGCAAGCCCGACGACTGCGACGATGCCCTGCACGAACTGGCCGAGATCCTTGAGCAGGTTCCCGATGTCGCCGCCAAGGACAAGCTGCCCGAGGCCGACGTCGCCGCGATCAAGACCGCGTCGAGCGCTCTGATGGACGCGCTCATGAAGATCCACGACGGCTTCCATGACGCGGATGCCAAGGGCTCGACGTATGACGACGTCAAGTCCGTGCTCGAAGAGCAGCTCGGCGCGCTCGAAGCCAAACTGCCTGCCTCCAGCGGCGCGGCACAGTAACCTCGCCGTATCTCCTGCCCACCATCGCACCACCGAGCCGCCCGTAAGCTGGCGGCCCGGTACCGACGATCTGGCGATGGTTACTTGCCCAGCTCATCGGCCAGCGCGGCCGCGTCGTAGATGGAGCGAAGGCTCTCGCGAATCGCGCGGGAGTCGACCGAGAGGGCCCGTGCTTCGTCATCGGAGTAGGC
>CAZUJM010000161.1:0-1505 GCA_964620405.1 uncultured Pirellulaceae bacterium | reverse complement strand
AAGTCGAGTACGAGCGACGGCAGGTTGCCGTCGAAGATGATGCCGACCAGTTCGCCGCGCTGGTTCACCACCGGGCTGCCGGAGTTGCCGCCGATGATGTCGGCCGTGCTGATGAAGTTGAACGGCGTATCACCGCGCAGGTCGGCCTTGCGCTGTTCCCACCGCGCGGGCAGTCGAAACGGTTCCTTGCTCGCATGGGCTTCGGCGTGCTCGAATGCGCCGGCCATCGTCGTCCACGGCGGGACTTCGCCCGTCGCATCGCGGATCCCCTTCACCACGCCGAAGGCCAGCCGCAGCGTGAACGTGGCATCGGGATAGACACTCGTGCCATAGGAGTCGAATCGCGCGCGGGCGATCTTCGCATATGCCTGTCGCTGCGGTTCGTCGACCTGCTGCTCGAACTTCGTCCGCAATTCGCGGGCGTAGGCATCGACGGACTGCGCCAGCTGGATCATGGGATCCTGGGAAGCGGCCAGCGCGGCCTTGCCGCCCTCGGCGATCCGCTTCCGTTCCGCCACGTCGGCCAGCCGGCATCCGGCCACCAGTTCCGCCGCGCGCTGCCGCGGCGACTTGCCGGCGAGCACGGTCGCCACCAGCGGATGCCCCTGTCCCGCCTGCTCGACCAGGAGGCTCAACGAATCGGCCAGCTTCACCGTCTCCAGGTCGGCATAGATCGGCGCCGCCGAAAAGAGGCTCTGCTCCAGCGATTCGCGACCCGCTTCACCGAACTCCCGCAATCGTTCCGCATTCGGTTTCTGGTCTTCCTCGGCCAATCGCACGAGGGTGCGTGCGATACCGAACAGTTGCGTGTTGAATGCCGCTCCCACTTCGAACAGGTTGTAGTGGACGCGCATGCCCTTGAGGATGTCCAGCGTCTTGTCGACGTCGGACCAAGCGGAGCCGGCCGCGGCGGCCAGCGTCGGGCTGTCCGCCACCTGCTTCCGCAACGCGTTCTCGGCCTCGCGCTTCCGCTGCATGACCTGCGGGTCCTGCAATCCCGCGAGCCCGCCTAGGCGCGCCTTGCGACTGTTCTGGATGCCGAACAGTTCGTCCTGTGCGCGCCGCGCGTTCTCCAGGCTCCGTTCCCCGAACGTCGACAGCAGCACTTCGCGCCGCCGGAGGTTATCCAGCTGCTGGGGCATCGTGATGTCGCGCATCATCTCCAGGTGCGACACCGTCAGCGAGCGACTGGTCCGCCCCGGATGGCCTGAGACGAAAATCAGCTCCCCATCCCTCACGCCTGTGTCACTCCACGCCAGGTGATGCTCGACCTTCGCAGGCTCGCCGTTCTCATAAACGCGGAAGAAACAGACGTCCAGGCAGTAACGAGGGTACTCGAAATTGTCCGGATCGCCGCCGAAGAAAGCGATGTCATGCTCCGGAGCGAACACGAGGCGCACGTCCGTGTAGCGACGGAACTGGTACAGGTGGTACTGGCCACCCTGGTACAGCGTCACCACGTCACTGCGCAGGCCTGAACTCTCGCGTGACTCCTTCTCGATCGT
>CAZUJM010000160.1:1844-13685 GCA_964620405.1 uncultured Pirellulaceae bacterium | reverse complement strand
CCTCGCCTCCTTCTTAGATCAACTCCTGCGGCACCACGCCGCCCGGTACGAGGTGCGTGGGTCTTCCGGAGCGATCGCGAATCGTGTCCTCCGGTCGCAGTCCGAGCGCGTGGTAGATGATGGCGTTGAAATCGGCCGGCGAGACGGGCCGCGAGGTGGGGTATTCGGCCTTGGAGTTGGTGCTGCCAATGACTTGGCCGTGCCGGTAGCCGCCGCCGGCCAGCAGGATGCTCTGCGCCTGCGGCCAGTGGTCGCGGCCAGCGTCCTTGTTGATGAGCGGCGTGCGGCCGAACTCGCCGGCGGTGATGACGAGCGTATCGTCGAGCATGCCGCGATCGGCGAGGTCCTGGATCAGCACGCCAACGGCGCGGTCGTGGCGGACGAGCTTGTCGTCCAGCGCCCGCTTGATCTGGCCATGGTCGTCCCAATAGCCCGTGTTGAGCGTCACGAAACGCACGCCGCGTTCGACCAGTCGCCGGGCCAGCAAGGCCTGCTCCCCCCAGCCCGGTCCGTACTTCTCACGCAGCTTCGGGTCTTCCTGGTCGAGCAGGAAGGCTTCGCGGGCGCGTCCCGAGAGCAGCATGTCCTGCGCCTGCTGCGACATCTCATCAAGGTTGTCGAAGGTGCCGCTGCGATCGACATCGCGACGCAGTCGGTCGAACTGCTGCAGGAGCGAAACGCGATCCATGAGTCGATCTTTGGTCAGCTTGTCGACCAGCTGGAAGCTGCTGTCGCTGCCGCTGGGCAGCCGGCCCGCTTCGTTGCCGTAGCTGTATTCGCCCGTCTGGAACGGATTGTGGGCTACGCCGAGAAAGGCGGCGCCGTGGAAGCCGAAGCCGCCGTCGTTCATGTTGACGGTCGCGGGCACGCCCGCTGCGCGGGGGCCGAGCAGATGGGAGGCGATGGCCATCATCGACGGGTTGCGCGGAACGCGGTCGGATCCGTTCGCGCCCGTGTATCCGGTAAGCATCCAGTGCGCGGCGGCCCAGTGGTCGCCGTTGCCATGGGTGAACGAACGGATGACCGAGCACTTATCCATCACCTGGGCGTGCCACGGCATCAGCTCGCAGATGTGCAGGCCGGTCTGGGTCGTGGCGATCGACTTGTACGGCCCGCGCACTTCCTCGGCCACATGCGGCTTCATGTCGAAGGTGTCGAGCTGCGAGGGGCCGCCGTGCTGCCAGACCAGGATCACCGACCGCCGCGAACTGAATCGCCGCTCGCTTTCCGCCCGCAGTACATCGGCCAGGTTCAGGCCAAAGAACGACAACGCCCCGACCTGGATGAAACGCCGGCGGTCGAGTCCGTCGCACAGGCGTCCTGACGAACCCTGGATGGTGAGCATGGGAAGGGCCTCCGGGCGAGTCTTTCGGGGGGCGGGAGGGGCGGGAGGGAACGCCGGCCGCAACCGTCGCTCTCCGGCCCGATTCTAGTAAGGACCGCCTCCGGTGACAATTCGTGGCGGATTGCCCGACTGGCCGGCGGGTCCGTCAGCGGGGAGGCCGCACGGCTGATCGGACGCTGGGCGGAGGCGGAGTGCCAGCGCTGTCGATGGGTTCGATACCTGAATCGTCTTCCTCCTCCAGCGATCCATCGAGATTCGGATCCTGGCCGAAGATCCAGCCGAGATGGCCGATCAGCCGGCAGTAGATGGTGGCGCCGATCGCTACGGCTGCCGCGAGCAGCACATTCCACCCGGTCTGCCCTCCCGAGCCGCGGTTGGAGGCGGTCATCGAGAGGGCGACGAGTCCGATGAGTGCCAGCGCCAGGGCCATCTCATGCCAGTAGAAACGCTTCCAGGAGGACGCGTGCCGCGAGAAGGATCGATGCACGACGCGGGAGTAGGGAGCGAACACGGAGTCATTGACGAGCATCGACATGGTGACGGCGGGAAAGAGCAGGGCGGTGGAGAGGAGGCCGAGCCAGCGGGGCAGCGGCAGTCCGGCGGCGCGGAGGAGTTCCACCAGCATCACGCCCGGCGCGGTGCTGACGGCCAAGGCGTTGACCCACAGCAGGAGCGCGTGGCCGCGCGCCAGGATATCGTGGCTGGGCCAATGCGGAATCTGGTCGTGCCCGTCGGACGTGTGCTCAATGATGTTCACGTAGTGTGGCGCGAGCAGGCCCAGCAGGCCCAAAGCGATAACGCTGGTGATCGGCACGAGGAAAACGGCCAGCATCGATGAGAAGCCGCCCGATCGCATGATCTCGGCGATCATGCCCACCAGCGTCAGCACGACGAGCAGCCCGAGGGTGGTGATGATCCAGAGGGCGGCGACCCGCGGGTAGAAGGCGAAGCGATAGATGGGAGTTTTGAACGGCGCGAGGATGGCCGGCGGTTTTTCGGCGTCCTTCTCGCGCAGCGACTCGTTGGCCTTGGCCATGAGGCGGTCGGCGAGTTCCTTGCGGGTGACGTCGACTTCCACCGCCGGTTCCGCGTCGAGTCGAATGTCGCTCGTGTCGGGCATCACGAAGGGCGCCGGAGCGGCCGGGGGTGCCGGAATCACGGTGACCGCGTGGCAATCGGGGCAGCGCATCTTGCGACCCACGTAGTCGACGCGTGCGTACATCAGCGTCCCGCATGTCCCGCAGGGGACACGCACCAGGTCGGACGGTTGCGACGCGGGGTTGGTGGTCATGATTCCGGGGCTTTCACAAGGGCTCGACTCAAATCGGAGCGGAGGCTAACCACGGAGAACACCAAGAACACCAAGAACACGGAGAGCACGGCTTCCCAGGAGAACCTCCGTGCTCTTGGTGCTCTCCGTGGTTACCCCTCTTGCCGACCCTCCCCTCGTCCGGGATCCACGGCTGCCGGCGTTTCCCGCAGGTGCCTGCATCCCCCGACGGTTTTAAGACCGGTTCGGCCTGACCCCATTCCAGCGGCCGGGTCGGTTACAGTACGATCCAGACTTCCATGGTATTCCCCGGCTTCTGGACAAGAAAGAGGTATCCCGTGCTGATCGGTCCGGTTCTGGAACGCGAACTGGCGACCCTTCCGCGGCGGCCGCGACTCTTCGCGCAGCGGACCGTCTACGCGGGCGTACTGTTCGCCGTCATGTGCACGGCGTGGCTGGTGCTCACCGGCACGCAGGTCATCTCGACCGTGGGCGACATGGCCCGCTTCGGCTCGATCCTGTTCCGCATGCTCGCGCCGCTTCAGCTGGCCATCCTCGTCTTCGTCGCCGCGCTTTCGACGGCCAGCGCGGTCTCTCACGAGAAGGAACGCAAGACGCTGGTCCTGCTGCTGCTGACTCGATTGAACAACAGCGAACTGGTGCTGGGCAAGCTGTTCGCCAGCTTGCTGCCGGTCTACTCGATGCTGCTGGCGGGAGTGCCCATTTTCGCGCTGCTGATGTTGCTGGGCGGAGTGTCTCCACTGCAGGTGGCGCGGGTGACGGCGATCGCCGGGGCGACCGCGCTGTTGGCGGGCAGTCTTGGGTCGACGATCGCGCTGTGGCGCGAGAAGGCGTTCCAGGCACTGGCACTGACGGCGGTCGTGCTGGTGGTCTGGCTGCTGTTGGGGGAGGGCATTCAGGCCGGTGGAATGGGCGAGCGACCGCTGGGGATCGAGGCGTCGCGCTGGGCGACATGGCTGAGTCCCTGGCGGGCGACGTGGTCGGCTGTGCAGCCGGCGGCCGATCTCGAGTCGGTGGCTTGGTACCGATCGGACGCGGCGATGCACGTCGGGATCTCGCTGCTGCTGGCGATTGGGCTGAACCTGATCGCCATCGCCCGCGTCCGCATCTGGAATCCTTCGCGTGAAGTCCAGTCGCAGAGCCTCGCGGGTGACGGCCTGGAAGGCGAGCGGTCGTGGGATGCGCGGAGTGACCGGCCGGCTGTTGGGGGCGCGGCGGGTGAGGGTGCGGCGATCGCTGGCGAGCGAGTTGGCCAGGCCGCGAAGGCGCCCTGGCGGCAGGTCTGGCGGAACCCCATCCTGTGGCGCGAAGTCTGCACGTGGGCTTACGGACGGAAGATGATCGCCATCCGACTTTCGTACCTCGCGCTCTTCCTGCTGGCGTTCCTCGGGGTCTGGCACGCCCAGGCCGGGGACCTCGGCGCATCCGCTTTGGACGATTCACAGCGCGTGCTCGCGCCCGCGGCGTGGCCCACCATTCCATTTTTTCTCGTCAGCCTCGCGCTCGTCAACGCCCTGGCCGTCAACTCGATCTGCAACGAGCGGGACGGCCGCTGCCTGGACCTGCTGCTGGTGACGGACCTGAGTCCGCGCGAGTTCCTGTTCGGCAAGCTGGGCGGCGTGGCCTGGGTGACGAAGGAGATGATCCTGCTGCCCCTGGTGCTGGTCGGATTCTTGGCGTGGACCGGAACGCTCGGACTGCAGGATGCCTTGTATGTCGCGGGCGGACTGCTGATTCTTGATCTGTTCGTGGCCATGCTGGGCGTGCACTGCGGCATGACCTACGCGAACTCCCGCGCGGCGATTGGCGTAAGCCTGGGGACGGTGTTTTTTCTCTTCCTGGGGATTACGATCTGCATCGTGATGATGATCTCCTTCAGCGGCACGTTCCAGATGCAACTCGCGCCGTTCCTCACCTTCATCCTGGGCGGTGGAGCGGGCCTGTACCTGGCGTTGGGAATTCGCAACCCGTCGCCCGCCATCGGCTGGGCTTCGTTCCTGCTGCCGTTCGCGACATTCTACGCGATCACCAGCTTCCTGATGGAATACACGCTGGCCGTGTTTCTGGTGATGGGAGTCGCCTACGGATTCACGACCGCCGCGATGATGATCCCCGCGCTGTCGGAATTCGACTTCGCCCAAGGCCGCGGGGAGTCAAACGACGAATAAGGCTCCCCTACCGGGAGCGTTATCCTGCACGGATCAAAGCCGCGGGTGCTTCCAGGAAACCCCAAAGAGAAATCGACACTCGTGCGTTGATTTCGCAACACCTGGCTGGCGGTCTGCGCTGCCTTCGCACCACGTACTCAACTGGTTACCGCGTTCCATCGTTCCTTCGCGCCGCAGACAGTCTCGCCACGCATTTCAGCGGAAACCGAGCGGCCGTGGACTAGAATGCTTCGGGCGGGAAGAGCGACTCGCGGTACAATGGCTGCCAGAGCCATGCCCGCGCTGGAGGCCCCTGGGACAGGCACGCGGCCGTTCTGTCGGCGGCTGGGTAGTCTGTGAAGATAGGGTGATCGTTCGCGGCGAGTGGCCGGTGACTTTTTAGGGGAACGGGTAGCTTGCCGATGAAGCGACTTTTAAACGTCGGTGGCGGTTCCAAGTCGATCGCGATACCGCCCCAATACGCGGGGTTCGAGCAGGTGCTGCTGGACATCGACCCCGTGGGCAGCCCCGACATCGTCCTCGATGGCCGTCGACTGACCGAGTTGCCTGCCGAGCAGTTCGATGCCGTCTACTGCTCGCACAATCTCGAGCACTACTTTCGGCATGACGTGCCCCGGGTGCTGGGCGGATTCTTCCATGTCCTGAAGCCCGGCGGGTTCGCCCAAATTCGCGTCCCCGACCTGATGGACCTGATGCGTCGCGTGGTGCAGGGAAATCTGGACCTGGAGGCGACGCTCTATGTGTCGCCGGCGGGGCCGGTTGCGCCGCTGGACGTGATCTATGGGCTGGGCGCGCGGATCGAGGCCAGCGGAGTGGATTTCTTTGCCCACAAGACCGGGTTCACGCCCCAGACGTTGACACGCGCCGTCGAGAAGGCGGGCTTCTTTCCGAATTACGCCCAGGTGTCCGACCTGGAAATCAACCTCCTCGCCTTCAAGGGTTCGCCGGACCAGGAATATCTTCGCCTGTTCGGCATCGCATGACGAAAATGGCTGCATCCACCGATCTTGCCCGAATTGTCGCCCTTCATCAGCAGGGGCACCTGGCCGAAGCGCGGCTCGGATACGAGTCGATCTTGGCGGCGCAGCCCGACCATGCCGATGCGCGGCACTATCTGGGCATGCTGGAGCACCAGGCGGGGAATCTGCCGTTGGCCTTGCAACACCTGCAGGCTTCGGTCGCCCTCGATCCGCGGAAGGCCTTCTACCAGATCAACCTTGGCAACGCGCTGAAGGATGCGGGCCAGCCGGCCGAATCGGAAGCGGCCTACCAGACGGCGATCCAGCTCGATCCGACCGATCCCCTGGCGTGGTACAACCTCGGCTACCTCTATCGCAAGTGGGAACATTGGAAGCCGGCGTGCGAGGCGTTCCGGCAGGCAACGACGCTGCAGCCGACTTTCGTGGAAGCCTGGAACGGACTAGCGGCCAGCTATCTGCAGGCCAAAGAGATCGACTCGGCGTGGGAGGCCGCAGAACGCGCGTTGGCGCTGCAGCCCGGTTTGGCCTCGGGGTGGTTCCACAAGGCCGACGTGCTGGGAAGGCGGAAACGCTGGGAGGAGTCGCGCGAGGCGTTGGAACGCGCCATCGCCCTGCAGCCGCACTTTCCGGAGGCCCACAACAACCTGGGGCTGGCGCTGAAGGCGTTGAAGCGCACCGAGGAGGCCGCGCAGGCGTTCCACACGGCGCTCGCGCAGGACCCGGAGTTCGCCGATCCGTGCTGCAACCTGGGCCAGATCGAGCTGGATGCAGGGAACCACGATAGCGCCTTGTCATGGTTGAACCGAGCGATGCGGATCAATCCCGACGATCCCCAGACGTTGTTCGGCGTGGGCAATTTTTTCAACGCGGTCGGGAGGTTTGACGAAGCCGCCAGCTGCCTGCGGCGCGCGGTGGAGCTGCGTCCCGACTTCCCCGAGGCGTTGAACAACCTGGGCAACATCCTGCTGACGCTCCGTCGTCACGAGGAAGGCTTGGAGGTGTTCCAGCGGGCCATCCAGTCGCGGCCCGACTACCACGAGGCGTATGCCAACCTGGGCAACCTGCAGCGCGAGGCCAAGTTCCCGGACCTGGCCGAGGCCTCGATGCTGGAGGCCATCCGCCTGAAGCCCGACTTCGCCGCCGCGCATTCCAACCTCGGGAACGCCTACTTCGACCAGGGCAAGATCGATCTCGCGCTGGCCAGCTACAAGAAGGGCATCGACCTGGGGCAGGACGAACGCGATTTCGTACCCAACTACCTCTTCGCCCTCAACTACAGTCCCAGCCTCTCGGATGCCGAGATCGTCGCGGAGCATCGGCGGCTGTGCGCGGAAAAGTTCGATCACCTGCTCGAGAAGACTCCTTTCGCCAACGCGCGGGATCCCCACCGACGGCTCCGCATCGGCTATGTCTCCCCCGACTTCTGGATGCATCCGGTGGCGCGCTTCATGCTGCCGCTGCTGCAGCACCATGATCGCGAGCACTTCGAGGTCGTGGTCTATTCGTCGCGCTACTTGAAGGATGGCTTCACCGAGGAGTGTAGCCAGCATGTGGATCTCTGGCGCGAGGCGCACCACCTCTCGGACGCGGCCCTGGCGGAACGGATCCGTGAGGACCAGATCGACATCCTGGTGGACCTCACGATGCTCGCGCGGGATTGCAGGCCGGGCCTGTTCGCGCGAAAGCCGGCGCCGCTGCAGGTATCGTACCTGGCGTACGTCGGCACGACGGGCCTGGCCACGATGGACTATCGACTGACCGACGTCTATCTGGATCCGCCCGGGGGACCGGAGGCTCCGTTTCCGGAGAAACCGCTGCGGCTGTCGCGCTGCTGGTGGACCTT
This sequence comes from uncultured Pirellulaceae bacterium, assembly GCA_964620405.1. GTDB lineage: Bacteria > Planctomycetota > Planctomycetia > Pirellulales > Pirellulaceae > CAZUJM01. Next base: position 6,058 of record CAZUJM010000160.1, on the reverse strand, counting down.
CCAGCCTCCGGTACGCACCTCGATCGCCGAGGTGCAGCCGCCGCCTTGCCTGAAGACCGGGACGATCACCTTCGGCAGCCTGAACAACTTCGTGAAGGTGAATGAGGGCACCCGCGCGCTGTGGGCCGGCGTCGTTGCGTCCGTGCCGGGGGCCCGGCTGCTGCTGCACATCAAGGAGTCGCGCGCCCGGGAGGGGCTGCTGGAGTTCCTGGCCAGCCGTGGACTGCCGCCCGAACGCGTCACGCTCGTCGGCTACCAGGACGGGCCTTCGTACATGGCGACTTACGGCGAGATCGACATCGCCCTGGATCCCTCTCCCTTTGCGGGAGGCACCACGACCTTCGACGCGCTGTGGATGGGCGTGCCGGTGGTCACGCTGGCGGGCGAACGCAGGGCCAGTCGGGGAGGTCGCAGCATCTTGGCCACGCTGGGCCGCCCGGAATGGGTGGCCGAAACGGCGGGCGAGTACCGCGCCATCGCGCAGCGGCTGGCCGCCAATCCGGCCGAGCTGGCCAGGATTCGATCCGGCCTGCGCGACGAAATCAGGAACTCGCCGCTGATGGACAACGTCGGCTTCACCCGGGATGTGGAAAACCACTATCGCACGATCTGGCGGCAGTGGTGCCGCGGAGGTTGACAGGGCTTGCGCCAGGACCGACCGGGCGTTGCACGACGGCCGGTCGGGAGGCTGAAAAGATAGTGGAAATGAACATGTGGCCAGCGAGGCAAGGCAGCGGGATGTCTCGCCGGGCCCGGGGCGCGTCGCCCGTTTTGGTGGTCTGGGGCGGAGTCGTGGGGCAAGGGATTCGTTCAGGAGGCGCTCATTATTGATGACCCCTAAGTTTTTTGGGGTTGTTGCGTGGGGTGATTCAAGTAGTTTAGGGCCAGCGGTTGCCGCAATAGAGTAGAAGTGCTCGCGGCAGAAATGCGTCTTCTCGAGAGCAGGCAAGTTCTCGCGAGCGGGCGGCGTTTTCGCCAAGGCCAAGGTTCGAGCAGCAGACAGATTCTCAGTGGGCAGGGCAGACAAGGCCTTACGGCCTGTGGCAACGACGAACAACTCCGATTATTGATTTCCGCAAGGGCGATGCGGAATCGAAAGGTGAATGAAGTGGCCTATCGAGACTGGCATCCCTTGTTTCGATTTCTGTTCGGTGGTTTCCAGCGTCCCAAGACGCGGCGCAAGACGCAGCACAAGCGTTTCCAGAGCACCAGGATTGCGCTGGAGAACTTGGAGGTCCGGCAGGTCTTTGCCGCCGATCTCGACCAGTCGCTGGTGTTCATCAGCCCCGATCTGGTGGCGGGTGTGCCGCAGGAGGAGCTTGCCGGATCGAGCGTGTTCCTCCTCGATGGGGGGCGGGACATCGTGGGGCAGGTGGGGCAGGCGCTACGGGCGAATCCGGGCGCATCGGTGGTGCGCGTGTTGGGGCATGGCGACGCGGGCAGCCTGCAGCTGGCGGGCCAGCGGCTGACCGGCGAGACGCTGGAGGTGCGCGCGGCGGATATCGCCAGCTGGGGTCAGTATCTTTCGCCCGACGCGGACATTCTCCTCTATGGGTGCTCCGTCGCCAGCACGGCCGAGGGTCGTCACTTCGTCGACACCCTCGCCACGCTCACGGGCGCGGAGGTGGCGGCCAGCACGAACCTCACGGGTTCCGCGTCGCGGGGCGGAGACTTGGCGCTGGAGTATGCGACGGGGCGCATCGAGGCGATTTCGGAGCGATTCGTGGAGTCTTGGAACTCGCTGGACGTGACGCTGGCGGCGCCGGTCTTCACGAGTAGCGCGAGCGCCAGTTTCACCACGACAGTGGCCGGTTCCTTCACGGTGGCCGCCAGTGATTCACCGACTTACTCGATTGGACAGAAGACTCACTTCGGGAGCGACTTCACGGCGTTCCCGGAGGCCTGGATGCTGACCGGCAGTGCCGCGTGGAGCGGCGGGGAGCTGTCGCTGAACCCGGCGAGTGCCAGCCAGAAGGGCGCGTTGATCCTGCCGAAGCTGGGAGCCGACAGTCCTGGATCCTTCACGGCCAGCTTCGACTACACCGTCGGGGGTGGCACGGCGGGCGACGGCCTGGCCTTCCACTACGGCGCGCTCGACACCACGGCCGGCGGTCTCAACATGGTGAGTTCCGGTCTCTCGATCAACTTCGTCGAATCCGGGACCTCGCGGGTGGATGTGCTCTGGAACAATGTAGTGGTCGGCACGGCGGGCGTCACGTACGCCGGCACGGCCAAGCCGGTCGAGATCAAGGTAGACGGGGCCAACTTCCTCACCGTGAGCTACGACAGCGTCCAGTTGCTGCACATGAATCTGGCAGGCAAGGTGAATGCCGCCGATCGCACGAACTGGCAGTTTGCTTTCGGGGCGCTCACCGGTTCCGGAACGTCCAACCAGCACTCGATCGACAATCTGGCGATCGTTTCCAACGGCGCCCTGCCGACGGGCCTGACGCTCGATCCGAACACGGGGGTGATTGCGGGTACGGCCACCGTGGCGAACAGTCCGGGGGTGCAGGCCTTCAACCTGGTGGCGACCAACGGCGACGGGGCGACGTCGCAGTACTTTAACTTGTCGCTGGAGTCCGGTACCCCGGTGTTCACCAGTGCCTCCACGGCTCCGTGGGTGCCCGGGGTTGCGGGGACGGTCACTGTGGCGGCTGCGGGTACGGCGGGATCGACCACCTATGGTGTGGGCAAGACGTTGGTGAACACCACGCTGGCCGACGCCACCACCCTGCCGGCGGGGGCCGTGATTGGCGGCAGCGCCCGATTCGATTCCGGCGCGCTGGAGCTGACGCAGAATGTCCTCAGCCAGACCGGCTGGCTGCAGTTCCGCGGCGACGGCGCGCAGAATCCGTCCTCCTTCAGCGCCTCCTTCCAGTACAAGCTGGGCGGCGGCACGTCGCCTGCCGGCAACGGCATCTCCTTCCTGTACGGCGCGCCGGGCGACAGGTCGCAAGGGCTGCGTGTCGAGATCAAGGAGAACAACGCCGGCAGCAATGCCAATCTGGTTATCTCGCTGTACAAGGCCGGTGTCCTCACCGCCCAGCAGTTGCTCACCAACCCCTACTTGAGCAGCTACGTCTTCCGTCCGGTGCTGGTGAACATGAGCGACGAGGGGCGGGTGCAAGTGCGGGTGAACGGGGCGTTGGCGTTCGATACGAGCGTCTACAGCAACTGGCAGGCGGCGGACAAGTCGCTGTGGGCGTTTGGTATCCAGGGCGAGACCACTTCGAACTACAGCAACTTCCACACGATCAAGGACCTGGTGATCTCCACCAACGGGGTCTTGCCGCCGGGATTGAGCCTCGACTCGAGCACGGGCGTGATCACGGGCAAGGTGGGGATCGCCACGTCGGTCGACATGTATGTGCCGATCACGGCGACGAACGCGGCGGGCACGACGGTGCAGTCGCTGAAGCTTGACGTGTCCCCGAGCAACACGCTGCCGGGCCAGCGCAGCGGCTTCGGAGGCAGCGCCGGTGGCGCTTTCACTCTGGGTACGACCGGGCAGCAGTTTCGCAACCAGAGGGCTTTCGCGGCGTTGAAGCCGGACGGCTCGGTGACGGTGTGGGGCCAAGCAACCTACGGCGGAGCGCAGACGGATGCGCCGACGGGCACGGGTTACGTCGCCATCACTTCCAACGAGAGGAGCTTCGCCGCGCTGAGAAACGACGGGTCGATTTTCAGCTGGGGCTTCGGGTCGTACGGAGGGACCGGGGAGCCGACCGGCACGGGATACACGCAGGTGTCTTCCACCCATTCCGCCTATGCGGCGTTGAAGAGCGACGGGTCGATCACGGTCTGGGGCGACACGGTGCAGGGAGGCAGGCAATCGGCGGCCCCGACCGACTCGGGCTATGTCCGCATCTTCGCCAACGGTGGTGCCTTCGTGGCCCAGAAGCTCAATGGGACGACGAAGTCGTGGGGATCGACTTACAGTATTGGCACCAGCCCCCCCTCGTCCAGCACCGTTTTTACGCGCATCGTGAACACCGCCTACATCTCCCTGGGCACCATGTACGGGGCTTTCGCTGCGCTGGATGCGGCCGGCTTCGTCACCATCTGGGGTTTTTCCGGCGCGGGTGGTACCAGCGCCTTCGGCACCCTCAAGCCCTCGGGATCGGGTTGGCAGGACATCACGGCGACGAGGGCGGCGTTCACGGCGATCGACAGGTACGGAGCTGTCAGTTCCTGGGGCGACACGGCTCTCG
>CAZUJM010000160.1:0-1834 GCA_964620405.1 uncultured Pirellulaceae bacterium | reverse complement strand
CCGGCCCAGCGACAGCGGCTACCGGCAGGTGTACGCCAACTTGGGGGCCTTCGTGGCGGTGCGACAGGACGGCTCGCTGACCGCTTGGGGAAACAGCGCTTCCGGAGGCACCGGCGCGCCCACGGGCACGGGCTACGTGGAGGTCTTTTCGACGAACAATTCGTTCGCGGCGCTGAAGGTCGACGGGTCGATTTCCGTGTGGGGTAGCACCAACGATGGCAACACGACCACAGCGCCCACGGGGACCGGCTACACGCGCATCCTTTCCACCAGCAATTCCTTCGCTGCGCTCCGCAACGACGGCAGCATTTCCGTGTGGGGCGCCACGTCCACCGGCGGGACCAACGGTCCGACCGGCACCGGCTGGACAGAAGTGGTCTCCAATGCCTTTGCCTTCACGGCGTTCAGGAGCGACGGTTCGGTCTTCAGTTGGGGAAATGCGAGCTACGGCGGTTCGGGAGCGCCGACGGATACGGGCTATCTGCGGGTCCATTCGCCCTCCGTCGATCCGCCGTATTTCCCGGCGGCGGCCGGCGCACCGGTGAAGTTCCAGGCGCAGCAGTTGACCGCGGTGCAGATTCTGCCGGGGATTCGTGGGACGGGGCTGGTCTCCACCCTGACCAGCGGTTCGTTGCCGCCCGGGCTCGCGCTGGATGCGAACAGCGGCTTCATCACCGGCACGCCGGTGCAAGCGGGCTCGTTCTCCTTCACGATCACCGGCACCAATTCGCTGGGCAGTGTGAGCCAGGCGTTCACCATCGACGTGCGGAGCACGACGCTGCCGAACCAGCGACAGGGTTCGGGCGCGGCCTACACCCTCGGGACGGGCCAGCAGTTCCCGAACCAAGGCGCCTTTGTCGGCTTGCGGGACGGCGGCATCATCACCGCCTGGGGAGATAGTTCGGTGGGCGGCAGCGGCGCGCCGACGGGCACGGGCTATACGCAGGTCGCGGCGAACAGCAGCGCCTTCGCGGCGCTTCGCTGGGATGGCAGCATCACCGCTTGGGGCGACTCCCGATACGGCGGCTCCGACGCACCCACCTCCACGGGCTTCCGGGCGATCTCCTCCACGCGCCAGGCCTTCGCCGCGCTCCGCTACGACGGCTCCATCTCCGCGTGGGGTTCCACGGACGCGGGGGGATCCGGCGCGCCAACCGCCGCCGGCTACACCAAGATCTTCGCCGGCTCCGATAGTTTTGCGGCCCTGAAGTCGGATGGCAGCATCGCGACCTGGGGCGACACCACCTACATCACGGGAACTCCCACGTCGACTGGCTTTACCAGCATCATCCCGAACCAGAACGCCTACGCGGCGTTGAAGTCGGATGGCAGCATCACCGTGTGGGGCGATACGGATTTCATCACCGGAACGCCCACGGGAACCGGCTACACCGCCATCATCCCCAATCGGAATGCCTACGTGGCCCTGAAGGCGAATGGCAGCATCACCGCGTGGGGACGGTCCGACGAAGGAGGCAGCGACGCGCCGACCGGCACCGGGTTCACGCAGGTCTACGCCTCCAGCGGCGCCTTCGCGGCGCTGCGGAACGACGGCAGCCTTTCCGTTTGGGGCAACACGAACCATGGTGGCACGAATGCGCCGACGGGAACGACGTTCGTCAACGTCTGGTCTTCGGCCAACGGTTTCACCGCCTTGCGTTCCGACGGCTCGCTCGTATCCTGGGGCGGAACCGGCACCCTGGATGCTGCGGCTCCGACGAGCACCGGTTTCACGCAGGTGTTTTCCAGCGGCAGCGCCTTCGCGGCGTTGCTGTCCGATGGCTCGCTCGTCTCCTGGGGCTCGAGCGACTCCGGCGGCTCGGGCGTTCCGACG
>CAZUJM010000159.1:12878-13695 GCA_964620405.1 uncultured Pirellulaceae bacterium | reverse complement strand
GAAGTACCGCGTCGCGTACCACGAAAGCGGCCACGCGCTCGTCGCCTACTGCCTTCCCAACCCCGACCCCGTCCACAAAGTGTCGATCATCCCCCGCGGACTCGCCGCCCTCGGCTATACGCTCCAGCGTCCAGAAGGCGACCGGTTCCTGCTCACGCAATCGGAACTTGAAAGCCGCATCCAGGTCCTGCTCGCCGGCACCGTGGCCGAGGAACTGATCTTCGAGGACATCTCCACCGGCGCGCAGAACGACCTCGAACGAGCCACCGAAATTGCCCGCAGCATGGTCATGGACTATGGAATGAGCGAACTGGGGCGGCTGTGCTTCCGCGAAAGCAACCGGTCGGCTTTCTTGGCCACTTCGGGCGAGGAGCGGAACCATGCGTACAGCGAGAAGACGGCCCAGGAGATCGACCACGCCGTGCGGCGAATCATCAGCAACGGCCTCACGAAGGTCCGTGATATCCTGACCCATCGACGCGACGCGTTGGTCGCGCTGGCGGAAGACCTGATGATCGTGGAGTCGATCGACGCAGCCGACCTGCGCCGGATCATCGAGGAGAACACCCGCAGTCCGCGCGTCGTCCCCGGCACGGCCCACCAGGCGGCCACCCGGCGTGGCCCTGTCGCGGAAAGTCCCTCCGCCGAAGAAACGCGTCCGGCCGCCGAAGGTGGATCGGCCTGATCGGCCTGGATCTCAAGATGCCGGGCCAGCTTATCGCAACCCGTCGATCGACCAGTCGTAAGCGGCCCGCAACGCGTCATGCACCGTCTCGGTCACCAGCCGGAAACTGATCGGCTTGGTCAGCACTCGGAA
>CAZUJM010000159.1:9922-12868 GCA_964620405.1 uncultured Pirellulaceae bacterium | reverse complement strand
CGACGGAGTCCCGCATGGTTTCGTCGACCTGACCGGAAATCAAGATGCAGGGCAGCGTCGCCTGCACCTGCTTGATGCGGGCAATCGCCTCCAGCCCCGTCAGTCGCGGCATGTGCATGTCGATCAGCACGAGGTGCACTTCGTCTTGCTGGACAATCTCCCAGGCCTCCTGGCCGTCGGCTGCCAGCAGCGTGCGAAACCCTCGCGGCTCGAAGACGTCGCGAAGCGTCTCACGAAAAGCGCGATCGTCGTCGGTAATCAGGAGAGAAGGTGACATGACCACCCGAACGTCCCCTCTTCTATTTCCCCACTTGCCGAAGGCCCCTGCAACTCGCAGTGCAAACCGGATGCCGCCTCCGATTTGGGAGCCTCTCTCGCAACGTAACCTCCTTGCCGATCTCAATTTGTAGCCTAATAATTCGCGCCGGGCCAGACCAGCCCGAAGATCAGCGAAGGGGCTGAACCGGCCAACTTGGCCGACGCCAGCCAGTCTTGGCGGACCCCGCCCCTTTTTCGGCCCGCATCCGATACCAGGGGCCTCAGTCTACTTGAGGAAACCAGCCGAACCCGTCATCCTGATGGCCTCCTGCGGTTCCTGCCGCTTCGGGAAGATGACGCGACCACCCCGGCTCGTCGGGATGCTCCGTTCTCGCCCCCCTCGCAGCGGGACCTCGGTCACGCGAGTCTACAGGTGGCGTTGGAACGTCCCGGCGTGAAGCCGGTGGCCAGCGAACCCGCCGCACGAAACGGTGCACCCAGACCGCATCGCCCGATCGAATGCCGTCCCACGGCGGCCAACTCGCACGGGCGAGAAACTTTACACGTCCAGCCAAGACACCAATCGAACGAGGGAGATCATGAACGAAGCCAAGAACAACCCCATGACGCGGACGGAAGTCATCTCGGCCCTGTCGGCCAGCACCGGCCTCACGAAGCAGCAGGTCAGTGGTTTCCTCGATGAACTGAAGAACCTCATCGCGGCCAACCTGAAAGATGGCGGCCCGGGGGCGTTCAACCTGCCCGGCCTGATGAAGATCAAGGTTTCGCGCAAGCCGGCGACGCCGGAGCGGAAGGGCATCAACCCGTTCACGAAGGAAGAGACGATCTTCAAGGCCAAGCCGGCCCAGAACGTCGTCAAGATCGTGCCGCTCAAGCCGCTGAAGGATTCGGTGTAGTCTCCGAGGGGGAAAACCGGCCCAAGCCGTTGCGTCTGGCAACTGCGGACGACGCGGATGTCGCCGCAGGGGATGCCATTTGCAAGTCGCTGCGGCTGCCCCTGGCCCGTGTCGGTCGCGGCAGCGGCAACTTCCACGAACGCGTGGTTGCCGCCCGGGAATCCGTCGCAGCCAGACGCCGCAACCGGAGAAGCAGGCACCCCAAGGCCTCTCGCCGTTTTGAACCTGCCTTGCTGCCGCGCCCGTTACGTTGACTTGACGGCCTGACTGTAGCCTGCGTCAATTTGCCCTTCGCTTTTGCTTGTGCGTGTCCCGCGCGGACCCTCGCCAGCATCGGATCCCCCGGACGGTCGCTTGGATCGCCGGATCTCCCGGGACGCAGGACGCGTCAAGCCCCGAGCCTCGTGGCGCTGCGTGTTCCCGCCAACCCCGGCAGTCCCGCAGGTCCGAGCTACCGGCCGCCCGAAGGCTTGTCCGCACGCTTTGCAACCGGCGTCGCCCCGTTGTCACTCTCGCGGACACTCCTATATTATCGTGGATTCGGTGGCCAGACCGCTGCCGCTGCCTTTCCCCGTTTCGCTGATTGAGGAACCATCGGTGAACCCACCTTCGAACACGGCTCCTGAACTTCCCTGGCTGGTTCGGCACGAATTTCTGCTGCGACGCCTGCACTCGCTCAGCGGCCTGGTGCCGGTTGGCGCCTACATGTGCATCCACCTGCTGACGAACGCCACCGTGCTGGATTCGGCAGCTACCTTCCAGGAAAACGTCTACACGATCCACAGCCTGGGAAAGATCCTGCCGCTGGTTGAGTGGGGTTTTATCTTCCTGCCCCTGCTCTTCCACGCCATCTTCGGCGTGGTGATCATTCGCAGCGGACTCCCGAACACCGGCAACTATCCGTACGCCAAGAACCTTCGCTACACGCTGCAGCGGGTCAGCGGCATGATCGCCATGCTGTTCATCTTCTGGCACGTGTTCCACATGCACGGCTGGTTCCACGCAGACGCTTGGCTCAAGAACGTGGCGGAACCCTTGAACGGAGCCCGCTTCCGCCCCTACAACGCCGCCTCCTCGCTGGCGTTGGCCCTGCAGGGCGGCTTGGTCCCGGTGCTGTATGCCATCGGCATCCTGGCCTGCGTCTTCCACCTGGCGAACGGCATCTGGACGATGGGCATCACCTGGGGGGTGTGGGTTTCCAAGTCGGCCCAGCGTCGCGCGGACTGGATCTGCACGGCCTTCGGAATCGGCCTGGCCTTCGTTGGCTTGTCCGCCCTTGGAGGCGGCCGGTCGCTGGACGTGCAGGACGCCCTGAAGATGGAAAAAGCCATGTACGACTCCAAGGTCGCGTCCCAACGGCTCCGGCCGGAAGTGGTCGAGCACAAGCGTTGGACGGCTGAGGAAGAGAAGGCGGCGGCGGAGCGAGTGCAGCAGCAGTCGGAACCGGCCGCTGCGGAAGGCGGCAGTGCCGCCAGCACCGAGGCCCCCGGCCGCTCGACCGTCACGGCCGAGACGTCGACGCCGTAGAGCAGCAACCGACATGAAGGGTGCGGAGCTCGCAAGAACGGCGGCTCCGCAGTTCCTCTAGGTTCCGATCTCTTGAAACTTCGCCGATCGGCCGTCCCACGACCCCGCTCGGCCCGAACAGTGAACATGCAGGCTGTCCCTACGGGCCCCGCAGCTCCCCTCCTCAGGTCGCTGCAGCCACCGGGCGGGGGCGGCCGGACAAGTGGCGGCCGGACCGATGGTCCGGTGAACCTTTCAAACCGCG
>CAZUJM010000159.1:0-9912 GCA_964620405.1 uncultured Pirellulaceae bacterium | reverse complement strand
AGGGCGATCATGCCGAGCAGGTTGTCAGCGACGTTGACTGGAGTCTCCTGATGGCAAAGCAGCGTGTAATGGTGGTCGGCGGAGGACTGGCGGGAATGGCGGCGGCCATGAAGCTGTCGGAACTCGGCATCGACGTCGACCTAATGAGTTTGACGCCCGTCAAGCGATCGCACAGTGTCTGCGCCCAGGGTGGCATCAACAGCTGCAATGACCAAACCCGGCAGCTCGGGGACAGCGAATGGAAGCACCTCGACGACACGGTCTACGGCGGTGACTTCCTGCAGCACCAGCCGCCCGTGAAGGAGATGGCCTACTGGGGCCCCAAGATCATTGACCTCATGGATCGCCTCGGCGTCACCTTCAACCGCACGCAGGAAGGCTTCCTCGACCGACGTCGTTTCGGTGGCACGCTCTACAAGCGAACCGCCTTCGCCGGCGCCACCACCGGCCAGCAACTGCTCTACGCGCTCGATGAGCAGGTGCGGCGTTGGGAATCGGCCGGCCAAGTACGGAAGTACGAGTTCTGGGACTTCCTGGGACCGATTGTCGATGACCAGGGCGTCTGCCGCGGGTGCATCGGACAGGATCTGGTCACGATGGAGATCCGCGCCTTCCCCGCCGACGCCGTGATCGTCGCCTCCGGCGGCTGCGGCCTCGTCTACGGCCGCTCCACCATGTCCATGGCCTGCACGGGCAGCGCGGTGAGCCGCTGCTTCCAGTCGGGGGCGAAGTATGGAAACGGCGAGTTCATCCAGGTGCATCCGACGGCCATCCCGGGCGCGGACAAGCTGCGTCTGATGAGCGAGTCGGCGCGTGGCGAAGGCGGCCGCGTGTGGGTGCCGCGAAAGCCCCAGGATACCCGCGATCCCCGGTCGATCCCCGAAAACGAACGATACTACTTCCTCGAGGATCGCTACCCGACTTATGGAAACCTGGTGCCGCGCGACATCGCGACGCGCGAGATCTTCGAGATCTGCGTGAATGGTGGGCTCAGCGTCGAGCAGGATCGTCTCTGCGTCTACCTCGACCTGACGCACATCTCGCGAGCGGAACTGGACCGCAAGCTGGGCGGCATCTTGGAAATCTACGAGAAGTTCCAGGGCGTCGATCCTCGCGACACTCCGATGAAAATCTTCCCGGCCGTGCACTACAGCATGGGCGGACTGTGGGCCGATTTCCAGAAGTCGCGCGACGGTGGCTTGGAGGCCGGCTCGCCGCGAAACCACAGCACCAACATCCCGGGCCTCTACGCCATCGGCGAGTGCGACTACCAGTACCATGGAGCCAACCGGCTGGGCGCGAACTCGCTGCTCAGCTGCATCTTCTCGGGACTGTTCGTAGCACCGGGCATCCAGAACTACATGAAGTCCGTGCAGGGTGGAGCGGCCAGCGAACAGCGATCCGTGCTGTATGAGCAGGCCGTCAAGTCGCATCGCGAACGCCACGACAACCTGCTCAAGCGATCCGGCGGCGGTGAAAACCCGTACCTGATCCACCAGCAGTTGGGCGATGTGATGACCAAGGCCGCCACGGTGGTCCGCGACAACGACCAGCTGCGGGAAGCCTACCAGACGGTGTCCAGCCTCTCCGAACGCGCCAGCCGCTGCTCGCTGTCGGACACCGGGGCCTGGACCAACCAAAACGTGGTCTTCACCAAGGCCCTGACCGACATGCTGCCGCTCGCCAAGGCCATCCTCAAGGGCGCCCTGCAGCGCGACGAATGCCGCGGCGCGCACTACAAGCCGAAGTACGAGTTCAAGGGCATCTCGGGCGCGGACCCCGCCGAGAAGCGGCAGCAGGCCGAGGCGTGGTGCGATCGCTTCGAAGAGAACAACGCCAAGTGGCTGAAGTCGACCATCGCGGAGTGGAAGGACAACGAGCCGGCCCTCAGCTACGAGCCGGTCGACACGAGCCTGATCCCGCCGCGTCCTCGACTCTACGGCTTGGTCGGTGCCGAAATCATCGAGCAGGTCTGGAAGGAACGCCAGGCCGCGAAGAACGGCAGTGGAAACGGCAACGGCGGAACCACCGCAGGCAAGACGGCCGCGGCGGCCCACGCCTGATGTATCGACCCTCGCGACGATTTCCCGCAAGGACTTCGCGTAATCGCCTCCCGATAACCGATTAGATCCCAGAACCAAAGCCCGCCCGATCGGGCCGACTCCCCGCAAGATCGGAACTGAGGACCCCCATGAGCGATTCTTCGAATCACGGATCAGGCAAGCCCTCGAACATCGAAGTGCGGATCCTGCGCCAGGATGGCCCCGGAGCGCCCAGCTACTGGCAGCGTCACCGGGTTCCGTACCAGCCCGACATGAACGTCATCAGCGTCCTGCAACGCGTCGCCGCACAGGCGAAGACGGCCGACAACCATCCGACGGCTCCGGTCGCTTGGGATTGCAACTGCCTGGAAGAGGTCTGCGGCGCCTGCACCATGGTGGTCAACGGTCGGGTGCGCCAGGCCTGCACCGCGCTGGTCGATCGCTTGCTGGAGGACAATCCCGGCGAGATCGAGCTGCGACCCATGACCAAGTTCCCCGTGCTGCGGGACCTGATGGTCGATCGCTCGCGGCTGTTCAGCGCCCTGAAGCGAGTGAAGGCCTGGGTTTCGGTCGATGGTTACTTCGACCATGGCCCCGGTCCGCGGCAGGCACCCGCCGAGCAGGAAGCGTCCTACCCGCTCAGCCAGTGCATGAGCTGCGGCTGCTGCCTGGAAGCCTGCCCGCAGTACACCAAGATCGAAGTGCTGCGGATGGAAGGCGAGACGGACGAAGCGTTCAAGGCTCGCAAGGAGAAGGCCTACTCGACGGCCTTCCTTGGTGCCCATGCAATCAGCCAGGCCGTGCTCTTCAACGGAAACCCCACGGGACGCATGCAGGCCTCCGATCGCCTCGAAGTGCTTTCGGGTCCCGGCGGTGTCCAAGTCTGCGGCAACGCCCAGAACTGCGTCTCCGTCTGCCCGAAGGAGATCCCGCTGACCGACTCGATCGCCAAAGCCGGTCGCGCCACCACCGTGCACTCGATCAAGAAGTGGTTCGACAAGTAGCGGACGCTCGACGCGACCGCCGCGGGTCGCCTCCCGCTACCTGCCCTTCCGTCAACGCCACGCCTGTCCCGAGACTGGAGACCGGCGTTCCCGACATCCTTCGCAAACGCGACTCTCTCAACGCACCCGGGTGCGAGCGTTCGCGACGTTGGAGTACGCCGAGTTTCCGGCGGCGTTGAAGGCTCGTACACGGAAGTAGTACCGCGTATTGGCGGCCAAGCCCGTCGCCGAGTAGCTGCGTGTGTTGATCCCCAGCACGGCGACCTGGGTGAACTGCACGCCATCAAGCGACCGTTCCACGAGGTATCCCGCTTCGTTCGTGGCTCGATCGGTCCAAGTCAGATCCAGTCGTGAACCGGAAACGATCTTCACGGCGAGACTCGCGGGGGCAGTGGGCGGTGCCGTCACGACGGAGACGGTGGCCGTTCCGAAAACGCTGCCGACAGCGGCACGCACGGTGGCAGTACCCGCGACGGCAGGCGCCGTGTAGATGCCCGACGCACTCACCGTTCCGCCTCCACTGGCAACGGTCCAGGTGAGGACAGGCTGCGTGGCCAGCGCGAAACCGAACTGGTCGCGTGCCACCCCGGTGAACGCCTGGGTCGCGCCCGATTTCACCGTCACCGTCGCCGGGCTTACCACGATCGACGACAACACGGCCGCCACATTCACTTCCACGTCGCTCGTGACGGAACGAAGCCCATCGGAGATCGTCGCGCGCAACGCGTACACGCCCGCCTTGGCGAACGTCGCCGTTACGCTCTTGGCCGCGTTGATTCCATTCGCCGAGAAGATGACCGGAGCGGGGGGCGTACCAACCGTGGACCACGTGTAGCTCAAGCCTGCCTCGCCACCATCGTCTTCGCCCAGCACGCTCAATACCGACGTCAGGCCGTTCACCGGATTCGCGGACGCCGGAACTGCCACGGTGGGAGCCGCGTTCAGACGCTGGAGCCCCACGACCTTGAGTGTCGTCACGCTGTAGGCCGGCAGCGCGTAGCCGAAGTTGAGCGGATCGACGACCGTCATCGTTCCGACAGCCTGGGGTGCCGCCGCGGCCGCCGTCAACTGATAGGCCGCCACCGTCGCCCCCGGCAGCACCTGCCCCAGACGCAGACTGGCCGTGATCGGAGCCTCCGTCTTGTTGATCGCGACAATCGTCAGCACGTTTGAATCGACCGAATCCACGGCGGCGTAGATCGACGTGCCCGCGATATCGTCGGTCGTCGCGCGCACGGACGTATCGCCAAACGAACCGTTGACGCCATCGTAGTTGCGGAACATCCGGAAGCCCGCTTCGATGAACGACTCGTCGGCGGCCAGCTGCCATTGATTGGCGGCCAGCACGCCTTCGCGGCCGAAGATCCCCAGCACGTCGGCCTGGGCGATGCCACCGGAAATGTGGTTGCCGCCGCCGTAGTTGTATTCCGTGACGGCGATCGCCGTGCCCGGATAGTTCTGCGCAATCTTGTCGCGCAAGCGCGGCAGCAGGTTGATCGGACCTAGCGTCGACCACTGCGTGATCCAACTCGTCTCCGTGTACGTCGGATCCCAGAGCGAACGCGGAGCCTCCAGGCGGGCGGCCACCGGCGCGCTCGCATTGTTCTGCCCCGCGATCCGCACGCCGCCGCCCGACGCTTCGGGATACCAGTGGACATCGAGTGCATCGACCAGCCGCTTGCCGTGCGCCGTCTCGGCCTGCGCGAGCTGCTGCAGATAGTAAGTATGGAAGTCGCGACCGCCGGCATCCGGCGCGTCCTGCAGCGTGGTGAAGCCGTTCCAGCCGTAATTCACCGGCCCGAACACCTTGCTGCCCGGCGCGACGTCCTTGATCGCATCCGCGTAGGCAACCGTCTTGGCAATCAACTCGCTGTAGGTCGTCTTGCCCGGATGCACCTCCGGATGCGTCTCGGCCCAGAGATCTGGTTCGTTATCCAGCGAGTACCAGATGGGACGATCCGGATCGGTCTGCCCATGCGGATAGTTCGTGTTGACCCAATTCACGAACTCGTCCTGGTAGACGTACGCATCCGCGGTGCTGGGCGTCAGCGTGAAAGCCGTCCCCTTCGCGGCAACCTCCTGCTTGAAACGCGTCTGCAGGTAGTTCGCGCCGCTGTTGCGGACATCGCCGCCACCGTTTTTGTCGGCCGACACATAGCCATTGATGGGAATGGTCAGCAGCGTGCCGGCGTTCCGCGTTGCCGCGTTCTGCAAACGCGGCGCGACCGCTCCGCCCGGCACGTCACCACCACCCAGGTAGCCGTCGTTCTGGAAGAGCCAGTCGGCGCCGGCGTTCGACGCGTTGTTCTCCCAGTTGTAGGCCGTCCAGCGATTGCCGCCGAGTCGCGTGAAGGCGGCATTCGCGTAGTTGCCTTCCAGGCTCTCGTTCACGCCGTAGATGAACGGCGAGATCTCGCGCACCGACTGGCCAGGATCGACGGCGAAGTTCACCACCGCCATCTGGCGACGGTCTTCGAGCGACTCCACCTGCAGCACGGGACGCGAGCGGCGACGCGCGGACGGGGAACGGGAGAACATCAGGGAAGCTCCAAGGCAGGATCCGGGCGGGCAACCACAGGGAACACCACGTCCATCCGCAAATCCCGCGCCGAGCCACCCCGACCCCGCCATGCTTCCTCCGTGGCCCTCGGTGCTACTCCGTGGTTAAAAAACCGTCGCCCCAACAGCGCCCCGAGTGTGCCGATCCGCCCACGAGCCGTTCCTCCAAGCTCAGGGCGCCAGGTCCACAACCTCTCCCCCGTCGCGTGTGAAGAGCGCCCGCAGCGTCTCTTTCGGAAGGGACCTGGGCAGGAACTCGATGTGCCCATCGACAAACGCGGCCAGCACTCCCCCCGGACGCAATCCGCCAAGGCCCCGCCAAGGGTCGTCCGCGTCGGGCGAGAAGTCCTCCGGCTTGGTCCACTCCACGGCCCGGGCGTCGTCAGCCTCGGCCAGCCAGACGGTCCTGGAAGTTCCATCCATGATATCGCGGACGCCAATTCCACGATCGGTCTTCGATTCCATGATCACCGCCTTCTCGCCGCGGATCGCCAGGTAGGTCGTCTTCCCCGGTTCCGCCTGGCTGGATGGCGAACGAAACACTTCCGGCATGAGTGGAATCAGCTTGCGGTTGTGCTCGCTATCCCAAGGCTCGTCGAGGTGGAACTGGTCGTACAGGTTTTTCTCTTCCAGGTAGGGAAGCATGGCGACGCGCCAACTGAGACCCGGCTTGCCATCCTTCGTGGGAATCGCGGCCGCGGGAAAACGGCCCGTGGCCGCCTCAAAGTTCAGAACGCTCAAGGACAACATCTTGAGGTTGTTCATCGACTGAGCGCGTCGCGCAGCTTCGCGAGCCGACTGGACAGCAGGCAGCAGCAGCGCCGCCATGATCGGCACCGTTGTTCCGCCGATCGACGTCACCGGCAACGTTTCGTTCGTCTTGGTGCTCATCACGACCTGCCCCGGCAACGACCGATCGACGAACGCGATCGAAACCGACGGCAACATATGCGGCCGGAGGGCCTCCCAGGACGGAAGCGCGCTGGCATCCAGCCGGATTCCCTGTTTGGCCAGTTCCCCGGCGAACAGGTTCGCCAGCATCGGCGCGGCCAGCATTCCCGACTGCATGGTGCGCGGCGAGTCGTTGTAGAGCAGCGTGAGCGGCCGCTGGGGACCTTCAAGTGCCTGTTTCACGGCCGACACGTTCGCCAGCGAATCGCCGCCCGCAGGCCGCATCGCATACGAACGCAGCGTCTGCACCGAAGTGGCCAGCACCAGCTGATCGTTGGTCACCATCCAGGCCAGCGGCACGGGAATGCCCGACACATAGTGCGCCGGTTTGCCGCCGACGTCCGCCTGCTGGATCGCCACCTGCGGCCCCTCGGCCTCCGGCGGCTTCCGCATCGCGGCCTGGAGCAGCGCCGTGATCTTGCCCTCGGTCACCAGCATCCGCTCACGATCGCGGACCGCGACGGTCAGCACCCCATTCGGCACGATGCCCATCGCCGCGCCCGAAACGTGATAGGTCCAGGTGTCACCCAGCACCTCCATCAGGTCCTTGCGAAGATCCACGCCGGTCGACTGCCGCAGTTGGTCCAAGCCATCCTCCAGCCCCATGGTCGCGTCCGGCCCCGCCGATTCCACGATATCCTCGATGGCCTCAAAGAGACTCGCGACCGGAAACCTCACCACGCCCGCATGCGTCGCGTCCGCGGGAATCCGCGCGAAGTCCGCGGCCGAGAGCGGCTCGCCGCTCGCTATGCGCATCAGGCCATCGAGCGAGTCGCAGGCCATCGCGGAACGAGTCACGCAACCAGAGCCCTCCAGGCCCGCTGAAACTACCAGACGCTGCACGCCAGCCAGACCGCTGGAATCAAGAAACTTGCTGGCCTCCGGCGGCAGCGACGGAAACGAGGAACGGGACAGTGCGCCCAGGTCGACATGAGCCAGATACCACCGTCGCTCCACGGGCACCAGCTGCATCGCCGCCTTCAGCGCCTTGGATACCTCCTCGCCTTTCGGCTTCAGCAACTCCGCCATCGTATCCCCGCCGATCGTCAGCAGCAGGTATCCGTCACGCGTCGTCCAGGTGATCTGCGTCGCGCCATCGGGCGCGTTCAGCCGCACGCACGACTGGCCTTCCAGCTGCAGCGTCTCCAGCGGCGCACCGATCGACCGCAGCGCATTCTCAATCTCTCCCCGCAGTTCGGTCGCCCGCGGCCCAAGGTTCAAGACGATCCCCGCCACCAGATCCGGCGGCGTCCCATCCTCGACACGGACGCGATCCAAGAACAGCATCGCCGGCTGCTGCACGATTTCCGCAGCCCAAAACTGGACGCGTTCCAGCACCGCGCGCGGCGGTCCTCCGGGTGACTCGGACACCTTGACCGTCAGGTCGCGCACGAACTGCCGCATCGCTTGGCCAAACGCCTGCACCTCCGGCTCCGCGAACAACTGCTCCGTTTGGTTCGCCGTGCCCGCCTCGGAAGCCTGCAGTCCGAACCAATGCACCACCGCCAGCGGTCGCTCGGGACTCATCGCCAGCAGACGCTCATCGGGCCCGCGCGGCGTGACCGCCTCGACCGGGGTCGTCGCGGCCGCCACCCAGGCGACGCACGCGAATAGCACAAGGCGCAACCAGGAAACGTTCGAGCACATGCGAGTGACTCCCAAGCTGGAGGAAAGGAGACCGTCTGCCATTATTGGAAAGGCTGGATCATCGCAGAGCAAGCCGGAAAAGAGGCGTCGAAGCCGCGGCCCTCCGTGCCAATCTCCGCGCTCTCCGTGGTAATCAAAGAACCCTGCCGCAAAACCAATGCCGGGGGCATTGAACCACGAAGGGCACGGAGAGCCTCGGCGAAAAAAAAACGGGGGCAGTCACCAGGATGACTGCCCCCGCGAGTTTACGAGGAACGCGAAGCAACCGGCTGCCTACTTCGAGGCGGCCATTTCCTTCTTACGTTCGGCCACGATGTCTTCCTGCACCTTGGCGGGTACCCGCTTGTACTTGGAGAGCTCCATCGTGAACGTGCCCTGGCCCTGCGTCTGGCTGCGGAGGTCGGTCGAGTAACCGAACGTCTCGGCCAACGGCACTTCGGCCGTGATCACCACCATCTCGGGCTGCATGTCGGTCGACACGATCAGGCCGCGGCGGCTGATCAAGTCACCCGTGACGGAACCCTGGAACGACGTCGGGCATTCGATTTCCATCTTCATCACGGGCTCCAGCAGCACCGGCTTGGTGTTGAGGAACGTTTCGTTGAAGCAGTTACGACCGCAGACCTGGAACGCCATGTCGGAGCTGTCGACGTCGTGGTACGAGCCATCGAGCAGCAGTGCCCGGACGCCGATGATGGGGAAGCCGGCGACCGGTCCCTTCGGCAGCGCCGAACGGAACCCCTTCTCGACCGACGGGATGTATTCCTTCGGAATGCGTCCGCCCGTCACCTTGTCTTCGAAGACGAAGACTTCGTTGGAGTCCTCTTCCATCGGTTCCAGCCGGCCGACGATGTGGGCGTACTGGCCCGAACCACCGGTCTGCTTCTTGTGCTTGAAGTCGTAGTCCGCGGGCTTCGTGGGCGACTCGCGGTAGCTCACCTTCGGCGCGCCCACGTCCACCTGCACGTTGTATTCGCGACGGATACGCTCGACGTAGATCTCCAGGTGCAACTCACCCATCCCGGCGATCAGCGTCTCGGCCGTCTCTTCATCCGTCATCACATGGAATGTCGGGTCTTCCTTGCGGAAACGAGCCAGCGCCTTGCCCAAGCGGTCGGCATCGGCACGCTGCGAAGGACTGACGGCGACCTTGATCACCGGCTCCGGCACGAACATGCTCTCCAACGTGCACATCTTCGGCTCCTGGGCATACGTCTCACCGCTCGCGCAGTCGATACCCATGATGGCCACGATGTCGCCCGCCGAGGCGGAATCGATTTCCTCGCGCTTGTCGGCGTGCATGCGCAGGATGCGGCTGAACCGATCCTTCTTGCCGGTGCGCTGGTTGTAGTACATTTCGCCCTTCGTGATCGTGCCCTGGTAGATCCGCATGAAGGTCAGCTGGCCGTACGGATCTTCGACGATCTTGAAGGCCATGCCGACGAACGGAGCCTTCGGGTCGGGCGACAGCGGGATCTTCTTGTTCTGGTCCGCGTAGTCACGCGCCGAGATCTCCCGCTCCAGCGGCGAAGGCAGGTAACGCGTCACGGCATCCAGCAGCAGCTGCACGCCCTTGTTGCGGTAGGCGGTGCCCATGAACACGGGCGTGATCTCTTCCGCCTGCACCGTGTCGTGCAGGATTTGGTGGATCAGGTCCTCCGGCACCTCTTCCTCCGACAGCAGCATCTCCATCAGCTTGTCGCTGTACA
>CAZUJM010000158.1:6561-13899 GCA_964620405.1 uncultured Pirellulaceae bacterium | reverse complement strand
GTGGGCTTCTTTACCGCAACCGCGCCGACGCCCGCGACTCGCGCTGGCTTCTTCGCCCGCACTGCCTTTTCCTTCGCCGGCTTCGCCGCCTTGGCGGGCTTATCGGATTTCGACTTTGGTTTGAACACGATCGCCCTCTTGGATGGGTGCGTTGCGATAGTTGATGCGACCAACCGCGCGGTCCGGCTTCACGCTCGTAATCTGAGCCCGACCCAGGAACTTGTCCCCGCGCGATACCATCACCGTGTGGCCTTCACGAAGCCCGTCGTCGCCGCCGATCGAGATCTCGATCATGTCCGGCCCCACCGACAATACCTCGCCGCGCACCTCCGGCGGAATTCCGTCCACGGGCGTCGAGACGGTCAGGTCGTTCGCCGTCAGCACCGCCGTCGCTTGCGTGTAATCTTCCGTCAACTGCTGCAGACGCTCCTCCAGCCGAGCACGAACGCCCTCGGCCTGATGCATCTGGTCGGTCAGGTCACGCACTCGCGAGAACTGCTGGTCGCGGTCCTGGCGAGCCGTGCGGATCTCCTCCGACAACGCGGTGATCTGAGCCTTCACCTGGTCCAGCTGCCGCTGGGCGTTCACCACCGCCTCCGTCTGGGCACGCTGGTTCGCCATCAGCTCGCTGTACTGCTGGTTCCGAGCCTCGACTTCCTGCTCCTTCAACTGCACCTGGCTCTCCAGCCGCGCCACCGCCAGACGACGGGACGCACGCTCGTGAGCCAGCCGAGCCTTATGCTGCTCGATCGTTTCCTGCAGCTTGCCGTTCTCGTCCTTCAGACGCGTCAGCTCCGTCTGCCGCTGCTTGGCCAAGTCCTGCCAGTTGCGGTGCGTGGCATAGACCGCCATCGCGAACCCCATGAACAGGATGCTCAGCGCCAACGTCAGGACCGTGAATATCTTGCCTACTAAATTCATCCCAGGCTTCCTCTGACTCCGGACCAGCAACCCGTAAGGCAAGCAACGTGGGCAACTCCAGCCACCCCGAACCTGCCACCCCTTCGGAGAAACCACTCCCTGTATCCGAAGGGCCAGCGGCATACCGGCAGTTTCTGAGTATACCTAGCCCGTTTTCGGACTGTCAACGAAACAGGGAAGAATAGCCCCTCTGGATAAGCAGGGCAAACCCGAGCAAAAACAACCCAAGGCCGACGGAACGTTTACCGGTTTCATTTTTGAAACACGTTCGCCGGAACGGGTTTGTGGGCAGGCGGAACGACAGCGGCTCGTGGGAAGATCGAGCGAGGGTAGACTTGGCCGCTTCATGCGTCCACCACCGACCGCAGCCTGATCCACGATGCAGGCTGCCCCGGCCCGGCGGACGCGTCCTGACGGTGAGTGGCCCGGCTCATCCCAGGCGAACGTCTTCAGGGGTGTGAACGACCAACCCGCCCAGTCACGCCCGACAAGCCGGTTCCCCAGAATGCAGCACGAGAACCCGCAGACTGCCCTCGATTACCGAACTACCTCGCGGGATACGAAGGCCGTCCGACCTGTTCGGCCCGCTCTCTCGCTCAACCTCATCACTCACTACTCTCTCAAGGCCCATCGGTCCGGCTCCTACGGCAGTTCCTTCCGGTCTTGCTCCCGGACTCCCACCCAACGAGCGAGTGCCGCGGCACCTGCGAGCAGATTGGCGAGCAGGCACACCCCCGGCAGCAGGTCGCCCCACCGCAGATAGAAGCTCACAGCCGGGCGTTCCGGCAGCGGCTGCGCGACCTGCACGACGCCCTCAGCCCGGCGTGGTCCGCGTTCGCGTGTGCGTCCGGCCGCGTCGATCCATGCGGAGAAGCCCGTGTTGGCAGCGATCAGCATCGGCCGCCGCATCTCCACCGCGCGAAAGACGCCGCAGGCCAGGTGCAGGTCCAGCGCGCTGGATCCCCAGAACCAGCCATCGTTCGTGATGGTGACCAGCACGTCCGGTGACTTGCCCGATTCCGTCAGCTGCCGCACATGGCGCCTCACCAGATGCGGCACCGTATTCTCGAAACAGATCATCGGCGCCACGCGCGTGTTTCCCACCTCGAATACTTGAGGCGTCGTGCCGGGCGTCAAGCCATCGGGCATCGGAGTCAATCGGTAGAGCCAGGGGAGCCATTCGCCCAGCGGCACGTACTCGCCGAACATCACGCGATGCATCTTGTCATAACGGCCGAGCAGCTTGCCATCCTCGCCGAGATAGATGGCCGAGTTGTAGCGGATCTCGCGTCCGTCCCGCAGATGATTCCACTCCAACCCGGCCAGCAGCGGCGTTTTCGTCTGCTGCGTCACCCAAGCTCCCCGCGCCCCGACCGCATCGGCCAGTTCATCCAGCCGTCGCCGCAGTTCGTCGACCGAGAGCTCCCAGCCTTCGATTGGCTGCAGCGGTTCCTCGTAGCTGATCATGGGCTGGGCCGCCGTGAACATCGACTCCGGCCAGACCACCAGATCCAGCGACGAATCAGCCGCTGCGGCCGCTTCGCGCGAAAGACGCGCGTAGTCGAGGAACGCCCGTCGCGGACGCTCGGCATCGCCATCGAACTGCGTATCGAACGATCCCTGAATCAGCGCCGCGCGAAACGTCCGCTTCGTCGCCGCCCCCGCCTCCATCTCCGCCAACTGCCGCACGCGAAACGAGCCGTAACCGTAAGCAGCCAGCGCGACCAGCAGTGCGATCCCCAGCGGTGCGGCGCGCAGCGCGCGGCGATTCTCCCGCGGCCAACATCGCTCCACGCAGGCCGCCACCATCATCAGCACGAACCCCACGCCATACGCGCCCGCCAGGTCGGCGACCTGCAGCAGCGGTACGCACGGAACCTGGGTGTGCCCGACAAGGCAGAGCGCGAAGCCGGTCAGGAACCAACTGCGGAACAGCTCCATGCCCGTCCATGCGACAGGCCACGCGAGCCACGAGGGCCATCGCCAACGATGCACCAGCTCGCGTGCCAGCAGGACGGAGAGCGGCAGGTAGACGGCCAGATACGCCGCCAGCGCGAGCCAGCCGAAGTAGGCCGACCAATGGGGCAGGCGAACCCACTCCAGCAGCAGCAGCCAATGCAGCAGGGAGCATCCATACACGACGCGGTAGGAGGGGGACTGGCCCGCAGTCACCCAGCGGATCCAGCCCAGCGGCGCGACCCACGCCAGCCACCACCAGCCGAGGGGCGGAAAGGCGGCCCAAAGCAGAATCACGGAAAGCCACCCAGGATCCCGCAGCCAGGCGAACCGATCCGCCGGCGGGCGCGCGGCCAGCAACGGCCCGCTCGTTCCCCGATCCGACCAACGACGCATGGCTCCCCGCTGCTCCATCCATGTCCCCTCGTTGCACGGCCTGCACGCCTGCACCGGCCTGCGACGCAACCACCGTCCCTCCGCTCGCCTCGCGCCGAGAACCGCCCCGGGACAAGCTCCCTTTTCCTTCTTCCGAAAGCAGGGCGAGTAGACTCGAAGCGGTCGCCCGGCGTCAATACAGAAGCCTGCTGGCTCCCGCACACGTCCTTGATCCCGGCTCGTCATCCACCATAATCACGGCTCCCTGTGGACGTCCATCGAATCCAACGATCCTCCATCATTCCCTTGAGGAGCCACCCTACCATGCGCAACGCTCTCCGACATCGCACTCCGCACGCCCACGTTTCGCGACGTTCCTTCCTGCAGCGGACGATCGGCCTCGCGGCCGTCGGTTCGGCCACCCTCGGCGGGCTGCTGGATTCCCGCGAACTGTTGGCCGCCGACGAACCTGCCTACACGCTCCCCGCCCTCCCCTACGCCTACGACGCGCTGGAACCCTCCATCGACGCCACGACGATGAAGATCCACCACACGAAGCACCACCAGGCGTACATCGACAAGCTGAATGCGGCCGTGAAGGGCACCGACCTGGCCGGCAAGCCGGTGGAGGAGTTGGTGAAAAACCTGGCCGCGGTGCCGGAAGCGATCCGCACGGCCGTGCAAAACCATGGCGGCGGTCACCTCAACCACACGTTCTTCTGGAACCTGATGGCGCCCGGCAAGGGCGGCGAGCCCACCGGGAAACTGGCCGAAGCCATCCACGGCAAGTTCGGCGACTTCGCGACCTTCAGGACCAAGTTCACCGACGCCGCCGTGGCTCGCTTCGGCAGCGGCTGGGCGTGGCTGGTCATCGGCCCGGGCGGACTGGAGATCGTCAGTACCGCCAACCAGGACAACCCGCTCTCCAGCGGCAAGACGCCCGTGCTGGGCCTCGATGTCTGGGAACACGCCTACTACCTGAAGTACCAGAACCGTCGTCCCGAATACATTGGCGCCTGGTGGAACGTCGTCAACTGGGATGTGGCCGGCAAACATTTCGAAGAGGCCACCGCGTAACGAGGCCAGCGCGTAACGAGGCCAGCGCGTAACGAGGCCAGCGCCTAACGAGTCCGCGGCGAGTTCCGGCAAGCACCGGCTGACAACTTCCTGTCGCCCGGTTTTCTGTCGCCCGGTAGCCTGCCGCGCGACACGACCTTGCACGGCTCAAGCCTTGCCGCGGCGCACCCCTCGCGCGTCGCGGCACTCGCTCCCGGCTCTCTACCCGCGCCGCCCGCGCGAGGTCAGCTTCCCATCCTCCCCTGCCTGTTCCCACCCGTTTCGAGGAACCCCGCCATGACGGCTCCTGCCCACAAGCTGCGCTGCGTCCTGCTCCTCGCCTCCGCCTTCCTGCTCGCTCGTCCCGCGTTCGGCGCCCCGCCGCAGGTGGCGGGGGATCGGGCCGAGGCCACGCTTGTCAGCGTCCGGAAGATCTGGGACGCCGCGCCGCACAACGCCTTCACCGACCTCATCCGCTTCCGCGACCAGTGGCTGTGCGTTTTCCGGGAAGGGCAAGACCATGTGTCGCCTGATGGAGCACTGCGAGTCATCCGCTCGCGCGACGGCTCCACTTGGGAGTCGGCCGCGCTGATCCAGTCCAAGCACAGCGATCTGCGCGACGCCAAGATCTGCCTCACGCCGGACGGCGAACTGATGCTCTCCGGCGCCGAAGCGCTCCACGACCGTTCGCAGCACACGCACCAGTCGCTGGCTTGGTTCTCGCGCGATGGCGAACACTGGTCCGAGCCCGTGAAGATCGGCGATCCCGACTACTGGCTCTGGCGCACGACCTGGCATGAAGGCACGGCATATGCCATCGGTTACGGCTGCCGCGAGGACAACCAGAACCTTCGCCTCTACACCAGCCGCGACGGCCGGAAGTTCGACACGCTGATCCAGACGATGCACGACCAGGGCTACCCCAACGAGACCTCGATCGTCTTCCACAAATCGGGCGTGGCCTGGTGCCTGGTCCGCCGCGACGATCCCCAAGCGAACGGCCTGCTGGCGATCGCGCGTCCGCCCTACACGCAGTGGGAATGGAAGGACCTCGGCCGGCGTCTCGGCGGCCCGCACATGATCCAGATCCCCGACGGCCGCCTGGTCGCCGCCGTCCGCCTCTACGATACCCCGGTCCGCACCGGACTCTGCTGGATCGATCCTGACCAGGGCACGATGCGCGAGTTCCTCACGCTTCCTTCCGGTGGCGACAACAGTTATCCAGGACTGGTCTGGCACGAAGGCCATCTCTGGATCAGCTACTACTCGTCGCATGAAGGCAAGTCCAGCATCTACTTGGCCAAGGTGGCGATCTCCGGCCTGTAGGCCCGACGTCGCCGTGGGACCGCATTGCGCGATCCAAGCCGAACGCGCCGCCCGTTCAGACCAGCGGCCGCCAGCGCACCGTGGCGCCGCGTTCGTAAGGCATCGCGGCAGGCGGCAGTTCGACCAAGGCCTGGGCTCGGCCGAGTGTGAAGAGGTCGGCGGAGCCCTGCCAGCGAAGCGGCACGAGCCCCGGCGGAGTGGCCGCGGCGGGCGAGGTCCAGGCCGCGTCGACGCGTCGCAGTTCAGCGGGCCAGAAGGTGGTCAGTCGCGCGTTGCCACGGCACGGTTCGTCGAGGACTCCCCAACGCCAGCCGGCTTCCCACACGTCCTGCTGGCCGAGCGCATGCCGGATGGCCGGGCAGGCAAAGAGCAATCCGCCCACCAGTCCACTGACCGGGTTGCCCGGCAGGCCAAAGACGAGCGTGGCCCGGTTCGCGTCGGAGCGTTCGCCGAACCACAGCGGTTGTCCGGGCTTCATCGCCACGCGATGGAAGACCTCCCGCACGCCTTGTTCGCGGAGCAGCGGCGGCACGAGGTCGCGTACGCCGCGCGACACGCCGCCGGTCACCACCAGCAAGTCGGACTCCAGTCCGCGGCGAATGGCCACGGCGAGCGCCTCCTCCTCGTCGGGCACGATGCCCAGGTCCAGCACTTCGGCGCCGGCGTCGCGCAGCAGCGCGGCGAGCAGCGGGCCGTTGCTGTTGCGGATCTGCGCCGGGCCCAGCGGCTGGCCCGCAGGCACCACCTCGTCGCCCGTCTGGAACAACGCCACGCGACAGCCGCGCGCCACCGCGATCGTCGACCTTCCCGCTTCGGCCAGCAGTCCCGCGTCCACCGCGCGCACCTGATGCCCTGGTGACAAAACCATGTCACCCTGGCGGACCACCGCCGCGCGACGCAGGATCGACTGCCCGACCACCACCGGTCCGCCCTCGGTCTCCAGCACTTCGACGACTTCGAAGTCACGATATCGGTCGTCCTGCCGGTCGCGCGCGTCGCTGGCTTCGTTTTCATTCGCAAGGCCGTGCTCGGACGCAGCGTCGGAAGCGATCGCTGCGTCGTCCGCATCCGAGGTCGACAGCAGCCGAGTCCGCTCCACCATCACCACTGCGTCCGCTCCGCGAGGCAACGGCGCACCGGTCATGATCCGCGCAGCAGTGCCTGGCCGGACTTCGATGTCCGATACCTGCCCTGCCAAGATCTCGGCGACCACCCGCAGCCGCGCCGTCCCGCTCGACAGGTCCTCCGCGCGCACCGCGTAGCCATCGACCAGCGACTTGTCGTAAGGCGGCGAATCGGCCTCCGCCCGCACCGCCTCCGCCAGCACCCGCCCCACCGCTTCGGCGCAGGCCAGCACTTCGAAATCTCCCCACGGCGATCGGCGCCAGCCCGCCGATTCCCAGGTGAGCTGCACCAGCCGGCGCGCCTCGGCTACTTCGATCGGGGCGGCCATTGCAGAGCCATGAAGCGACGCAGCAGTTCGGGCCCGCACTCCGTCAAGAAGCTCTCCGGATGGAACTGCAGGCCGATCAGCGGATAGTCACGATGGTGGATGCCCATCACTTCCCGCCCGCCATCGGGCGCGTCGCACCAGGCCGTGACGCGAAATTCGGGAGAGATCGTGTCCGGCTGGATCACCAGGCTGTGGTAACGCGTGGCGATGAACGGGTTCGGCAGACCCGTGAACAGACTCTGGTCGTCATG
>CAZUJM010000158.1:0-6551 GCA_964620405.1 uncultured Pirellulaceae bacterium | reverse complement strand
GGTCCGTCTTGCCATGCATCAACTGCTGCGCCCGGACGATCTTGCCTCCAGTCGCCTGCCCGATCGACTGGTGGCCCAGGCAGACCCCGAGCACCGGCAGTTTGCCCGCGAACGCCTTCACGCAGTCCACGCTGATCCCGGCCTCCGAGGGCGTGCAGGGCCCCGGCGAGATGATCAAGTGGCTGGGCTTCATCGCCGCGATCTCGTCCACCGTAATCTGGTCGTTGCGGAAGACGCGGAGATCCACATTCGGGTCGATCTCGCCCAACCTTTGGACCAGGTTGTACGTAAACGAGTCGTAGTTATCGAGCAGGATGATCATGGCCAGACCGTTTCATCGTTTCCTTGGCAGGGGACGCGGCACGGGACGCGGCCCAGGATTCGCCGTGCAGGTGGAGCGGGGGCAGCAAGCAGGCGTCGGCGATAGCTCGACAGGGCACCGCTCGCATACCGACCTGACTGCGGACAAGCGTCCCCGGGGAAAGGGTCGTTCGCCGGAGAAGACGGCATGCCAAGCATCGCCAGCCCCGCCAAACGCGGCTCCTTAGAATACCACAAAGGCGTCAACCGCCGCACGACAGCCGACAACGGCCGTTCGACTTTTCCGTCCCGGCCGGAAACCGCCTTTCCGGAAAAGACGGCGGGTGCTCCCGAGGGCTGGTCGATGAACGCTTTAGACTCGCTATCGCCTCGCCAGCCCGTCCCGCATCCATGCCCCCCTCCCACCGGCAGCCCCTTCACGACCATGCGTTCCACAAAAGTCCCCTGGCTACTCTGCGGGCTGCTCTGGTGGAGTTCGCTGAATCCGTTGCGAGCCGCCGAGAATCCCGCGGCAGCTCCGGTCGAACTGTCCCCGCAGTTACAGCGATTCGCCACGCGTCTGCTCCGCGACAACCTGCCCGAGGAGTACCAGGACACGCGTCATTGGGGCCAGCAACGCGACTGCCTGAGCGGCTTGGACATTCGGTTCGAGGACGGGCGACTGGAGACGCGCCGCCGCTACCGCCCCATGAACCACGGTACGTGGAAACGCTACCAGATCCGCCCCATCGACCCCGACCAGACGCTCCGCGTTCACATCGGACCGGCCCGACCCCAACCCGACGGCCGATCGGCCTTCACCCTCGAAGTCGACGCCCGTCTGCACGGACTGGCCCAATGGGTGGAATGGCGGCACGGCGTGCGCCTGGGAAGTGTCACGGCCGAAGGCGACGCACGCGTTCGACTCCAGCTGGACTGCCTGCTCGGCATGCAGTGGGACGCCTCCCGGCTGCCGCCGGAACTGCTGCTGAAGCCGGAGGTGACGCGAGCCGACTTCCAACTGGCCGACTTCGACCTGCAGCGAGTCGGTCCGCTGGAGGGCCCGGTCGTCCAAGAACTGGGCGAGGTGCTTCGTGATCTCGCCCAGTGGCAATTGGACCAGAAACGAGCGGCCCTGACGGCCCGTCTCAACCGCCAGATCGCCCGCCACCAGGACGACCTCCGCCTGTCGGCTCTCGGACAGCTGCCGATCCTGCCGAAGCTGCCTGCGGCGAGCCCCGAACCGAAGCCGGACCGGCCGTGAACCGTGGGAAGCGTTCCCGGAGCCGGCATGCACCGGGGACCGGTAGGCTTCTATAATAACGCGACCGAGGGAAGTGTTACGCCGCGGTCGAGCGACTTCCTACTTCGGCCACCGTCGATCGCCCGCATGGGCCCTGTACCGCGTGGGGATTTCCCCGGAGAACCGATCGCATGCTCGTTATGCCAGCCGCCACCCACGAGTTCCCGCCCTACAAGACGCTGGACAATCGCCAGCTGTCCGAGCGCATCGAGAAGGTCCGCCGCGACCTGGGGCCGCGTCTGCTGATCCTGGGTCACCACTACCAGCAGGACGAGGTGATCGAGCACAGCGACCTGCGCGGTGACAGCTATCAGCTGAGCCAGATGGCGGCCTCCAGTGAAGCCTGCCGCACCATCGTGTTCTGCGGTGTGCACTTCATGGCTGAAACGGCCGACATCCTGGCGAACCGGCCGGAGAAGCTGGCGGCGCGCGAGGGCCAGCGGGTCCAAGTCATCCTGCCCGACATGGCCGCTGGCTGCTCCATGGCCGACATGGCCGCCATCGAACAGGTCGAGTCGGCCTGGGAGGAACTGGGCGAAGTCCTCGACACCCGCCGCATCATTCCCGTCACCTATATCAACTCAGCCGCCAGCCTCAAGGCCTTCTGTGGCCGCCACGGCGGCATCGTCTGCACCTCCAGCAACGCCGCCGCCGTCCTCCAGTGGGCCTTCGCCCGCGGCGAGCGCGTGCTGTTCTTTCCCGACCAGCACCTAGGGCGGAACACTAGCCTGAAGCTGGGCATCACCAACGACCAGATGCCCGTCTGGAATCCATTCGAAGACCAGTTCGGAGGCAACACGCGCGAACAGTTGCTGGCCAGCAAAGTGCTGCTGTGGAAGGGCCACTGCAGCGTGCATCAGATGTTCCGCCCCGAGCATGTGCACCAGTTCCGCGCCAAGTATCCCGGCATCCAGATCCTGGTGCATCCCGAATGTCCGCAGGAGGTCAACGACCTGGCCGATATCTCCGGGTCCACCGGCAAGATCATCGACGTGGTCAAGAAGGCACCGGCGGGCACTCGCTGGGCCATCGGCACCGAACTGCACCTGGTGAACCGCTTGAAGAAGGAACACCCGGAACAGGAGATCCACTTCCTCTCACCCGTCATCTGCATGTGCGCGACGATGTACCGCATCGATCTGGCACATCTGTGCTGGAGCCTCGAAAACCTGGCCGCGGGCACTCCGGTGAACATCATCGAAGTAGACCCCGATACGGCCCGCTGGTCACTCGTCGCGCTGCAGCGGATGCTCGAGGTGAAGTAGCGATCGGCGAGAGCGGCCCGCCGAGACAGGCCAGCCGGGATCGCGTGCGAAGAGCGCCCACGGTGACGGCGCCGGAGTCGTTCGTGCCATCATCGCGAAGGCACGTTGCGACTTGACGCCGAGAGGTTTCTAGCCCTGCTTGCGACAGTAGGCGAGGATGCCGGCGACATCCTTGGGCAGGTCGCCCTTGGACGCCGAAGCGGCTGGCTTGGCAGCGGGCGGCGCGGGAGCAGCCGGCACTTCGGCCGCCGGTGCGGCGGGGGCTGCTGGAGCGGGAGCGGGAGCGGCTTTCGCGGCCGGGGCCGCGTTGCCGCGAGCGGCCGCCAGGATGTCCGCCACACTCATGCCCGCCGCCGGCTTGCCACCGTCGGCAGGTTTCGCTGCGGGCTTGGCTTCCGCCGCCGGCTTGGCGGCTGGCTTCGCGGGCGTTTCCGCCGCGGGCTTGGCGGCCGGAGCCGCTCCGCCGCGTGCCGCGGCCAGAATGTCGGCCATCGACATGCCGCCGCCCTTGGCGGCCGGCTTCGCTTCAGCGGCCGGCTTCGCTGCAGCGGCCGGCTTCGCGGCGGCGGCCGGTGCCTTGGCTTCGGCCGCTTTCGCCGCCGGCTTCGGCTTCTCCGCCGCTTCCTTCTTCTCTACCGGCTTGTCGACCACCTTCAGGAAGTCCAAGGCAATGTCGTACCAGCCGATATTGGCATGGCCGTCGAACTGGACCAAGGCTCGACCGTTCATGTTCACGGTCTTCACCTGCCCCGTCATGCCTTCGAACCGCCGCAGTTCTGGACGGCTGGCATCCACGACGACGTACTTATCGGTGAAGTCCTGCTTCAGCTTCTCGATCGTCTCGAACAACATCGGTCTCGATTTCCTTCACCGTCGGTAGGGCCTCCGAGAGGCCCCATAACGCCACCCCACCCGGACTCCGGCCCGCTTCCACACGCGTTTTGCCGCGGGTTCGCCACGGGGAGGTTCCCGTTCGGGGAACGGGGCGACCCGAGGGACCGCTGGAGGCTTGCCAACAGGCCGCCTCTTGCCAAGTCCATACGCGACTCGATTGTGGTCCACAGGCGGTCGGAAATCAAGCGGGGCGGACCTCGGAGGTGGGCACGGCGGCCGGCAATTCCGTCGTCGGTCTCAAGGCATTGCCCTGGACTGCAGCCTTCAGGAGCAGGAGGCCGAATGCAGTGTGCAGCGGTACTTCCAGCGCACCGTCGCCGGCAGGTCGACGCCGAGTTCGCCCGCGTGAATGACCAGCAGGCCGGTGTCGGCGGTCCAGACGGCGGAGCCTCGGTCGACGCACAGCAAGACGCCCTGCTCCGCCGATACCTGCGACGTGGAACCGGCGGCGAAGTCCCGCAAGGGGCGCCACAGGCCGCCCTCCACCTCGCGCCAAGCGGAAGGTTCCAGCAATCGGTAGGTCGATCCCAGGAATTCGGCCGTCCGCGGTGTCCGGCAGGCCGCGTCCCAGCACACCCCCCGCTCGTCGGCCTCCACGGCCAGCGACCAGTGGCCGACGCCGGCCAGCCCGACGGCAACCAGTCCCTCGCGGCCATTGCCCAGCACGCAGCGGTCCACCTGCTGCAGCGGCGGACTGCTCGGCCAACTGCTCTCCGTCGCATCCTCCAGCGACTCCGCCAACACGGTCACCGGTCCGCCTTCCCAAGAAGCCGACACGCGATGCGCAAATCGATCACCACGCAGAGCCATTTCCAGCATCAGGCGCAGAGGACCGACCTGCGTGTCCAGCGATCGCGACGGGACAGAAGGAATGGGGTCAGGTCTCACGTCCACCCCCGCCCTGATCGCCTATTCATCTTCCTTCACCCGCCACCGCAGGTAGGCATCCAGGAACCCCTGGATGTCGCCATCGAGCACGGCGTGGAAACTGCCCATCGCATAACCGGTCCGGCTGTCCTTGACGCGTTGGTCGGGATGCAGGAAGTAGTTGCGGATCTGGGAGCCAAAACCGACGCGCGCCTGGTCTTTGTACTTCTGCGCCTGCTGCGCCTCGCGTTTCTCATCCTCCAGACGCGCCAGTCGGGCTCGCAGCATCTTCCAGGCGGAGGAACGATTCTTGTGTTGGCTGCGTTCGTTCTGGCACTGCACCACGACACCCGTCGGGATGTGCGTCAGCCGAATGGCGCTCTCGGTCTTGTTCACATGCTGGCCGCCCGCCCCGCTGGCGCGGAAACGATCCTCGCGAACATCGCTTTCATCGATGTCGATGTTCACACTGTCGGGAACTTCCGGGGACACATCCACGGCGGCGAAGCTGGTCTGGCGTTTGCCTTCGGAGTTGAACGGGCTGATGCGGACCAGCCGATGCATGCCCGTCTCCCCCTTCAGGTAGCCATAGGCCATCGGCCCCCGGATCGCGATCGCGGCGCTCTGGATGCCCGCCTCCTCGTTGTCCGACCGGTCCAGCAGTTCGACTTCGTAGTCGTTCTTGTTGGCCCACTGCGTGTACATGCGAAGCAGCATTTCGGCCCAGTCGTTGGCGTCGGTGCCGCCGTCCCGCGCGTGGATCGTCATGATCGCTCCCGCGTCGTCAAAAGGACCGTCCAGCAAAGTCTGGAGCTGCAACTGCTCGACGCCGCGTTCCAGCGTCTCGACTTCCTGCCGTACCTCGTCGGCCATCGACGGATCTTCCTCCGCCATCTCCAGCAGCGTCTGGAGATCGTCGACCGACTTCAGGCCCTCCTCCAAGGGACGGATCACTCCCTTGAGCGCCTTCAGCTCGGCCACCGCCTGCTGCGCAGACTCCTGGTTGTCCCAGAACCCCGCCTCGGACATGCGTCCCTCGATGGCCGTCACGCGTTCCTGCTTGGCAGCCAGGTCAAAGACTGTCTCGCAGTTGCAGGAGCTGTCGATGGATGGTTTCCGTCCGCGTGTAGAATTCCCGGTCCATGTAATCCCCTTGCCGATCCTTTTCGTGATCCTCTTCGCGATCCCCATCGGGGCGGCCGTTGACCGCCCTCATGGATCGCCCCTTGCCTCGGCCGTCAGAAGCTGGCGACACGCGAGGTAGCTCCTGATCGTATCGGTTGGCCTGCGCGGCGTCCAGCGTGGACGGGAACGAGCGCGACGAAGAACGCTCGAAGACAACGTTCGTTCCGAGCCAGCCGATGGCTTCCGAAGCAAAACAAAAACACGACGCGTGGCGAGGCCGCGCGTCGTGTTCGAGTTGATCAAGAGCCGGCCTGGGACAGGCCGGGTCGCATCAGGCTAGTTGCAGGCCGAGCAGTCGCTGGCGGCACCGCAATCACCGGAACCACCGTTGGCGGCACCGGCACAGTCGCCAGCACCCGCGGCAGCGCCACCGTCAGCGGACGAGGCCGGAGCCATGATCTGCTGCGGAACCATCACCTGGCGACGGACCTGAACTTCCTTCTGCACCGTCACCGGAACGCAGACCGTGTAGTCCTGAACCGTCTCGACCGGAACGCGATTGTAGGTCGTCACGTTCTGGACCGTCGTGCGCACCTGCGGCACCATCACCGTGTACGGAACTTCGCGGGTGCGATTCTCCGTGTTGTAGTCGGTGATGTTCACGGTCTTCTCGCGAGTCTCCGTGCGGAAGGCCTGCACCTTGTGGGTGCTCTGGCGGGTTTCCGTCTTCATCTCGCAGACCTTGACCGTGCGGGTGCGAGTCTCCGGCTTGTACTCGGTGACCTGGCGGGTACGGG
>CAZUJM010000157.1:12155-14149 GCA_964620405.1 uncultured Pirellulaceae bacterium | reverse complement strand
TGTCGTTCTTCGACCGCCGCGAAGTACGCGACCTGCTGGCCTACCTGAAGGTGCTGGTGCAGCCGGAGGACGAGCCGTCGCTACTGCGGATTATCAACACTCCGGCGCGCGGCATCAGCCGTCAGGCCGTGGCCGCGATGATCCAGCAGGCCGTCTCGGATGGATGCCCGGTCTGGAACGTCTTCCCCAAAGCGGCTCGACTCCCCGACTTCAGCAAGCCCGCCGCCGACGGCGTCGAGAGCCTCACCAAGCTCGTGAAGACGTTCGCTGAAAAGGCAGAGGGCGGCAAGCTGGCCCAGACGGTGAAAGAATTGATCGCCGCCATCGACTACCGCCAGGAGATCGAAAGCCGCTACAAGGGCGACCCGGAGGCGATCGAGGCGCGTTGGAACACGGTCGAGGAGATCGTCAACGCCGTCGCCGAGTACGAGGCCCGGGGCAAGAAACCGTCGCTGGTCGGATTCCTCGACGAAATCCTGCTCAGCGGTCGCGACTTTGACAACGACAAGGAAGACCAGCTCCGCCGCAACGCGGTCGTCCTCATGACGCTGCACAGCGCCAAGGGACTCGAGTTCCCGCATGTGTACATGGTGGGCATGGAAGAAGGGTTCCTGCCGCACAAGCGAAGTGTCGACGCGGAGGGCGATGCGATCGACGAAGAGCGGCGGCTGTGCTACGTCGGCATCACCCGCGCCCAGGAACGCCTGACGCTCTCCTTCGCCCTGACACGACGAAAATGGGGCAAGCCGCGGCCGACACACCCCAGCCGCTTCCTGTTCGAAATCACCGGCAAGGCTGACAATCCCAACGCCGGCAAGGCTGGCAATTCGAAGGCGGGCAGCGGCGCCTCGGCGCATCGCGCCCATGCTCCGCATTCGCGTCCCGCCGGTCCCAAGAGGCCCGGTCCCAAATCGCCCGGCGCGAAAACGCCGCCCGCGAAGTCCTCGCCCGCGCCGACGCGCGGAACACAAGTCCCCGCGCAGCGCAAGAGCCCCGATCGCAAGAGCCCAGGCACCGGCAGCCAACCGCCCAAGCCCTGAGCGCCGTCCGCCTCCCGGCCCTCTGCCTGCACTCCGTGCGTCTCCGTGGTATACCAAGCACCTGGCGCGGTCCCTGGGAACGCCGGGGTCGATTAAACCACGGAGGACGCGGAGATAAACCACGGAGGACGCGGAGAACGCACGGAGATGGTCGTGGAAACCTCAGGTATCTCCGCGTTTTCCTTGGTTACTCACCTCTCGCATTCCGCACAGCGGCCGGCAATCAGCGGCGTTTCGGCAGCTCCTGGATCTCCAAGCGGCGAAACGACAGGTCGGTGGTCGGGTCGTGTCCTTGCAGCATGATGGAGCCCGCTTCCAGCCGGAGCCCCTTGCGAGGATTCTTGTCCGGCTTGCGTTGGTCCGTCCAGTCGGTCACCGGGTAGCCGTTCACCCACACCGAGACGTGGGCGCCCGTGGTCACGATCGTCTGGCGAAACCACTCGCCATCGTTCGACACGACGCGGCGCGCATTCACGCGTCGGAAGATGCCGCCCGTGCCGCAATCGGCCGGCTTCGTGCGATCGCCGCCTTCGAAACCGTTGTGGATCTGGCACTCGTAGCCCATCATCTCCAGGCCCGGAATGCAGCGATAGAAGACGCCGGAGTTCAGGTTGGGGCCGTGCGTGATCGCGTCCAACTGCAGCACGAAATCGCCGTACGACTGCTCCGTCTCCAGTTGGCCGCGGCCGTTCTTGACGTTCAGCGTCCCGTCCGAAGCGACGGTGAACCGGCTGGCCATCTGCGGATACTCTTTCCAGCCCGTCAGGTCCTTGCCGTTGAACAGCGGCGCGAGCCCCAAGGGCTTGAGCTTCACATTGCGGAACTCGACCTGTCCCTCGTTGTGCTGCAGCCCGATGTAGCCGCGACGCAGCGGTTGGGGATCGGTGTAGTCCAGCACCTGTCGGCCATCCAGCCACACCGTCCACTGCGGCCCCTCCGCCCGCACCTCGAACG
>CAZUJM010000157.1:4125-12145 GCA_964620405.1 uncultured Pirellulaceae bacterium | reverse complement strand
GGCGGCGACCTTCTGGCGTTTCACGAAGCTGCCCGTGGGAAACGGATTGTCGGCCGGAGCGATATTCAGTTCGTAGGTGTCGACGCCGGGATCCCGGGGCGTCGGACTGGTGCGGAGAAAGAGGCCGCTGTTGGTTCCCGCCGGCGCCTTGAAGTCGGTCTTCAGGTGGAAATCCCCGAACTCCGCCGACGTATGCAGCAGGCCCACGTCGCCCTGCGTGACACGAACCACGCCATCGACGACCGCCCAGTCCGCGTTCCCGGCCTTGCGCCAGCCGAAGAGCGTCTCGCCGTCGAAAAGCAGCAGCCACCCGTCCGCCTGTTCCTCGGGCGACAGTCGATTCATCGCGCCCTGCACCGCCGGCGATTCTTGCACCGCCGGCGATTCTTGGGCAGGGGCGACTGCTCCTGCGATCCATCCCAACAACAGAGCCGTTCCGCCAACCAACCTCGCGATGCATCGTCGCTCGTTCATGCACGCCATCCCGCTTGGAGCTTGCTGCGATGGACGGCCCGCTCACTTCGGCGAGCTTCCCGGTTCAGTCGTCCAGTTCCAGCCATACGTCCCAGACAGACTGGTCGATTTGCCGCGCGCCGTCAATCACCGTCTCCAGCCGCAGCACGTTCGTCGGCAGCAAAAGCCCTCGCAGGTCGAAGGTCCGCGGGTCGCTGGCGGCGGCTTGGGGCGAGCACGCCAGGCGTTGGGCGTTGAGAAAGACGACCGTCGCCGCGTCCAGCCGCAACCGCAGGTCGACGCGAGCCCCCGGCCCCAGGCCCGTCGGGCAATGAAAGATGCGTTCGAGGACCAGCGGAGGAGCGTCCGCCGCGGAAGCCGAGGGGCTGCTGGCGGCGGTCACCAGCCGCGGCCAGTCGTCGGGAAGTCGCACCCGCGCGGACTCTCCGCCGGCTGAAACCAGCTGCCAGGGGCCGCGAAGTCGAATGGCGTGGGGCATGACGGGGAGTGCTCGTGCGCGATGGCGGGGCGGGGCGAGCTACAGTGCCGGCTGCCGGGACACGAGCTGCCGATTCACTGGCAGGTCGGAACTCAGTGCGTCACGAAATCGGCGACAACGCTCGTCTGGCGGACCTGCTGCGTCGAGTTATCGCGCACCCGCAGGATCACCTCCAGGCCACGCAGCGGCTGGGAATATGGCGGCGCGGTCTCCTGTTCCACCGCATCATCCACCACCAGCGAACCGCCTCCATCGTCCAGCCCGTTCGTGCCTTCATCCACCAGGCCATTGCCATTCTGGTCGAGGCCATCACGTTCGTAGGCGGTCGACCATGTGCAGTAGACGCGGGGGGCGAGCGGATTGACGAGCAGCCG
Source organism: uncultured Pirellulaceae bacterium (assembly GCA_964620405.1). Classification (GTDB taxonomy): domain Bacteria; phylum Planctomycetota; class Planctomycetia; order Pirellulales; family Pirellulaceae; genus CAZUJM01. The sequence continues at coordinate 10,819 of CAZUJM010000157.1, read as the reverse complement.
GGAACGGTCGTCCGGTCGGCCAGTGAAGTGCGAGACGAAAGGCGGAGTTGTCGGCCCCGAGGTAAACAGGCAGCCAAGGTCCACATAGGTGCCGAAGCCCAAGGGCTCGCTGCCCAGCACCGTGTAGTAGCCGGCGTCGACGGGCGTCACCGCGTAGCGGACGGGTCCGGAGCCGGGAGCCAGCAGTGGCGCCAGCGGATCGAAGACGCGGATATCGAACGCGACCGGGTCGCTGGTGATCAGGTCGCTGCCATCGTGCCGGCTGCCGATCGAACCGTCGGGCAGCACGATGCGATCCATCGAACGAACCAGGAAGTTGCGGTTCACGAAGTGCGGAAAGGGCGTGAACCAGTGGGCGAATCGATTCCTGCGGTTCGTCAGGTCGGCGAGCGAATTGGCGACGACGCGCCCATTGCCCTCGAATCGCACCGAGACATCGTTGAAGGCGAGGAACTGCTGGACCTGCGCCGGATCGCCGGCCACCGCCGTCGGCAGCGCGCCGTTCACATTCAGGCTTGGCAGGATCAGCAACAGCCGCCGCACCAGCGAGAACCCGTAACCGCCCGGCGCCGATCCGGGTGGCCCGGCCTGCGGCTCAATCCACCACACCACTTCCGCCAACGGCGACTCGATCTGGCTCACGTTTCCATTGGCGTCCTGGTACCGTCCGCGGAACGGCTCCCCCGCGCTGCGGATCGTTCCCATCCAGAGGTCATCCGTGTCGCCCAGCACACCATATACCTGCTGCAGGAAGCTCTGGTTGATGATCGCCGCTGGTCCGTTGGGCGGCGCCGGGGGCAGCAAAGGCGACTGGCTGGACACTTCAGCGAAGGTCTCGATCGTGGGACAGACCACGAACGGATTCGGCTCCGGATCGTTCCGGTACACGAACGCGCCGGTCGGCAGGAAACGCCCGTCGCCATCCGGATCCCGCTCGCTTCGCACGCCCTCGACGATCTCCAGGTAGCCGGGAGCCGCCGTCGGATCGGCCGGCGGGACCGGCTTCAGCGTCAGGCTGCTGAGGTCGTTCTGCAGCTGGTCGGCAATGATCCGCGTCCGCGCCGACATCTCCAGGATGGAACGACTCTGGGTGACATTTCCGCCCAGCAGGTCGAACACCCGTACGACGGCCAAGATGACCATCAACGTCAGGGCGATGGCGACCATCAGTTCCACCAACGTGACGGCGGCCCGGTTGGATCGCGAGGCGACGGCGCGCCTTGCCCGACCAGCCCTTCCGTAGTCTTCCCCGCAGTTCCTCACCATACCCAAGCCTCCCCACGTTCCTCCCCGAACCCGCCGTTCCGCTTCCTCATAGTACACCGTCAACAGGCCGGCTTAATGGGGTCAGGCCTCATTTTTGCCACGATCCCGACCGGCTCGGCGGAAAACCTCGCTCTGCTCCGAAAACGAGCCGAAGCAGGCGGTGCAAGAAAGCACCGGTACCCGTGCCATGGGAGGTTTCTGGGGTCATGGGTCACGGGAGTTTAACCACGAAGGTCACTAAGTCTCAACACGAAGAACATGAAGGCCCGGGGAGAATCCCTGTGACCTCGGTGGTCCATCTTCGTGACCTCGGTGGTAACCCCCCCCCTCGCCTCCGAGACGACACGCCGCGATCCAGCGAGGCTTCCCCCCGTCGAACCTCGACAGAGTCGGCCTACGTTGTGGGAAGGGGACCAATTTTTTAAACTGCGACTGGGACCGTCGCGGCATTCGCCCCGAAAAAAGTCCGCTACGCGTTTTAGCCGACGGGATCGCTGATGCAAGCTACTTCTATTTCCAGCCTCTTCGGCAAACTGGCTCTGGTGGCCCTGCTCGCGTTGCCTCGCGTTCTGCCGGCGCAGACGGAGACGGCTGGCGATCCCGGGTCGGCGTCCCAGCCCGCTGCCGAATCGCCAGCGGCGGGGCCGTCCGGTCTGGAGACGGGCACGAAGACGGACGCAAAGACGGATACGGAGGGTGGCGACGACGAGACAGCCAAGAGTTCGCCCGAAGCGATCGTCGCCTACTCCAAGGGAGCCAACCTGCAGAACAACAGCCAGTTCGACTTGGCGGCCGAAGCCTGGCAGGCGTTCCTCAAGGACCATGCCGACGACCCCAAGGCGTTGGACGCTCGTTACAACCTGGGCGTCTGCCTGCTGCAGCAGAAACAGTTCGGCCCGGCGCGCGAGCAGTTCCAGCAGTTGGTCGACTCGAACGCGGAGTTCGACCGCCACGCCGATGCGCTGCTGAACCTGGGTTGGTCCGCCTACTCACTCGGCCTTCAGAACGACCCCACGCAGTTCGCCGCGGCCGCCGACGCGTTCCAGAAGTTCTTGGAAACGTACGCCGAGCACACGTTTCGCGACCAGGCGATGTTTTTCCGGGCCGAGTCGCTGTATCTACAGGGGAAGCGGGCGGAGGCGGTGGAACTGTATGAGCGGCTGCTGGGGGACTTCCCGGAATCCAAGCTGCGATCCGACGCGATGTACGCACTGGGCGTGAGTTACCAGGAGCTGGGCAAGGCGGCGGAGGCGGGGCGTGCGTTCGACCAGTTGCTCACCGCCTTCCCCGACTCGCCACTGAAGGACGAAGTGCGGATGCGCAAGGCCGAGACGCTGCTGGCGACCAATCAGCTGGCGGAGGCCGAGAAGCAGTTCGCCGAGGTGGCGTCGGTGGAAAAATTCGCGTCGGCCGACCATGCCCTCTATCGCCAGGCGACGGCGGTGGCGCGGCAGGAGCGTTTCGCGGAAGCGGCGGAGCTGTTTGCCAGCCTGCCCGATCGTTTTCCGACTTCGCGTTACGCGCGGGATGCGGTCATGGCGTCCGGGCGAGCGTACTTCCGCGCGGACCAGTCCGACAAGGCGGCGGGCAAGTTCGAGCAGGTGCTGGCGGATGACGCCAGCCCGCACCGCCAGGAAGCCGCCCACTGGCGTGCCCGCCTGGCGCTCAAAGCCCAGCAGCCCACGCAGGCCCTGGAGCTGGTCGACAAGATGCTCGCCACGCCCGATATCGACAAGCACGCTTTCCATGTCACGCTGCTGCTGGACCGCGCGGACGCCGTGCACGAGCTGCCCGAGCGGCGCGGCGAGTCGCTGGACCTGTATGTGAAGCTGTTCGAGCAGCATCCGCGGCACTCGCTCGCACCCCAGGCACTCTACAACGCCGCCTACACGGCCCTGGAACTCAAGGAGTACGCGCGAGGCATCGAGCTGTCGAAGCTCTTCTTGGAACAGTATCCGCAGCATCGCCTGGTGCCGGATGTGAAGCATGTGCAGGCCGAATGCGAACTGCAGTCCGGCAACGCGGCGGCGGCGGCCGAGACCTTCTCGCAGCTGGCCCAGCAGGGCGAGGCGCGGGAGGAGACCAGCCAGTGGCAGCTTCGCACGGCGGTGGCGTTCTACGCCGAGAAGAAGTATGCCGAGGTGCTGAAGGTACTGGCGACACAGAAGGAAGAGACGCAGACGGCCGACGAGCGGGCCGAGGCCGCGTTCCTGGCGGGCATGTCGCACCTGGGACTGGAGCAGTGGGAACCGGGTCGCGATGCGCTCCAGCGTTCCCTCACGTTGCAGCCGCGCTGGCGACAGGCGGACGAGGCGCTGCTGAATCTTTCGCGAACCCAACGGCGGCTCAAGGACATGGCCGGCGCGCGAGCCGCCGCCGAACGCCTGATCGCGGAGTTCCCCGAGTCGCCGCTGCTGGACCAGGCCGTCTACCGTCTGGCCGAATACCAGTATGCCGATGGAGAACTGGAACCGGCCATCGTCAACTACCGCCGCGTCCTGCAGGACTGGCCCGACTCGCCGCTCCGCCCCTTCGTGCTCTACGGACTCGGCTGGGCTGAACTGAAAGCGAGCCAGCAGCCGAAGGCCGTGGAGACGTTCACGCAGTTGCTGGACAAGCATCCCACGCACAGCCTGGCTGCGCAGACGCGTTACGCCCGCGGTCTGGCCCGCCAACAGTCCGGCCAGGCCGACGAGGCGCTCCGCGACCTCGCCGACTTCGTCGCCACGGAACCGCCGCGCCGCGAACTGTCCGACGCGCGCTACGTCGAAGGTCTCTGCCATGTGGCCCGCAAGGACTACGCCGCGGCGACCAAGGCGCTGCGAGAAGTCCTCGACGAAGACGCGGACTACCCGGCCCGCGACAAGGTGCTGTACGAACTTGGCTGGGCCCTCAAGCAGCAGAAGAACATGCCGCAGGCGCTGGAAGCGTTCCAGCAGCTGACCACCGCGCACGCCGACAGTCCGTTGGCGATCGAAGCGTTCTATCACCTGGGAGAGGCGAACTACGACCAGAAGAAGTGGGCCGCAGCGTCCGACGACTACCGTCAGGCCGCCGATCGCTTGAAGAATGCCTCCGAACTGGGCGAACGCGTGCTCTACAAGCTCGGCTGGTCACTCTACCAGCAGCAGATGCTGGCCGATGCCCAGGCCGCCTTCGCACGCCAGGTGGTCGACCATCCCCAGGGCGTCTACCGGGGCGACGCCTATTTCATGCAGGGCGAATGCCTGCTGCAGCAGTCGAAGCCGGCCGAGGCGCTGGCGATGTACCAGCAGGCCAAGCAGCTGCCGCTGTCCAGCGAACAGATCACCACCCTGGCCTACCTGCACGCCGGCCAAGCCGCCGGACAGACCGGTGCTTGGCAGGACAGCCTGAAGTGGCTCGCGGAACTCGTCGCCAAATACCCGCGTTCGCCCTACCAGGCGCTGATCCAGTACGAGCAGGCGGTGGCCCACCAGCAGACGGGCAACACGGCCGAAGCCACACGAATGCTGACGCAGGTGGCCGATCGCAACACGGGCGAACTGGCCGCGCGGGCCCGCTTCCGCCTCGGCGAAATCTACCAGGCGGCCGACAACCACACCGCCGCGATCCGCGAGTATCGACGGGTGATGTTCGAGTTCGACGGCAAGAACACGCCGGAGGTGAAACCGTGGCAGAGCAAGGCGGGCCTCGCCGCGGGCCAGTCGGCGACCCGGCTGGCCGAGCAGCAGCGCAACGATCGCCAACGCCGCCAGTACACGGAACTCGCCAGCCGCCTCTTCCTGTACGTGACCAAGACGCACCCGCAGAGTTCCGAAGCGCCGTCGGCTCGCGAACAGATGGAAAAGCTGGGAACCCAACCCGCCCCCCGCTGATCTCGCGACAATTCTTCCTCCCTACTCTTCTTCCTCTTCTCTCTCCTGGACCCTCCTCGTGCCGCAACCCTGCCCCGGCTGCCGGACGCCTTTGCCCGACGACGCGAAATTCTGTCCCCAGTGTGGCCAGAAGCGACCGGCTGGCGTGGCGGCCGATGCGGATCGCGAGCGGCTGCGGAAACGACCGCAGCCCGAACCCGAACAGCCCCTCTGGCAAGGCGGCTTCTCCGGGCGTTCCATGATCGGCACCTGGCTCACCGTGGCGGTGCTCAGCTTCCTCCTGTGGACGCTGGTGCAGGCCGCGCCGGACCACGAACTGGCGATCTTCCTCGTGCCGGCCCTGGCCGCGCTCTGGGGACTTCCCCTGCTGCAGCTCGGCTATGACAAACTCGTGTCCCACTACCGCCTGACCACGCAGCGTCTGACGCACCGCCATGGAATTCTCCAGCAGCAGATCCGCCGACTGGAACTGATCGACGTCGACGACGTCACCGTGCGGCAGTCGATCCTGCAGCGGCTGGTAAATGCCGGCACGATCGAGCTGCAGTCGAGCGACTTGACCGACCCGCTGCTCGTAATGCACGGCGTGGCACCGGTGCGGGAGGTGTCGCTGATGATCGACGACGCCCGCCGCGCAGAACGCCAACGCCGCGGACTGTACATCGAGTCGGTTTGAGACCGGGGCCGGCCGGTAAAGGCGACCGATGCGCGCTTTTTTAACCACGGAGGGCACTGAGAAGGCACGGAGGTCAAGGATTGTTACCACGGCGATTCTCCGTGGTCTCCGTGCAAAATCCCGTGTCCTCCCTGGTTAACTCCCCCCGGCAATTCCCACTACCAGAGTCGTCCGGTTCCCGTCTCCGAAGCCGACTCATACTCGACCGGATTCACCAGCAGGTAGGGATCTTCCCAGTCCGAGGCGAAGATCGGTTCCCGGTCCAGTTCCTCGACATGCTCGACGAAAGGCACTTCGAGCGGTGCCGGCTCCATGAGCAGTTCGGCTTGCGACTCGATCGGCTCGGCGGCGCGTTTCCGACGTGACGCTTTGCGTCGCGGCTTGGCCGGCTCCGCGGGCGCGGGCGAGGGCTCCACGTCCATGCCCGGTTCATCCGCGAGCGAACCGTACATCAGCTCATGCTCCAATTCCGGGTCGTAGTCGGCAACGGGCGCAGCCACCGCGGGGGCGGGTGCAGAAACCGGCTCGGCGACCGGTTCGGGCGCGGGGGCCTGCGCCCAGGGCAGCACGGGCTGCGGGTCTTCGGCATTGCGAGCCGCGTCGGGCAGCACACGCAGGTCCACACCCAGCTTGTGGAAGACGTCGCGGATATGCTCGTGGCAGGTGAACACCAGCACCTGGTGTCCTGCGGCGGCAAAACGACAGATCGTCTCAGCGGCGGCCAGCGCGCGGCGGGCGTCAAAGTTGACGAACACATCGTCGAGGATGAGCGGCAGGCCAGCGCCGCGTCGGCTGTAGGAAGCCGCCAAGGCCAGACGGAGGCTGAGGAACACCTGCTCGCGCGTCCCGCGACTCAAGTGTTCCACGCGCACGGCCCGACCCTGCAGGTCGTCGA
>CAZUJM010000157.1:3632-4115 GCA_964620405.1 uncultured Pirellulaceae bacterium | reverse complement strand
CAAGGCCGCTTCGCCGAAAGGAGTCCAGATGCGGTTGTACTTGCCTTGCGTGAGGCTGGTGAGGTAGGTGGAGGCTTCGGCCAGCGTTTCGGGCTGGCGGTCGGATTCGTACGACTTCCGCACCGAATCCAGGGAGAGGCTGATGCCGGCGAGCGTCAGCCACTGCCGGGCGCGGCGTTGGAACTGGGCGGCCGTCTCGGAGGCTTCGAGCCGCCGCGCGGCGTGTTCCCGGCGGCCGACCAGCATCTTCAGCTGGTGGTTGAGTTCCCCGCGACGTTCGTGCAGTTCGGCCAGCGTGGCCGCCGCCTGGTCGTGCTCCTGCTCCCAAGTCGCCAGCCGCGTTTCGAACCCGCCCTTGGACAGGTCGTGCCGCAGGTCGGCCAGCGTGCAGCACTTGCCCAACTGCTCGGCCAGATGACGCAGGATGCCGTCGCGTTCGCGCGACAGGTCGAGATACTCCTGGCGACGTTCGGCGATCGCCTT
>CAZUJM010000157.1:0-3622 GCA_964620405.1 uncultured Pirellulaceae bacterium | reverse complement strand
ATGCTCCTGCCGCTGCTGACGTGCCTGCAGCAGGCTCTGGTGCAGCTGCGCGACCTGATCGACGAGTCGGTCGGACTTCTCATGCAGGCCGGCGCGGTCGAGCAGCGCCTGGACCTTCTGCTGCACGTCCCGCAGTTCGGCCTGCTTCTCGCGACTACGCTCATGGTGTGCCAGCAGTCGCTGGCGCAGTTCGCTGGCCTTCGAGTCGGGTTGCGAGAGCTGCCGGAACTGCGTGGGCGTGATGCCCTCCGGCAGTCCGCCGGCCCGCAGCGCGTCGCGCCAGCGGTTGCGGGCGTCCTTCAGCTGCGCGTTAAGCGTCGTCTTTTCGTTCTGCACATGCTCGAGCCGCTGCTGGGCGGTCTGTCGCTGGGTTTCCAGCGGCTGCAGGTCGGACAGCTGGTCCAGCTCCTCCTCGGCCTGCATGAGGCGTTCCTGCAGCGTATCGGCCGACGCCGGCAGCTGCTTGTCGAGTCGCCCGATCTCCTCGCGGCAGCGCCCGGCCTGCTTCACCAGTTCCCCAATCTCCTGGTGGCACGATTCCGCCCGGCGTCGCGACGCGAACTCATACAACGCCTTCACTCCCAGCGCAAGGGCCGCGACCAGCACGCCCAGGACGGCCACCGTGCCTCGTTCGTTGGTCGGCATGTTGAAGAAGCGGCCGAAGAGCGCGACGAGCAGGAAGATGGCGCCGAGCGCGAAGACCATGCCCAGCGCGATCACGTTCCGCCACGGCAGCATCTCGCGTTTGGTCCAGGCGAATCGCTCCTCGCGGAGGTCGGCCAGTTTGCGGTTGGCGGTATCGAGGCGCACCTGCGTCTCGATGCGCGACTGCAGCAGGCGCACCTGCTGCTCCGCGCGCTTCAGCGCCGTACCCAGCTCCGTGAATCGCGTGTTCTTCAGGCTGGCGCTGAGTCTCGACTGCACCTGCTCCAGAGCCTCCTGCGCCGCCAGCTCATCCTGCTCGACCGCTTCCTGCCGCTCGCGCACCTCGCGACAAAGCCGCGCGGGCTCACGCAGCGACTCGATCAGTTCGTTGGTGATCAGCGGCATGGCGTCCATCCGGCCGGTGACCTTGATGCCAAGCCGCTCCAGCTCCGCCTGCAGTTCGAACTCGGTCTCCTCGATACGCGTCTTCACCTGCTCCACCTCGGCGACCAGCGCCGCGATGCGGGATGAGCGGTGGTGCAGCGACTGGATGGCGTCGGCGTGGTGGATCAGCGCCGGTGCGCGGCCGAGCTTGCTGGCCTGTTCATGCAGGTTGCGGCGACGGTTGCGGATCTTCTCCCACTGCTTGCGCTGCTCGCGAATCTGCTCGGCGAGCTGCCGGAGTTTTTGGAGTGCCTCGGCGGGGATCTTGGGCGTGTCGCCCAGGGCCGTGATTTTGCGATGCAACTGGCGGGCCTGCTTCCACTGTTCGCGGAGTTTCGCGCGGAGGGCGACCTGGGCGATGAGCGGCGAGAACCGTTCCTGGCCTTGTTCCAGTTCGCGGATCCGCGCCTGCAGCTGCCGCTGCTCCTCCATCAAGCGAAGCCAGCGCGGCGTGTCGGCCGCCTCGGCGTCCCCGGCACCGCGGGCCGCGTCGAGGCGATCGAGGAGCGCGTGCAGCGACTGCGGATCGCGACGGCGCAAGCGTGCCTGGCGGGCTTCCTCCAGCTGCTGGGCGACCTGCGAGATCGAAACGCGGTCGGCCCCGGCGGCTAGTCCATAGAGCTGCTGGGCAGCCTGGGTATCGCTGAGCGTGCCGAGATGCTGCATCTCGCTGAGCCCCACGGCGAAGACGTTGCGGAAGATCGCGTCGTCCACTCCATGCAGCAAGGTCGTCAGCGCGTGCTTGCCGCGAGGACTGCCGTCCGACGACAGCACGTTCAGTTCGCCTTCCGTGTCCTGCCGGAGCGCGACGTTGGAAGCCAGATGGCGATGCAGGCGGAAACGGCCTTGGGGTGAGGAGACCGTCATCTGGCCACCCACCTGGCCAGGATAGCGGGCTGGCACGAAACGGCTGTGATGGCGCATCGAAAAGCCGTAGAGGATGCCCCGCATCAGATGCAGCAGCGTCGACTTGCCCGCTTCGTTCGGCCCGTAGATGACCGTGACCTGCGAGGACAGGTCGGGCAACTGCAGATGCTTCCAGTGACCAAAGCTGTCAACTTGTACGTCCGTGATCTTCACCGCTTGTCACTCCTGTGCATCCAAGTCCAAAGGCGACTCGCCGCGCAACAGCTCGGCGCCCCAGTTGGCCACCTGGCGCCACATCTGCCGACGACCGTCGACCGACGCCTCCTGCAACTCCCGCGACAGCCCCAGCAACACCCGCTGCCGCTCCTCGGATTCGGGAACGTAGTCCAGCAACGAACGCCAGCCGTCCGGATCCTCCTCCAGGCGCCGCACCGTGCGGAGGAAGTCGCCAAGGATCGAATCCTCGTCCCAAAGTTCCGCGGGCAGGTCGGCGGCCAGCCAGTCGATCGCCAGGGTCCAGCGATGGTCGCTGGACGCGTGTTGATTGAGCGTTCGCGCCAGGCGTTCCGCCGCACCATCGGCCTCCAGCTGACGCAACAGCAGGTCGCAGGCCTGCGTGATCGTCCAGCCGACGAGCCAGCCGTGGCGATGTCCTGAATCGGGCGGCAGCGTGGACAGAACGCGGACCATCTGGGACTGCAGCGAGTCCAGCGTGCCGCAACCGCTGGCGTCGACCGTTTCATGACGCCAGCGCCAGAGATCAGTTTCCAGCAGGCGCAGGTCACAGCGGCCCGGCTGGTACTCCACCAGCACGGCCCCGTGCGGTCCGCACTCGGCCGGGCCATGTCCCTGCGGACTTCCCGCATAGGCCGCCGCCTGCTTGCCGCTGAGCAGCACTTCGTAGCAGCCACGGCCTCCCAGGGCCCAGTAGTCCACGCCGTTGTTTTCCAGGCCGCGCTTCGACACCTCGCCGTACACAGCCGCGATCCGCAGCGAAGACTCCTCCTCGCCCGCGTAGTCGGTCGCTCGCCAAGTCGCCTTGTGGTCGCTGCGTCCCAGCAGCCGAGCCAACAACCTGCCGTCGCGACGATACTCGAGCGTCTGCACGTCACCGCCCGCGAAACAGTGGACATGGGCGGGAAGTTTCAGCGGAGCCGGCCAGAGGTCGAGGTCGTCCGCTCGACCGCCGAGCCAGTAGAAGGCAATCCCCTGCTCGCCCAACCGGTCCCACTGCCGCAGCAGAAAGTCCAACGTGTAGGGGCAGGCCGAATCGAGCGACAGGAGGTCGCCAGTGGCCAACACAAAGTCGACCTTCTGGTCGATCGCTGCCTGAATCACACGCTCCACGGCCTGGTAGGGAGCGTCCTGGAACGGTTCGCGCAGTTCGGCCGGGATCTCCGTCACCCCGCCCATCGGCGATTCCAGACGCCAGTCGCTGGTATGCAGGAAACGAACTTTGGCGAGCGACATGCCGACCTCCTTGCCATGAACTTTCTCTTCCCGACGAACCGTCGACGAAAGGAAAGCGCGCCCGGCGAAATGTAAAACACCGCGCGGCGGCGACCGGTCCTGAAGGCCTGCCCCGTCGCGAAGCGGGCAGAACGAGCATCCGTGACTCATTCCACCCAACGGGCCAGCAGTCTAGCAATGATTGCGAAATCATCCT
>CAZUJM010000156.1:0-14274 GCA_964620405.1 uncultured Pirellulaceae bacterium | reverse complement strand
AACTCGGCCGCCTCGCCGGTGCCGACCTGCTCGATGTTGCGGAGCGCGGCCGTGCGGATGCGCGGGTCGTCGTGCTGGCCGAACATGCGCATGAGGCTGTCCAGCGCGCCCGGGAACGCGAGGGTGCGCAGCGTCCGCTCTCGTCTGGCCCCGTTCTCGTCAGCGACGCGCCACGGGTCCGGCAATCGAGCGATCAGAGCTGCTCATAGGGGATCGTGAACAGTTCCTGACAGCCTTCCAGACTGCCGGTGGCAATGCCCTTCTTGAACCAGCGCATCCGCTGCTCCGAGGTTCCGTGCGTGAAGCGATCGGGCACGACGTAGCCCTGGGCCTGCTTCTGCAGCGTGTCATCGCCGATCTGGTTGGCCGCGTTGATTGCGGTCTGGATATCCCCCGGCTCCAGGATGTTGTACTCCTTGTGGGCGTAGTGCGCCCACACGCCCGCCAAGTAGTCGGCCTGCAACTCCAATCGCACCGACGCGCGATTCGTCTCCAGTTCGTTGCCGCGAGCCCGCACCTGGTTGACCTTGTCGCTGAAGCCGAGCAGGTACTGCACATGGTGGGCGACTTCGTGGGCGATCACGTACGCGCGGGCGAAGTCCCCAGGCGCGTTATGACGCCGGGCCAGGTCGTCGAAGAAACTCGGCGCGATATACACCTGCTGGTCACCGGGGCAGTAGAACGGTCCGACCGCCGCGGGAGCCATGCCGCAGGCGGAACGCACCTGCTGCTCGAAGATCACCAACTTCGGCGGAATGTACTTGCCGCCACGCACGCCCTGCTCAAACAGCCGGCTCCATACCGTTTCCGTGTCGCGCAGCACCACGCTGATGAACTCGCGTGCCTGGTCGTTGACACCGACTTCCCCTTTCTTGCCGGGAGCGGCCGGCGCCTGCTGCTGGATCGCGGGACCGAACAGCCGCATCAACTGACTCACGTCGGCGCCGAGAAACGATGCGACGAGATAGATCAGGACCAGCCCCAGTCCGCCGCCGCCGATCGCCTTGGCCGGCGTCATCCCCCGGCGGTCCTCCACATTCTGACTCTGCTCACGACCCTGCCAACGCATGCGTTTTTCCCCCGCAAAGAACAACGACCAGCCCGCTCTCCGCGCCCCTCCACCGAAGGGCGTCTACAGCCCAAGCATTTTGAACCAACGGCAGGAACACGGCAAGTGCTCCGCAGCCTTCTGGTCCCGACGCCACTCTACGAGTGCCCTGGGCAGCCTGTTCGCTCCTCGCCCCCCAGGTCGCCGAAAACGGCACCGGGCAGGAGTGCGGGGCCAGTCCCCCACTCGGACCGTTGAACTCCGCTGGTGGGAGAAGGACGCTCCAGCCCGTTCCCAGCCGACAGCAGCGCCCTCGACGGCCATGCCTGGCGCCTAGATCCAGTTGAGCAACTGCAGCGTGGACATGATGCCCAGCAGCGTGAAAAAACAGCCCGCGAAGAAGAGGAACACCGACATCAGCCAGTGACAACGAAGCGGCCGCGGCAACAGCAGGTGGTTGACGACGATCGTATGCCACGCACTGAAGGCGAACGCGAAGTTGTAGCCGGTCGTCGAGAGGCGGAAGATGAAACTCGGCTTGTCGAGCGTCCAGAGCAGCGTCAGGCCACAGACGCCATACAGGAGCAGCACGGCCAGATAGACGAGCCGCACCTCGGAGACGGGCAGCTGGCGGAGACGCGGACTGGCGGTCCAGAGTACATCCACCCAGCGGCGAACGAAACCGTCCATGGTCGTGATGTGGCTGGTGATGAGGACCAGGAATCCGCAGAGCAGGGTGCAGTTCCAGGCCAGGTTGCCCAGCGTCGGCCCCGCCAGCACGTCGGCCAGGCCCAGTCGCGAGACCAGCACATCGGGCCGCGGCGAAGTCACGAACTTCCGCACGCCATCGGCGGTCATCGCCGCGCCGCTCCAGTCCCGCGCGTCCGTGCCCCGCTGCAGGAATTCGACCGACAGGATGCTGGGAAACGAAACGCCGATCAGGCAGGCCACCAGCCAGACGAACACCTGCTCCCGCACCACATGGCGAACCCATCGTCGCCACCGAGGCAGGGACTCGTCGTTCACATCGAACACGCAGCCCACATGCGAGAGCGTAATCCCCTCGCCCCCCACCATGCTGGGAATGGCCCCGACATGGTGGCCCATGCCCCAGCCCTGGTCGCGGGTGAAGTTGCTGATGGGCGTGTTCGTGAGGCCTCCGTTGCCGGCGATCGCCGCCAGCCCCGCAATCACGCCGATCAACGCGAAATCAACCTCGGGCCACGGACGGCCCTGCCACCAGGCCGTCAGGAAATTGTCCACATTCGCCCCATCGCGAATCCCATCGCCGTCGACATCCTCGAACCCCGCCTTGCCATCCACCAGCGTCGCCGGCTCGATCCCATCGAGCCGTCCGTCGCCGTCGAAGTCCTCACCGGGATCCAGTTGCCCGTTGCCGTTTCGATCCTCCCCCGTCAGCACGGGCACGCTGCCGAACTTGAAGAGACCGGTGCTGATTTCCGCCCAGGTCGACGTGCGTGTGAAGAACACTCCCAGCATCATCAGGAAACCGACCACGATCACCAGCTTCGCCGACATCAGGACTTTCAGCGAGTTATAGATCTTGCCTCCGACCACCAGCGGCACCATGGCCAACAGGTAGACGACCGTGCTGAAGATCTTGTGCACCCACCAATCGCCCGGATAGACGTCTGCGTTCGGCAGTCGACCAAGCCAGAGCGTTTCGAGGGGCACCGTGGCGTTCGCCGCCAGATAGGGCGCCACCGATCCCCAATCGAGCAGCAGGTAGAGAACCACCCACACGAGCGGCGAGGGAGGCACTCGCAGCTTGCCCGTGAAGATCGGCTCCCCCGAGTACAGCGTGTAACGGCTGATCTCGATATTGTAGACGACCTGGAAGAGGATGCTGACGGTCGCCACCCACAGCAGGGACGCGCCGTACTTCGCGGTGACCGCCGGCCCGGACAGCCATTCGCCGCCGCCGATCGCCGCCGCGCCCATCACCAGCCCCGGCCCGATCATCCACAGCGCGTTCCGCCCGCGGAACATCGGCGCTTCGATCAGTTCCGCGCGATCCCAACGCGGCATCCGATGAGAACCGGGCCACGGAGCGCCGCTGCCCGAATCGTTCGCCCTGTCCGCCGAATCGCCCATCGCAGATTACTCCTCCGCCAGCGGACCCGGGAAGCCCCGCTCAACGCTCAGGCTCCTCCACCGACCGGGCCACGCCAACGCAGAGACTAAGCGACAGGGCAGCGCGTTTCAAGCAATCCCGCGGCCCCGCTCCCCGGTTTCCATCAGCGTTCCTCCCCGGCAACCACGATAAACGTCACGAAGGCTGCGTGTCGGCTCCCGAGGCTTGCGGCCGGATCATCAGCACGATCCCGACCGACAGCAGCGCGATCCCCGCGAACACGCCGAAGATCCAGTTCAAGGGAACTCCCTTGTCCCGCAGGATGCCAAAGCCCCAGTCCGCGAACCCGCCGCAACTGATGCTCACCATGTTCATCAGCCCGTAACCGGTGGCGCGAAGCTCCGGCCGCGCGATCTGGCACAGGATCGGCATGTTGTTGCAGTCGAAGAAGCCCCAACCCAGGCCGAATAACACCAAGAAGCAGACCGCCGCGAACAGCGTCGCCGCGTTGCCGACTCCGAACAGCGCGGGCAGGAAGAGTGACATGCCCAGGGCACTGACATAGATCCGTCCGCGCTCGCTGCGCCGCATCCAGCGGTCGGCATAGTAGCCCCCGATGACCGCGCCCACCAGCGAGGCGACCTGCACATAGAGCACGGCCGAGACTCCCGCCTTGCCCTGGCTCAGGGCGAACTTCGCCTGCAGAATCGCCGGCATCCAGTCGCGAATCACCCAACCCGCCAACGCCGGCAGCGTGAAGTACAGCACCAGCAGGACGAAGTTCGGATTGCCCAGCAGCTCCCGCAGCGTCCTCGGCAGCGACAACGACTGCCGCTGCGTCTGAGTTCCTGGCGGCTCGCGCAGCAAGAAATAGAGCGGCACCGCATAGACAACGCCCAGCAGGCCGCACGCGGAGAACACCCACCGCCAGCCCAGGTCCGGCGCGTCCGCGACGTAGCCCGTGAAACCGCCCAGGATCGTGCCCGCGTAGATCGCCGTCTGGTGAATGCCCACGGCCCGCGAACGCGTGGAACCCGGATGAAAATCGGTGATCAACGCCAGCGCGATCGGAATGTAAAACGCCTCGCTCACTCCCATCAACGCCCGCGTCAGCAGCAACTGGTCCAGCGAAGTGACGTACGAAGTCAACCACGTGGCCAGCGACCAGACCGCGAGACTCACCGTGATCACCTTCCGCCGACTGGTCTTGTCCCCCAGGTACCCCGCCAATGGACTCAGCAGCGCATACACCCACTTGAAGGAGCCCAGCACCAGCCCCCAGTTCGCCTGCGTCGACAGGTCGGCAATGTCCGCCGACATCGAACTCTTCATGGCCGCGAGCATCTGGCGATCAAGGTAGTTGAGCAGCGCGACGGGCCAGAGCAGCGCCACGATGATCCAGGCCCAACGCGTCCAGCCTGTCCCCGCCTCGACGGTGGAATGATCCATGCTACCGCGTCTCCCCTGGTACCGATGTTGAGTGCACCTGCGACATGCGCGAATCCGATTCCGCGACGTGCCGGAGCGAGCCGCCTAGTGTAACGACGATGAAACGTGGCAGCCACACGGAAGGCCACGGGCTCGCCGCGAATCCAAGGGCCCAGGAAGCTTCATCTCGGAGTTCCTCGAGGTCGCGCTCAGGTTCTCAGACCGTCACCTGGTGCTGCTGGACGCTTGGAGATCGAGTTGCTTGACGCGCGCGTTCATCTCGTCGCACATCGCGTGGATCTCGCGACCGAATTTGTCCATATTCCGGTCCGCCCCTTGCGAAATCCCCCATCCTTCCTTATCGTCAAGGGGCCCTGAAGAGTGAGGGTCGCGCGGTTCCCGCGCGCTGATCGTCCAATCCGTGAATCCAACAGCTACTGATCTCAAAGGAATTGCCCATGCGTCGCTCGATGCTCCTGTCCCTGCCCGGCCTTCTGCTGGCGGCCAACGCCCTCTACGCGGCCGACACCCCGTACGCCAACGCGGTAAAGAGCCTGACCCCGACTTACTACTACGAGCTGAACGAACCCAACGCCCTGAACGGCGTGACTGACAGCATGGGCAACGCGGCCAAGGGCAGCTACAACGGCGACTACGCGGGCGGAGCCCCTGAAGCTGGCTGCGCGGGCCCGCTCTACACGAACGAGAACCAGGACGGCTCCGGCGACTTCAACTACGTGCAGCAGGCGGTGCCGGGCGTTGGCGGAACGGCCAACCTCGCCCACTGCAGCAACAACCAGGGCCACATCATCCTCGGCCCCGGCACGAACTACGGCGCCAACGCGATGACGGTGTCGATGTTCATGAAGGCCAACTTCGCGGAAGGTGGTGACCGCCTGTTCACCAACAACCTGTCCGACCCGAACCTGAGCTTCCAGCTGAACGTCGCCAACGACGGCCTCGTCGTTGCCCTCGACCCCAGCCAGGCCGGTGAGTTCTCGGAGCGGACTCTGACGACCGCCGACGGTGCCTGGGATCGTGCCCTGATCCGCGAGGACTACGGCTGGTTCCACCTCGTGGCCTCGACGTTCGGCTCCGCCGACCAGCGTGCTTCGAACATCCAGGTCTGGGTCAACGGCGAAAACCGCACCGAGAACTTGGTTGTGACGAACTGGGGCTGGGGTATCAACACCGAGTTCGCCAAGATCGGCGGACGCCGTGACAACCCCACCGACACCACCACGCACTCCGGTGCCCAGGACGAAGTCGCCATCTGGCTGAACCGCACCCTGACCAACGCCGAAGTGCAGACGCTGTGGAAGGCCGCCAAGGGCGAGTTTGTCGCCACCAAGCCGGGCGACTACAACAAGGACGGCGTCCTCAACGCCGTGGATGCCGACCTGCAGGCCGTCGCCATGAAGACGCCGACGCAGAACCTGGCGACCTACGACGAGAACAAGGACGGCACCATCAACATCGTGGATCGCGAAATCTGGGTCGCTTCGCGCGTCAAGACCTGGATGGGTGATGCGAACCTGGATCTGGTCTTCGACAGCACCGACTTCGTCGAGGTCTTCACGACCGGCCTGTACGAGACCAACAAGGCGGCTGGCTGGGCCCAGGGCGACTGGAACGGCGACCAGCTGTTCGACAGCGGTGACTTTGTCGCGGCCTTCACTGACGGCGGCTACGAGAAGGGTGGTCGCGTGACCATCCAGCCCGTGCCGGAACCGTCGTCCGCCCTGCTGGCCCTGCTCAGCATGGCCTCGGGCCTCCTGTTCCGACGCCGCAAGTAGTCGGCCTCGTTCCTCTGCCAAAACAGAACGCAGAGTGACCCACCCTGGGTTGCTCTGCGTTTTTTATTACTTCCCACTCCCTTCCCACGCCCTACCCACTCCTTGCGTCACTCCTCCTCGTCCCAGTCGAGGTGGCTGAACGCGGCCTTCGTCATGCCGAAATTGACCACCTCCTGCGTGTGGTCGAACACTTCGCACACTTCATTCAGGGCCAGATAGAGCCTCGCCAGCTGCGGAGATGCTTCGCGACCGCCCAGCAGCGGACTGGCCAGGAACTCCGCGGAGCCCGGCAGGCGTTGGCGCAGGTCCTGCACCAGTTCCTCAAACTGCTTCGTGCTGATGAAGCCCTGCGACTGCAGCGTGACCAGCACCTTGAGCGTGCGTCCCACGCGACGCAACTTGGCCGGATCGCAGTCGGGATCCATCACGGCGGCCAGATGCATCCGCGCGAATAACTTGACCGATTCCCGCGCTCCCTGCGCCGCCTTCACCAGCTGCTGAGCCATCCGGCGACGCCCCGCCTCCACCTCCGCGTTGCGAAGCAGGAACTCACGATTGGCGTCAGACTCCACGAAGTCCGCTTCGAACACCGACCAGGTCGCCTGGCTGAACAGGTCCATGCGCGGCGCCAGTTTGCGGGCAAACGGCGCGTAACGCCCCGGGGAGGCCTCGCCATCGCGACGCACGAGGCGAGCGAGCATCCGCTGGGTCGCGGTCGCCAGCGTCGCATCGCCACCCTCCTGGGCCGCCATCGCGATCCACTCGCTGGAGGCCTGCTCCTGCTGCTCCACCAGTTCCACGAACTCCGAATCCAGCCCGCCAGCCCGGTCCACAATGCGTCCCAGGTGACGAACCAGCGCGGTCCAACTCTCCCATTCTCCTTCGGCATCCGGCATGCTTCGAACGGCTCCGGCCAAGAATCCCGGCAGTGCCTGGTACACCAGACGCTTCGGCAGCACCCGATATTTCCATGTCTTTTCCATCACCAGGGGACAGGCGTCGCAGGCAACCAGCCCGAGTAGCGCCGGCAGCAACTCCTCGCCATCCTCCAGCGACTCCCGCAGGCGTTGAAGTCGCGGTGCCTCCTCCGAGACGAATCGTGTACCGAGGGCCGAGCCGAGGTCGAGCATGCGCTGCACGAAACGGTGCGCCTCGTCCTGGGACAGTCGTCGTGCCGCGAAGGTCAGCGTCCCGACAATCTCGTCCTCCACGCCCCCATGCTCCGCCTCGTGATCCTCAAGAAACTGGAAGACCGCCTGGATCTGCTCGTCGGAGAAACGCCCGGCACCTTCCGCAGTGTCGGCAGCCGCGAGCACCGTGTAGAGGTTCAACCAGGTCGGATAGAAGAACTCGTGGGCGAACGAGTCATCATGGAACTGAAAGGGCTTCCAGCCGATGTGGCGCGGATAGTCAGCGACGATCACCGAGACGACATGCGTGGCCGCTTGTCGCGCATCCGGATCGTCGCCCAGGAGATCACGCACCACCTGCTTCTCGAACGCCTGCAACAGGTCGCGGTGCTTCGCGGCCAACTGCACTCCCTGCGAGCCATCCTCGGATCGTCCGGCCGACAGGAGCCGATCGCGCTGGGTCCGCAACCAGGGCATCAGCCCCGTCTCGGCCCTATCGAGGGGGATCTCATCAATGCGATCCAATGCCTGGAACAGTTGCAACGCCGCCGGCGAAAAGCCCGAACGGGCGAGCTTGCCGGGAATCTCCAGGCGCACCTCCCCCTCGCTCGCTCGCAGCCTCTGCAGTTGCGCCACCCGTTCGATCAGGAAAAAGTCTTGTGCCATCGGGGAACCTGCCCATGCAACCGAGCCACTGCCCTGGGGAAAACGACGGCTCCAGACTCTTGGAAGCCCCCCACGGCCCGTCAGAATACTACGGATGCCAAGACCCCAACAACCTCATGCGGGACGCGAAGACCGGCGGAACGCCAGTCCCTCGAGCGGCAAACGGTCAGGCTGCGCCCCCGGCGTCCCCGCCGCTGCTCCACGGCAAGACCGCTTTCCCAGGTTGCGGAACCTGAACTAAATTTGGGGACCGGCGTGCCGCCTGCCGCCGGTGCCGCGGGACCTTCGTTCGGCCCGGCTGTCGCTTTGGCCTCTGCCTTTTGGATTCAACATGCCCCACCTGCTTCAATCGCCCCTGGCGCTCCTGCAACTCCCCATCCACACCTTCGGCCTCGCGTTGCTGGTCCTCTCCGCCGTCATAGGCGTCTTCGCCTTTGTGCGACATGGCCGCGACGGCAGCCGGGGATGGAAGCTTCCGGCCATCCTCGCCGCCGTCCTGGGCGTCGCCGGCCTCCTCCTGCGGTCGATCCAGTACACCGGCGAATTACCCGCCGTGGACCACCCGCTGGTGCTGAAGGGAGTCGAACAGGCCATTCGACAGTCGGAAGGAGGTGCCGACGTCCAGTCGATCGACCGCCACACGCAGACGTTGTTCGACGAGAAGAACGACCGCCGCCTGGGATTCTGCGTCGCCCACGCGCCGAATCGAGACATCTTCTACAGCTATGCCGTCCATTGGACCGATCGCCCCAGCGGTAAGTTCCAGGTCACCGCCGTGCCGCTGGTCCTGCCGTCGTGCACCGATAAACAGATCTTGGAAAGCGTCGAGAAGTCGCTTCGCGAAGGCCCACTCGCAGCCGAAATCGTCTCCGTCGCGGACCATAAGGAAATCGCCATCGACGAAAAGAACCATCGTCGCCAAGGGCAGTGCATCGCACAACTCAAGGACCGAGCCATCCTCGTGAACTACTTCGTCCAGTGGGACGATCCGCTCAAGGGTACCGCAGGCGTGACCACGGCTCCCATTGATCTTCCCGCCTGCGACAGCAAGGAAGTGCTCGATGGCCTCCAGACCATCCTCAAGAACCTGCCCAACGCCTCCGAGATCGAGTCGATCGACGAACTGCAGCAGGTGCGTTTCGAGCGATCTAACCTGCGTCGACTCGGCAAGGCAACCGTCCACGGCAAGGCCGGCTCCCAACCGATGTATTACACGGTTGAGTGGAACGACCCCGCGCAAGGGATGTTCAACATCAAGCCCCACCCGGGTGACGTGCCGGAATGCGGCTCGCCGGAAGTGATCCAGAGCGTCGAGGCCGCCGTGCGCGGTACCGAGGCAGGCAAGCAGGCCAAATCGGTCGATGGTCATCGCGAAATCCGCTTCGATGCGGACAAGAACCAACGCGAGGGAGAGTGCGTCGTTCACCTCGAGGGCAAGGACGTGCCGGTGAAGTTCACGATCCGTTGGGCCAACGAAGCCACCGGCCAGTTTCTGGTGGAGGTGCCCAAGGACCTTGTCACCAGCCCTTGATGATTGGCCAACCATCGCCACCGTCCGTCCGCGTCCTGTCTCCGCGGGATGCGGCCAGGAGTCGACTTTGAAATGAGTTTCGTTCGGCTGACCAATGGCCCCACGGCGTTGGTCGGCTGGCGGATCGGCGTCCCGCGCGTCGGCGATTCAGCCGCGATTTCCATTCCCAGATCGGCAAGGAGGACGACCGTGACGACCAGACGATGTTTCCTGAGGACGCAGATCGGCCACCGATTGCAAATCGTCCTCTCGACCGCGAGACCGGGCACGATCGTCGCAACGATCGGCCTCGCGGTCAGCCTGGCGGCCTGCGCCGCGTTCGCCCAGGCTGACGACAAGCCGCCCTACCATGGCACGATCTTCCTTGCGCCGAGGGTGATTACCGCCGAGGATCCCACGGCGTTCCAGCAACTGGAGGGCAGGGGAACAGGCTCGCGGAAGATGTTCGATCGCCGCGTTAACGACTGGATCCAGCGCGAAGCCTGGCTGTTCCACGCGACCTTCGATGATGGACTGACGATCGAGGTCCAGGTCAATCCAGAGTTCAACCAGCAGACGGCCCGCCGACTGGCCGAACGCTATCTCCCCTCCGTGGGGCGACTACCCAGGATCCTACGCAAGGACGTGCAGTCGATCTGGATTCACGACGGCGATCAACCGTTTGGCGGCGGAAACCAAAACCTGCTGATCCATGTGGGCATGGCCGAATCGTACCTCCGCGACGGCATCCTCGAGGAAACCCTCTGCCATGAGGCGGCCCACACGTCGCTCGATGCCGAACACGCCAGCGCAGCAGGCTGGACCCAGGCCCAAACCGCCGACGGACGCTTCATCTCCACATACGCCCAGGACAATCCCCAGCGCGAGGACATCGCCGAGAGTTTCCTGCCGTACATGGCTGTGCGTTACCGACGTGATCGACTGCCGGAAGCGATCCGAACGACCGTCGAACAGACCATCCCCCGCCGCCTCGAATACTTCGACTCCCTCCGCTCCGACATGCACCCCTTCGCTCCCTAAGGCGTCGCCCGAAACTCAAGCCGCACGCCGAGGTCTCGCCGCCGCAAACCGAACCATCGCCGCAACCGCCGCCAGGCTCCACCAAGGCGCCCGTGTCGGCTCCGGCACGGACGCTACCTCGCCCTGCGACTCATAGGCGCCCGACTGGAACGCCCGGACCATGTCCGCGGAAGAGAACTCCAGGTCGCCATCCCAGTCGCCGCTCCCCCAAGATGAGTTTCGGAGTTGGCTGTCCTCATACTGCCCCTCGATGAAGACCGCCACCAAATCACCCGAATCGAAGATACCGTTCAGGTCGGCATCCCCGTAGTCCGTCCCGGCGACGCGCTGGATCCAGAATTCGCGATCGCGTTCATCCGAAGTCCCGTCGCCCGTCAGGTCGAACAGGGACTCGTCTCGCCCGGATACCAGCGTCTTCGTCAGGAAATCGAGATCGCGCACGTCGACCGTGCCATCGGCGTTGAAGTCTCCGTCCGTCGCCGGTCCCGCATGCAGCTTGACGACGACACCGTCCAGCCCGCCTCCGGGCAGCTTGGCGATCCCCAGCACGTAGACCTCGCCCTCTTGATCTCGGTTCACGCTATGGATGTTCCATGGCAGCGAAACGCCCGGCCCCAACTTCGCTTCGTAACCTTGCCCCGTTGTCGGATCACCGTGGAACAACCGGCCCGTGAAATCCGCGAACACCACCTGTCCGGACAAGCCCGGCACGAACTCGCCCGCGTATGGCACCGCCCCCACCACGGCGATCCCGTTGCTGCGATCGTACTGCAACACCGGGTCCACGTAGCCCATGGCCTCCGCCGTGTCCCCGCGGCCGCTGCCATCCGCGTCCACATCCTCGAAGATCCATTTACTGGCACGATCGTAGACGAAGGTTCCCTCCATCTTGTTCCAGCCGTGGTTGGATTGCGGAGGCCATACGCGTAAATCTCATCCACTCTCGGCCCCGGTCCGTCCACGAACGGATTGTCCGCGGGCACTCCGTAGCGGCCGTTCCCACTGTTGCTGCCCAGCGGATCGATGCGCAGCACCTTGCCGAACACGTTGGTGAGCACCTGGGAATTGTCCGACATGAACGGTTCCGCGAAGCCGGCCGTACTGCCATCACCAGAACTGATGTAGAGCAACCCGTCGGCGTCGAAGGCCAGGTCGCCCAGGTTGTGATGCCAACCGGGCTGAGTGACACGCAGCAGTTCGCGCTTCGAAGCTACGCAGGCGGTCGCACAGGTCGCTCCCGCCTCTTCGGGAAGGCGATACTCGTACAGCGCCTCCTGGTGATCGTTGCCGGCCACGATCGACTCATCGAAGTCCGCAGGCCCCGATCCCTTGCGCTCCGCCTCCAGCGTATAGAACTTCCGATAGCCAGGATGCTGGGGATCCGCGAATCGCGGGTGAAACGCGATGGCCGTGAAACCATGCGCGAAACCGAACTCGAAGTTCGCGCTGTGACTGGGACTCGCGGGGGTCCCCAGGTCCAGGAAAGGCTCCGCGAGACGAACGCCATCAGGTCCGATCCGATAAGCGAAGCCCCCATAGGTCGTCACCACCACGTCGGACGTGCCTGGAATCGCGTCGAGGTCCGTGGGCCCCACCTGCTGGGTGAATACAGGCGTCACAAATTTTTGCTCCACGGGTATCCCCGCCGTGAACAGCTCCAACCGCAATTCCACGCTTCCTTTCGCAAGAGGCGGCAGCGGATCGTCCACCTGGGCAATCGCCCGGGAAGCGATTCCGAGCGAACAACCAAGAAGCGATCCCAACAGAACGCCCGTGCACCAGTACTGCTTCATTCTCATTTCGCTGCTCTCCTCTGGTCGCCCTTGCTGGCATCAGTTCTCCGGTAAGTAGGCCACCGGACCACCTATGCCAAGCCGCGGAACTTAGGGCCCTCGAATGGCCATGCCCGAGCAAGGGCCTTTGGACCGTCCCAGGAGCGCCGCCTGTTCGCTGCCGATTCGCACCTGGAATCCGCGGGGCTCGTCCGACGCCCAGATCAGCGGATGCCAGTCGTAGTAGACCACTCGATCCCCATCACGCTTTCAGGATTAAGCCGTCTGGTATCCGACGATGCCTTCGCTGCTCAGGATCCCGAGCTCCGGCAGTCAGAGTGTCCACACGTCATCGGGATTGTCCGCACAGCCGAGCAGCACGACGGGCAGGTCGATTCCCTGGCCCACCAACTCTTTTTCGTCCTCGATTAATCGCTGGGGCAGTCACCGCGATTCGAGTTCGACGACCATCAACGGTTCGATCGTGATCGGCGACCGCAGCAGTCGCTTCACCGACGCACCATCGCCGGCCTGGACCGCTACCTTCTCGAACGACGCCGCTTCGAACCGCCCCCCCCGGAGCAGATCATCAAACCGAAAGCACACCCTGGAACCGCCTCCCGTGTCTTACTCATCATTTAACTACCTCGTTCGGTTCCCGCAATTTCCCCGTTTCCAATCCGGATAATCCCGATGCCATGGCTTCCCAAGACATCCTATCGAGACGCTCCCGACGATTGAAGACGCGCGCCCTGGCATTGAACGTCTCGTTTGATTGACATACCGGAGACTCCTGGCCCGCGTAGGCCTTTGCTGCCCCCGTGGCTCGCGCTCTTGACCGGCGACCACCGATCGCCCACATTACCCGCGGTCGCGGATTTCCTCCCCGGCTGCTGCTGGCCGTTTGATGACCTGAAGTCCTTCTGAGGCTCGAACCATGTTCGCTTCGCGACACACCAAGGCTCCCTACGCACGCAGCATCACCCGAACGGCCTGCGGCTTCCTGCTTCTCGCCCTGCTGGCACGACCCGAGACGTGTCGCGCGGAGTTGGTCGGCTGGTGGACCTTCGATGGCAATGTGCTCGACAACTCTGGCAAAGGCAACGACGGCACTCTCTTCGGAGCGGTGTACGACGATCGACATCCCGCAGCGACGGGCAACGGCCAATCGATCAATTTTTCCGCCAACTCACACCGCGTCCGCGTCAAGGCAAACCCGAGCCTCAACTCAAACATCTTTACCCTCAGCATGTTTCTTTTTGACCGGGGCCAGTGCTGCGCCTTCGAGCGGTTGACGAGCCGGCAAAACGATTCGTTCGAGACCGCCATCAACGTCTATCCGGACGCGAACGGTTCGGGGCAACTTTCGTACTACTCGCCCGCAAGCGCCTGGGTGACGACCGAGTACACGCCGAATCGAGAACAGTGGACCCACGTGGCGTATGTCGCCGACGGCGAACAAATGACCATCTACGGCGACGGCAAGCAGATCGGCGATCCCCTGCCGTTCACGTCCACGCCCACGGGCTACATGTACATTGGCAGCCGCACGGCAGGGGGAGAGGCGTTCGATGGATTGATCGATGACGTCGCCCTGTGGAATGAGGTTTTGTCGTCCGAGCGCATCCAGATGCTTGCCAATGGCAAATGGCGTCCCGAGCCGTCGCGTCCCACCATCGCCGGCGACTTCAACCGAAACCAACTGCTGGACGTCGACGACCTCGACCTGCTCACCAACCAGTCGGTGGCCGGTACCAACCCGTCCACGTACGATCTCAATAATGACCA
>CAZUJM010000155.1:0-14384 GCA_964620405.1 uncultured Pirellulaceae bacterium | reverse complement strand
TCCAACCAGTGGCTGCTGCCGCTGGTCGCGCGCGTCGGCTGGAAGCGCGAGGAACACACCCCCGTCGCGGCGCTCGCCTTCGACGAGTTCCTGCTCTGGGTGCGCCAGGACGCGCCGTGGAAGACGGCTGCCGACTTCGCCGCGGCCGCGAAGGCCGGGACGGTGAAGATGGGCGGCTCCCAGTCGAAGGACCTCGACGAGACGCTGGTGCACTGGGGAGGCGAGATCGGGCGGTTGCCCGTCACGGAGAACAACGGCGATCCGGCCCTGGCTGGACGCGACCACAACGGCCAGGGGTTTAGCTGCTGGCTGGCCGGCGGCGGCGTGCGCGGCGGCATGACCTACGGCGAGACCGACGAGTTCGGTCACCGGGCCGTCGTAGACACGGTGACGCCGAACGACTACCAAGCCACGGTCATGCACCTCTTCGGCCTCGACCACCAGCAGGTCACCTTCCATCACAACGGTCAGCCGCAGCAGTTGACCGCCGGACGCACGGCCCGCGTCGTCTCGGATATCTTGGCCTGAGGCGTGCCTGTCACGCACGCGATGGCCGGTTCAGGTGCGCGCGAACGTCGATTCGCGCGGCGCTGCGTAGCGGATGGCGAGGTGCGGCGTCTCAAGCCGCTTCTGGCCCGAGCCCAGCGATCGCACGCCCGCTTCGACCAGCCCTGTCGTCAGCAGCGTACGCTCGATCGGGTACGGCGACCTGCCCGTCAGGAACGTCTCCTCGGCCTTGGACATCAGCGAGGCCGAGTAGGTGACGTTCGGCACGGACGGCAGGTAGAAGAGCGTGGACAGCGGTTCGGTCCCGCCCTTCAGCCGCGCGGCGAAGGTGAAGTCGCCGACTAGGCCGTTCATGAGCAGCATCGTCGCCCGCAGTCCGTCGGCGTACTCAAAGCGGTAGACCACCGGATCCTTCACCCATTCCACGATCTGGGCCTCGGTCGGATAACGGTGGCTGAACGTCTCGCCCTGTGTCAGCGTCTGGCTGCGACTGAGGCAGGCCTGGAAGAGCCGCGGATCCCAACCGCCGTCCTGCCACACGCCGGTCCGCATCGCGTCCCAGACGGCCTGGCCGCGCAGCGCCTGCATGGCGATGACGCCGGTCTCCCCGCCACGCCGGCGTTCCGCCATGCACTGGATCACCTCCAGCGCATGGAAGTCATAGCTGTCGATGCCGCCCATCGCGACGCACATCACCTCCTCCACCTCTGCTCCGTGGGGCATGTCGATCGCGGGCATGCGCCAGGTGACGGGCAGGGATGAACCAGCAGTGAAGGCGAAGTCCAGGTCGTGCGCGATGTCGACCATCTCGCGCGCCCACTCCCATTTCCAGGAGAGATGCTTGTCGTTGAACACGGGCGCCGTGATGCCGTCCTGGCGAAAGACGTCGGTCACCTGCTTGAAGAATTCGTAGCGAGGATACTTCGTCTGCTCGTACTCGCTCTTCGGGTAGTTGCCGTGCTCGCCGATGATGAGCACGGCGTCGACCGCCATCTTGTCACCGCCGCAACGGAGCGTCTCCGCGATGGACGGGTAGAGCTTGAAGCCGAACTCCCCGGCCCGCTGGCGGCTGAGGTCGTTGTCGGGATACTGGTCCACATAGGCGGCCACCACGTCGAAGGGCGGTCGGTGCCAGCGACCGTCGACCGGGTAGCCGGCGAGGAACCGTTCGGCCATGTGCCAGGCGTGCGAGTGGTAGCGCCATTCGGTGGTGACGACGGCCATCCGTTTACGGACTTCAGCGTTTTGCGCAGCCGAGCCACCTTGTGGCGCAGGAGCGTCTTGAGCGGCCAGCCACTGCGGCGCAGCCATCGCGCCGGCACCGAGGACTCCCAGGAACGAGCGACGTGACCACATGCTGCTAACTCCGATGCTGCGTGGGGATTACCCCGCGGACCTCGCGAGGATCCGCTAGTGGTACCCCACCGGCGCGGCAGGTGCAAGCATGCGTGGAACGCGACCAGCAAGGTCGATGGAAAGGGCTCGCTGGCCCGATCACCGCGCGTGCACGCTTCAGGCCGTCTCCTCGTCATCCCCCGCCAGGTCGCTCCAAGCTTCGGTGAAGAGTCCCTCATGTGCGAGGGCGGCCAGGGCTAGTTCCCGCGCGAGTGGCGCCGTCGGCTCGGCATCGGCCGGCACGGCCCCCCGTGCGGCAGGCGGGCTGTTGAGGTAGTTGATGATGAGGATCGCGTCGACGGGCGAGATGAATCCGTCGTTGTTCACGTCAGGGTACTTCGACGGCGGTTGCGGCACGCCCGTGATGCGGCCGGTCGAAGCGTCGGTGTAGGCGTGCAGGTTCAGTTCGTTGATGACCAGCAGCGAATCCAGCGGCACGACACGTCCGTCGCCATCGACGTCCTGGGGCAGGGCGGCGTTGTGCAGCGAGACGACCGTGCTGGCCTTCGTCGTCGCGCCGATGATGGCTCCCATGGACAGCACATGGCTGGTCGAGGCCGTGACCTTCGTGACGTCGATCAGGTAGGCCTGGTTGTCGGCGAACCCGTAGAGCGTCGTGTCGTTGACCGCGGCGAGGCCCTTGAGCGAAAGGTTGCTGAGGTTGCCCAGGATCGTCGGCGTCGGCGGGGAAACGCGGATCAACTGCCCTGTTTCGGAAGTGACGTACATGACATTGCCGAGGTAGGCCAGGTCGCCGGCCTGCTGCGTGCCCAGGGAGACCACCAACGACTTGGTGCCTAGCGCAAGGTCCAGTTGGTAGACCTGCGTGCCCGCGGCGTACAGCGAACCGGAGGGGGAGAATCCGAGGGCGGTCGGGTTGGTGATCCCGTGCGCGAAGAGCGGCGTGGCCTTCGCGGCTGCGAGGTCGATCTGGTAGACCTGCGAGCCGTCGATCGCGTAGATGTCGCCCAGCTTCGGATGCTGCGCGATGTCCGTGAAGGTTGGCAGGCCCTTGGCTCGTTCGATGGTCGC
This sequence comes from uncultured Pirellulaceae bacterium, assembly GCA_964620405.1. GTDB lineage: Bacteria > Planctomycetota > Planctomycetia > Pirellulales > Pirellulaceae > CAZUJM01. Next base: position 11,450 of record CAZUJM010000155.1, on the reverse strand, counting down.
GCCCGTCTTGGGATCCATCTCCAAGATCGTGCCCGAAGCTCCCAGCACGTAAAGCGGCGATCCGGTCGCGGCGGCTGGATCGACCTTCGCGGCAAGCCCGATCAGGAACGGGTTCTCGTCGGAGTCGTTGTTGAGGATCTGCAGCTGGCCCGTCTTGGAACCGATGCCCATGTCCGTCAGACGCACCGTGAAGGAGATCGACTGGTTGGGCTGCAGTGTACTCTGCACCGTCCCCGTGACGGAAAACGGTCCCGACGATTCGACGCCCGAGATGGTGAGCGGCGAAGTGCCCACGTTCTTGACGTAGAGGATCGAGGTGGGCGGCGTATCCTGCGGGTTGACGGTTCCCAGGTCGAGAACCGAGGAGCCGCTGACCAGGAGCGGACCGCCGGCCGAACCGCTGTGCACTTCGATCTCGGGCACGATCACGGTGCCAGCCACGCGATTCCCGAAGTGCAGTTGCGACAGGGACTGGTTCGACGGCAGGTAGACGCTGTAGGCGGTGGGTGCGACCGGCTGCGCGAAGGCCGCTCGCAGTTGCACCTGGTTGAGCGCCGTGTTGTAGATGCGGATGCCATGGACCGAACCCGCCATGCCGGCGCCGGTGGACGGAGCCCGCGTGCTGGGATTGCCGAAGCGGACGACCTGCCCGTTGATGTCGGGAAGCCCCGTGGTGCCCGCCGGCTTCGTCGTCAGGTCCGTGTCGAAGAACAGGCCCACGTTCGCGCCGTCCCAGGTGATGGCGTACTGATGACGCTGTCCGTCGAACGCTCCCCCGGTCGCCGCCGCGCAGGTCCCGGCCGCATTGCAGAAGGTCGCCCGCGGCAGTGGACTGCCCGCCGAATGGGACAGCCCGAAGTCCTGGCCGGTGGGTGTGTCGGTGAGCCGTTGCGAGACCAAAAACTGCTCGATGGCCTGCTGCGGCGAATAGGTTCCATCGATCAGGATCGTGAACGGCGATTGACCCAGGTTCGCCGGCAGTTCCAGATAGCCCCCGACGCCGCCTAGCACCGCGTCTCCCGAGCGGAAGCTGACGCCGGAAGTCGTCAGGTCCGGCAGCCCATAGGCGTGCGTCAGGCGATTCTTCGCGGTTCCGTTGTCGAAGTCGTAGTCGGCCACCAGCTGCCGGTTCGCGGCGCGCGGGTAGGTCTGCTCCCAGTTGCCCAGCTTCGGAATCACCTCATCGACCGTATGCAGCCCGGGCGCGTTGCCGAACAGCAGGTAGCGTCCCTGGCTGTCCGTCAGGCTCCGCGGCTCGCCCGCGTCGAAAGTGCCGTTCAGGTTGCGATCGACGTAGATCGACCAGTCCTCCAGGTAAGGTTCGTTGCCCTGCCGCACTCCATCGGCGTTGTCGTCGCGCCACTTGGTGCCCGAGAACGTGCCGATCGGCACGGGGCCACTGGCCTCGGCGTAGTAGGCGGAGCCGCGAAGTTGGCCGAAGGCGACGGCCGTCTGCAAGGCCACTTCGCTGCGAATCGGCGTGCCGCCCGTGAGGTTGAACGTGAGCACCGTGTTGTAGGAGAGCCCGTAAAGCGATGTGCCGTTGACGTTCGCCAGGCCCATCACGTCCGAGCGTGCCAGGTCGGTCTGCGAAATGAGACGCGGACGCGTCGGGCTCACGTCGAAACGATAACGCATCAACGCCTGGTTCGTGGCGGCCACCACCAGGTCGTTGCCGATGAAGCTGAGGTCGCCGTTGCAGCCCTGGGTCGAAGTTAGGCTCGGCAACAGGATGGAGGTGCTGGCGGCGGGACGCGTCACATCCGAAATCAGGTACACAAACGGGGTGTTGCGACCCATGACATAAAGTTGTCCGGTTGGACCAAACACCATGCCGTTCGCATTGCCGATGCCGTGGGCGCCTAAGTCGGTAAGGACCGCCGTGCCCGGATTGATGCGGTACAGGCGGTCGGCGGACACACCGAACAGCTCGCCGCGCGCGTTGAATCCAATGTCCGCGATGGCGATCGTCTGGTTGCCGGACTGCAGGTTTCCAACCTTGTAGACTTCGCCCGAATTCACGTCGACCACGCCCAATTGGCTGCTGTCGTGGATGTGGAGATAAGGACCGCCGGCGAGCGCCCAGCGAGGCTCCAGCGATTCCGGCGCGCGCGAGCCGATCGGTCGTGTCATGACTCGACGGACCCGCGCGGCACACGATCGAGCGGGGACGGGACGACGAGGCTTCCGGACGGAGAAGAAGGTTCGCAGATTGAGCATGGCGGTGTCTCGTAGGGGATTTCCCCAGTGTGTTTGGAACGGTGGGGAATGCAATCGACGGTCGGTTCGCGGGAGGGGCCCGAAGCGATTGGAGGTGTGGATGAAGCGGCTGTCACGCATGGGCGGGGAGGCCCGGAGCAGCGTATAAAATGCGCGAGTGGCGAAGGGGGCGAAAGGGGTAAATTGTCTCGGCTCGCGAGAAGTCGGCTTGGCGCCCCGAGACGTTCCGGTTCATGAACACCGACGGTTTCGCGTCGCGCATCTGGCGAAGCGGTTGCCCGTTGCGGTACCATGCGGCGTCTTCAGGGGGGCCTGTTTTGGGGCCCACCAGGCGACCTCTAGGCGAGGCGAATGGTTTTACCACGAAGAGCACGAAGAGCACGAAGAGCACGAAGAGCACGAAGAGCACGCTCGGAAGTCCGAGGAGGGCCAGCTTGACACCCTGATGAAACTCCGTGTCACTCTGTGTGCACACTCCGTGTACCTCCGTGGTAAAAAAAAGAACCGTCACGAGGACGAAGTGGCGAGTTTCAGAACTCCCAAGCCGGCTCGCCCCCCTGACGACGCCCGAGCTGATTCCCCACATTCCAGGAGGCTGAGTTATCCCATGCGAAGAAGTCTAGGCACCATTCTGGTCGCGATTGTCGCGATCTGGTTCACCGCGCAGGTCCAGTCCGCGGCAGCTGCGGATTGGGTCGAACTGTTCAACGGCAAGAACCTCGACAACTGGATCCAGAAGAACGGTACGGCCACCTACCGCGTCGAAGGCGACACGATCGTCGGCAAGACGACCGAAGGCAGCCCGAACTCGTTCCTCTGCACGCCGCGCGACTATGGCGACTTCGAACTGGAGTTCGAGGTGAAGGTAGACAACGCCTTGAACTCCGGCGTGCAGGTGCGGTCGCAGACGGCTGCGCCGGGCGCCGGCGAGAAGTTCGGCCGCGTGAACGGACCGCAGGTAGAGATCGAATCGACCCGCGACGGAGCGTCGCTGGCCGGGTATGTGTATGGCGAGGCCACCGATCGTGGGTGGCTGACACCCGATGCAGTGCGCAAGCCGCACAAGGCGTTCCGCGATGGTGATTGGAATCGCTTCCGCATCGTCGCCAAGGGGCCACGCATCCAGACTTGGATCAACGGCCAGCCCATCGGCGACCTGAACGACGAGCCGATCCACAAGACGCACGCCCAAGGCTTCATCGGACTGCAGGTCCACGGAATCGCCAAGGGCGCAGGCCCCTACGAAGTGGCGTGGCGGAAGATTCGCGTTCGCGAGCTGTAAAGTCGCGATCCTAATCCTCGAAGGCCCCCCGTGCCTTCTCCGTGATCTCCGTGGTTAAAAATAAACCGGCCGGCTGACTGTCTCCTGGGGAATTTAACCACGGAGGAGACACGGAGGAGACACGAAGGAGACACGAAGGAGACACGAAGGAGTTACGAAGAAGTTACGTTGCGGTCGTCGAGGAGCTACGGCCGCACGCCTTCCGGCAGGTGCAGTTCGTTCATCTTCGAGGCCGCGACCTCGGGGTCTGTTCCCGAATCCCAAGCGTTCGGCGCCTGCTTGCCGTCCGGATACAGCGTCTCCATCGGCTCCCAGACCACGTCCACCTTGTCTTCGAACAGGTCACCGATGAGCAGGTCGGTGATCTTGCCCCGCAGTTGCGGATAGTTCTTCACGAAGCCGCCGAAGCTGAACCCTTCGTAGTATTCGCAGACCAGTCGCCGCATGCGGTCGATGCCGCGATTCAGCGTCGGGCCCCACTTGCCGAGTTGCGATTCGCTGAGGTCATCGGCGGCAAGGCCCTCGGTGATCGCGTCCGCGGCCATCTCGCCCGATCGCAGGGCCAGCAGCACTCCGGACGAATAGAGCGGATCGAGGAACCCAAAGGCGTCGCCGATCAGGACCCAGCCGTTCCCCGCGACCTTCTCGCAGCGGTACGAGTAGTCCTTCGTGGCGAAGTAGCCGGTGAGCTGTTTCGCGGAGGCGATCCGTTCCTTGACGGCCGGGCACTTCTCGACCTCTTCGAGGTACGTCTCCTCGTGACTGCCGCGCCCCTTGAACAGGTAGTCGAACGGAGCCACCACGCCGACACTCAGGCGATTGTCGTGCAGCGGGATGTACCAGAACCAGCCCTGCTTGTTCTCCGTCTGCAGCACCACCGTCGCGCCCTCGTCGCGACCCGTGTCGCGATAGGCTCCCTCCCAGTAGGTCCAGATGGCACCCTTATTGAGCAGCGGATCCCAGATGCGAAGCTTCAGTTTGTTCATCAGCAGGCCCGTCTGGCCGCTGGCATCGACGACCACTTTCGCGTTCACTCGCGTCGTGCTGCCGTCCTCCTCCTGGATGAGGATACCCGTCGCGCGGTCGCCCTCGAAGATTACGTCGCGGACACGCACGCCCTCCCGAGCGTCCACGCCATGCTCGCGGGCATTGTTGAGCATCATCATGTCGAACTCGCTGCGGACGACCTGCCACGTCTGCGAGCACTCATGCGGCTTGTTGTCGGCGAAGTAGAACGGAGCGGACAGCTTGCCGTTGGCGCTGACGAACTGCACGCTGTGCTTGTGCACGAACTTGCTGGCCCGCATCTTCGGCAGCATGTTGAGGCGTTCGAGCACCCAGTACGTTTCGGGAATGAGCGATTCGCCGATGTGGAACCGCGGGAACTTCTCGCGTTCGAAGAGCCGAACCTTGTAACCCTTCTGGGCGATCAGCGTGGAGGCCGTCGAGCCGGCGGGACCGCCACCAATCACCACGACATCTGCTTCTTCTTCGCGGACAGGTGCTGCCTGGATCATGGGATTCTCCTTGGCTTGAAGTGGAGTCAGTTGTTTTGGGAAAGCGGTCGGACCTGCCTGTTTGAAGCCTGCCTTACCGCTAGGCGCCGGGATTCTCGCGGGGCCGTTGGTCCCGCTGCCATCCTCCGGTCACTCACGCCAGTGGCTCGCGTCGTCCTCGTGCGGCTGCCGCGCCTTGCCAAGCAGTTCGCTCAGCCGTTCTAAATCGTCCGCAGTCATGTGGCCCAGTTGCCTCGTGTGGCACTCCTGCAGCGGCCCGGCGATGCGTCGCACCAGCTCACTGCCCTCGGCCGTGATCCGCACCTCCACCACTCGGCGGTTTGCCGCGCGGCGGGTTCGCTCGACCAGTCCCCGTTCCTCCAGCTTGTCCACCATGCGGGTGATGTCCGGAGCCCGCGATACCAGCCGGCCGGCGAGTTGGAGAGTCTGCAGACCCTCGATCCGATGGGCTTGGAGCAGGCGAAGGACGTTGTACTGCTGGGGAGTCAGGTCGAACTGGCCGAGCAGTTCGTCCTCGAACATTCGCAATCGGTCGTAGGTGCGCCAGAGGTTAAGGAACACCTGCTGCTGCAGCGAATCGAATCGGGCCGGACGGACTGGGGGCGGGTCACTCTGAGCCATACCCGCACTATAAGCGGCTGAACAACAGTTGTCGAGACAACTGTCGGGCTACCCACCCGAGTTGGGGTGTGGCTGGCACTCGGTCGTCGCCAGCTAGGGCGTCGGCTTACGTACTAAGAACCCCGCGTCTGCCCAGTTTGCATAGTCTTCGCGGCTCCCGTCTTCGGCATCCGCGGCCACCAGATGGATGGTGCGGGAGCCGGGGGGGATGGGCACATCGAATCGCCAGGCGGTGGACAGGATCCGCATCACGGGGCTTTCGGCGACCAGGCGACCGTCGATAAAGATGCGAAACACGACGCTGGGGAAGCGGGCTAGGTTGGAGCCGAAGTTGAGGGATGCGATGTGGTCGTCGGCGCCGGCGAGGCCCACGAAACGCGTGAACTCGGGACGCACCTCGTAGGCCACCTCGGTCGTCGCATGGACGCCGAGGCCTCGTTCATAGACCTGTCCGCCGACCTTCAGCGGTTCCCCATGGTTGGCTCGGTCGACCTGGGGCGGACGTGTGTGGCCCGAGTAGCGTACCTCGCCGCTGTAGGTGTGACCGAAGCCGACGCTGCGACTGGGCTTCAGGTCGCCCAGGTAGACGTCCGGTTTGGGCGGCATCGCCACCAGGCGGGCGAAAGTGCCTTCGGAGGCCACGCCGGCCGGCTGCCTTCCTCGGAAAGCCATCGCGCGCACCTGCGTCGAATCGGTGATCACCAGCGGCTGCTCGTAACGTGGTGAATCGGCCGTGGGGTCGGAGCCGTCCAGCGTATAGTGGATCTCGGCGTCGGGTTGGAGCGGCGCGGTGAGCGTCACCGTGACCGGCTCTTCGAACAGATGCGGACGCATCCGCGTGCCCCAGGGCGCGATGCGCACGGGATCGACGGGCGTCGTCGAGTCCCAGCGATTCATCTTCTCCAATTCCTGCTGGAGGTGGATCGTGGGAGCCAGGTGTTTTTCGAAGTGTTCGACCACCTGTTCGGTGTTCAGGTCGGGAGTGAACCCGCGCGACGGATCGTAACCCGGGTGGGCGTCGGTCATGTCGCGGGCCAGCATGCAGCGGAGTCCAGTCGACTTCATGGCCCGCAGGCCCATGGGTTTGCCAAGCAGGCAGACCTGCGTATGGAAGCCGACGTAGAGCAGGTGCGTGAGGCCGCGCTGGCGGCAGATCGTGTAGACTTCCGCCTGCGTGTCGGGCATCCAGTCCTCCCGCCCAATTCGCAGCGCGGGGTGCATGCCGTCCCAGCCGTAGTTGCCGCGACACCGTTCGCGGCCGCATGCGCAGCCGCCGGCGTCGGGCACCGGCGGGCACTGCACGTCCACCGTGCGAGGCACTTCCACCAACGGCAACGCGAGCACCTGCTGGCGCTGCGGGAGGCCCGCATAGTTGTCGACGACATCGCTGGGGCAAAGCATCACGGTCGCCCCCAGTTGTCGCAGGGCCTCCAGGGCCCGGTCGATGCGTGGCACGAACGCGTCGACGCGCATCGTTGCCGTCTTGCACCAGTGGTAGTTCCAGATGTCGACGGCCACCACGCCGATCTTCCGCGGATCGACCCGCTCCACCGTCCGCACGACCTCGCCCGTGGCGGGATCACGCGTCTGCAGCGTGAGTGACAGCTCATTGGCACTCGCCAGCTCCGCGCTGAACGGCAGGACCTGTACCAGCAGGCAGAACGCCATCAGGTGAGACAACAGCAGTTGGGCGCGTGCCTGGGCCGGTCGGCCGCAGTCGCTCGGGGCGACGATCTGGGGACCGTCATGGTCCCGCGCAGAAAGCGGCTTCGAAATCCGGGAGAAAGACGGCATGAGTTGCCTCGTGGGGATAGAAGGAAAGAAATCAACGTCGGTTCGCCGCACGGTTGGGTCGCTCGCGATGCGAAAACTACGGCTCCGAAATCATCGGGTGCGCCGAGCCAACACGGGAGGACGTCGGCAACTCGAACGCCGCCGAGGGAGTCATGATGGACGGGACCGAGGGCTCGTGCAAGTGATGCAGCGTCCTGAGGCCGCGCGAAGTCGAGAGCCGGACTGTGGCGGCCTGCGAACCGTGCGGCTGGGTTCAGGGGCGGGAAACGCGTGTTATAATCCGCCCGCTGGTTCGCTTGGATGAAGAAAGAGAGCAGCAGAGAGAGTGGAGAGGGAACCCTTGATGACACACGGGATCGCGAAATTGTCGGCGTGGAACGCAGGGCACGGTGTGATGCGGGGACGGATTCCCGCCGGTGCTCCCGATGCGCGAGGGAATCACCGCTGCTGTGTCTGGCTCGTGGCCGTTTGCTGGACGCTTGGCCTGGGGCTCGTCAGCAGCAGGCTCCGCGCCGAGGACGTTCCGCGGATGGCGGTGGAGGGCCAGCCGCTGGCGGCCAACGTCCAGCGGCTGATCACCACGCTGGACTACCTGGGCCAGCCGCTGCCGCCGGAGCTGGTCGGCGAGTTGGAAGTTGCCGTCAAGAACCGCGATGGAGCGCGGCTGCAGGAGTTGCTCGATCCGCGCGTGCTGGCCGTGGTCGCGTTGAATCCGGAGGTGCGCGTGAAGGTGACGCGTGGCCCGGCGGAAGCGCGGCTGCAGCAGGCCGGCTTCATGCCGTTCCTCGTCAAAGTGTTGAACCTGAGCTCCGTGGCGCGTCCGCTGAACTTGACCAGTCCGCAGGCCGGCGCCGTGTACGCGGGCGCGACCGAGCGGACGCTGGAGCGGCAGGACCAGGTCGAGTTGCAGCGGAATCCGAACGATCGCAACGCGACCGACCGATTCTTGGAACTGGAAATCTATAACGGCCAGCCCATGTCGCGGACGCTCAGCGGCCTGGAGGTCGAGTATGCGATCGCGATGGTCTACAGCAGCGAGGCGGGCAAGCGGGAGGCGACCCTGGCGTTCGACGTTGGCGCGGGCACGCAGGACCTGGGATTCCGCGCGGAGCTGCCAGTGCTGTTCCACGTCGATCCCGCGGTGCCCGTGTTGCCGCGCATCCGCGACCACGACGGCACGCCGTCGGCGGCTCGCATCACCATCCGTGACGCCGACGGCCGTGTCTACCCTCCGCAGGTCAAGCGGCTGGCCCCCGACTTCTTCTTCCAACCGCAGATCTATCGCCTCGATGGCCAGCCGATCCTGTTGCCGCCCGGGAAGTTCACGGTCACGAGCAGCCGAGGCCCCGAGTATGTGGACCAGCAGCAGGAACTGGTCGTGCCGGAGCCTGCGTCCGGTGCATCGGGGCCAGTGGAGCTGCCGATCCAGCTGCGTCGCTGGGTGGATCCGACGCAGTTTGGTTTCTACTGCGGCGACCATCATATCCACGGCGCCGGCTGCTCGCACTACGAATCGCCGACGCAGGGCGTGACGCCGCGCGACATGTTCGCGCAAGTGAAGGGCGAGGGCTTGAACGTGGGCTGCGTCTTGACGTGGGGCCCGTGCTTCGACTTCCAGCGCCAGTACTTCTCGCCCAAGGCGGACCTGTTGAGTGAACCGCTCACGGTGATGAAGTACGACCTGGAGATCAGCGGTTTCGGATCGGCCGCGCTTGGACACGTCTGCCTGCTCAACCTGCGCGACCAGACGTATCCCGGCTCGAACGGCACGAAGACGCAGGGCTGGCCGACCTGGACGGTGCCGGCGCTGCGTTGGGCCAAGGAGCAGGGGGGCGTGACGGGCTATCCGCACTCGGCCATGCTGCCGGTTCCGGCGAAGGCGGCGGAACGGTTGCTGGAGGTCTACGATGGGGATGGCGACCAGCACCTCGACGCCGACGAGGCGCTGCGGGCGATGCTGCCGGCCGCGGCGGACCAGATCGACGAAGATGGCGACGGCCGGTTGAGCGGTCGCGAGTTGGAGGCGGCGACGAATGTCGCGGCCGATACCCTGCCGAACCTGGCCCTGCCGGGAATGGACGGATCGGGCGCGATGGAAATCTTCGTGTCGACGGCCGAAGGCGTGTGCGATTTCATCAGCGCGATGGACACCTCTCGGATCCCGGAGTGGAACACGTGGTACCACCTGATGAACTGCGGTTTCCCCTTGAAGCTGAGCGGCGAAACCGACTTTCCCTGCATGAGCAGCCGGCGCGTCGGCCAGGGACGGGTCTATGTGCGGCTGGGGCATCGCGAGTTGCTTGATTTCACGGAATGGTGCTATGCCCTGCGCGATGGTCGCTCCTACGTTTCCGACGGCTTCTCCCACGCCCTCGACTTTTCCGTGCAAGGCCAGCGTCCCGGTGACGCGGATGTGTCACTTGACGGGCCCGCCGAAGTGCAGTTGGCTGCGAAGGTCGCGTTCGCTCCGGAGATCCCGGTGGGCGTGGCGTACGGCACGCGCGTGCCGCCCTCGGGGCCGCGGATGACGGGCGATACGATCACCCTGCATGGGCCGCGCGACACGAGCGTGGTGCGGGGCGGCACGCGGCTGGTCGAGGTGGTCGTGAATGGCCAGGTGGCTGGCAAGTTCGACATCCCGGCCGACGGCAAGGTCCATGACGTGGAGATGTCACTTCGCGTGGCCCGGAGCAGCTGGGTGGCGCTGCGGCAGTTTCCCCAGCTGCACACCAATCCGGTTCGTGTGCTGGTGGGCGGCAAGCCGATCCGCGCGTCGAAGGCCAGCGCCCGCTGGTGCGCCGAGTGCGTGACGCTGCTCCGCAAGAACCGCCAGTCGTTCATCGCGGAAGCGGAGCGGGCCGAGGCGAAGCAGGCTTACGAGCGGGCGGAAGCGAAGTTCCTGCAGATCGCCGACGAGTCGCCGGAGTGACCATGGAGAGCGAATCCGGGGCAAGGCCGGGGGAACGGGCCGATCGAGCATACTACCTGGGATGTCCCGTCTGGCAGTGCGATGTCTGGCGAGGTTCGCTCCTGCCATCGCGCGCCGCGCGCCCCGAGATGCTCGCCGGCTACTCCGAAATATTCTCCACCGTAGAAGGCAACGCAACCTTCTACGCCATCCCCACGCTGGATGTGGTGCGCCGCTGGGCCGCGCAGGCTCGGCCCGGATTCCGATTCGCGCTGAAGTTCCCCGGCGCGATCACGCATGAGCGCATGCTGGTGAACGCGGAACGGGAGCTGGGGAGCTTCCTGGAATGCCTGGCGATCCTGGACGAGGCCGATCGCCTGGGGCCAACGTTCATCCAGCTGCCGCCCGTCTTCGATGGACGACGACTGGCTGCGCTGGAGCGATTGCTGGAGCGGCTGCCCAAGGAGTGGCCATTTGCGGTGGAGCCTCGTCATGCGGACTACTTCGCGGGCCCCATGGCAACGCGACTCGATGAGCTGCTGCGCTCGCGCGGCGTCGACCGCGTCGTCTTCGACAGCCGGCCACTCTTTTCCAGACCGCCCGAGGATGAAGTGGAACGCGAGTCGCAACGTCGCAAACCACGCTCGCCGATCTACCTCGAGACGACCGGTCCGCGCCCATTCCTGCGGCTCGTGGGACGCAACGACCTGTCGCTGGTCGGTCCGTGGGTCGACGAGTGGGTGCCGCGCATCGCCGGCTGGATCCAGCAGGGCCTGCAGCCGTATGTCATGACCCACGCGCCCGACGACGCCTTCGCCCCCGAATTCGCCCGCCGCTTCCACGCCGCCCTGCGGATCGCGCTCCCGTCCCTGCCGCCTCTCCCCGCCTGGCCCGGCGAGCAGGAAAGGCGACAGCAGTCGCTGTTTTGAGGAGACTCTGTTTTTTAAACCACGGAGAGCACAGAGAACACGGAGCATCCTTGCTGCCAACGCATCCGCTCACCGCTCGGTGTGTCCTCCGTGTCCTCCGTGCCCTCCGTGCCCTCCGTGCCCTCCGTGGTTAAAACCCGTGGCTAGAACCCGTGGCTAGAACCCGTGGCTAGAACCCG
>CAZUJM010000154.1:0-14386 GCA_964620405.1 uncultured Pirellulaceae bacterium | reverse complement strand
CAGGCACGCAGGTCGTCGTGCGGGCCATAACCGACGCACGTGTTGTAGACCGGCACGCGATCACGACTGCGGCCGCCTAGCAGGTTGTAGATGGGCTGCCCCAGGTGCTGGCCGGCCAGGTCCCATAACGCGACGTCGATGGCCGAGATCGCGCGCATCTCCGCGCCCGCATGGCCGCAGAAGTTGACCAGCGAGAACATGTTATTCCAATGGTTCTCGATGTCGAGCACGTCGCGACCGATCAGCAAGTGGCTGTACAGGTCGTGGATGATCGCGCTGACGGCACGCGGGGAGTAGTAGGTTTCGCCGAGTCCGACCAGTCCCGTGTCCGTATGCACCTGGACCCAGAGATTGTTGGGCAGCGCCTGGCGGCTGGAACCTTGCTGTTGGGTCCACTGTTCGACCGGTTGCGGTTCGAACCAGATCGTTTCGATGCGCGTGATTTTCATCGTGGGAGAGTCCTTCGTGGATGGCCGGTTGCCTCGGGGGAGGGCTGCGTGGGCCGCATGGGAGAGGTTCGTGATTAAAACGCGCGACGACTGGCCGTGCCAGTCCCGAGGCATGGCTGCTCCGGGGCCTCCGTGGTCAAGTCTCCCCCGTATTCTTTAATGGCATGGTTTGGGGGCGGGGTCTTTTTTTACCACGGAGGGCGCGGAGGTGTGTACGGAGGATCACGGAGGGAGTTGATTCCCCGCTTTCCGGCAGCGCTGGGACGAATCATAATCCTGCTGCAACGACATGCACGGAGAGCATCCATCATGACGATGCTGGCGGATCGTGCTGGTGGAACCCAGGATCGGGGAGACAACCGATGACGGACAGGACAGTCGAGGAAGCGGACGCAAAGCCTTACCTTCCGGTTTCGTGCCTGCCTCCGTGGGGCGTGGACGAACTGCCCGCGGCGGCGCCGTTGCGCTGGGCGAACTGGAAATCGTTCGTCGGGCCGGGCATCGTCATGTGTGGCATCGCGATCGCCGGAGGCGAGTGGCTGGTCGGGCCCGACATCACGGCCCGTTATGGCGGCGGACTGATGTGGGTGGCGACGCTCGCCATCGTCGGCCAGCTGTTTTACAACCTGGAGTGCGGGCGGTACGCCCTCTACACGGGCGAGCCGATCCTGACCGGGTTCATGCGCACCTGGCCTGGTCCCACAGCTTGGATGGCGGTCATCCTGGTGCTCTACCTCGGCGCGTTCATCCCCGCGATGTCCACCAACGCGGCCTCGCTGATTGTCGCCTTCTATCTCAATCGCCCGCCCTTGGCCGAGGACGCCGAGGCGGTGAAGTTGGTTGCCTACGTGCTGCTGGGGCTGGTCACGCTGCCGATTCTGATTGGCGGCAAGGTCTACAACATGCTGCAGACCATTTTCACCATCAAGGTCGTCGCCGTCCTGGGCTTCTGTCTCTCCATGGGCCTGCTGTTCGTCAGTGCAGAGAACTGGTGGAAGATCTTCAGCGGATTTCTCAAGTTTGGCAGCTTTCCGATTCGCGGAGCGGATGGCCAGGAGACGGTGGTCAACGCCTTCCAGCAATACCACCAGACCGGCGAGTGGCCGACGATCTCGCTGGAGAATATCGCGCTGCTGGGGGCGTTCGCCGGATATGCCGGCGGCGGTGGACTCAGCAACTCCACCTACAGCAACTATGTGCGTGACAAGGGCTGGGGAATGGGAGCGAAGGTCGGTGCGATTCCCAGCCTCGTGGGCGGCCAGTCGATCACCCTCAGCCACCTGGGCAAGGTGTTTCCGGTGACGCGGGAGAACCTTTCTCGCTGGAAGGTCTGGTGGACCTACCTGCTGACGGACCAGATCTGCGTCTGGATGCCTGGCTGTTTCATGGGCATGGCGCTGCCCGGCCTGATCTCAATTCAGTTCGCCGAGCATTCGACGCTGTATGCCCACAAAGCCGACCTTGACTGGGCCCAGGCGTTGATCACCGCCGATGGCATTCGCAATGGCGTCGGGCCCGCGTGGTCGCAGCTGCTGTGGATGCTGACCTTGGTGGTCGGCATGCTGGTGCTGCTGCCGAGCCAGCTGGCCGTGGTCGAGGACTTCGCCCGCAAATGGACCGACATCGTCTGGTCTGGCAGCCGGTATATTCGCAATCACATGAGCGACGACAAGATCAAGTACGTGTACTACGGACTGTTGTTCTTCTACGTCGTCTGGACGTACGCCTGTGCGTGGTTGTTCAATACGTATGGCAGTCCCAAGCTGATGGCGTTGGTGATCGCGAACTTCAACAACCTCGCGATGGGCATCACGGCGTTCGTGGTCCTGCACGTGAACCGCCGTTTCCTGCCTCCGGCGCTTCGCCCGGGCTGGTTGGCCAGCCTGGGGATCAGCTGCTGCGGCGCGTTCTACCTGGGTCTCACGGCCCTGGTGTTTGTCGAAAAGCAGTGGCCGGTCCTGAAAGCCCTCTGGACCCAGTGACCGGCTGCGGGTGGAGAGTTAAGGGTAGGGCTCAATTTCACCATCGTGATGGGTGTTGCTCGCTGGAGAGCCAGCGGAAATGAGCACTTGCACTCAAGGCCGGTTGCCTAACGCTTTCGCCGGATGCGGCCCAGGGCAAGCAGCGAGGTCAGCAGCAACACGGCGCTGGTCGGTTCCGGAACGGACGCCACGCTGGGACGGACGCCTTGTTCGAAGCCGCCGTCCTGGAAAGCGGCCACGAGGTCGCTGGTGTTGAAACGGCCGTCGCCCGTCCAGTCGCCCTCGGACCAGTTGGCGGCGCTCGTCGACTCAAACTTGCCCGCCTGGAAGATGCCGACGAGGTCGGTCGTGTTGAACTGGCCGTCGAGGTTCGAGTCACCGATCCAGGTCTTCTTCAAATCCTTGGCCCAACTGGAAACGTCCAGTCCATTTACCAGCGCATCGCCCGTGACGTCGTAAGACGCTTCGTTGGTGCCCGCCGCCGACTTCACGGTCAGCGTATTGATGTCGTCGATGTCCAGCAGGCCGTTCGCGTTGAAGTCGCCTTTCAGGCCGGCGTCCTTGAGGAAATACTTCTGGTTCAGGTAGGACTCGATGCCCTTCCATTCGCGATCGTCCGGTCCCAGGAGTTTACTCATCAGGATGATTTCGGCGATGTTGCCCGCGAACGTCTCGCCCTCGCCGCAGCAGTTCTGCGCGTGGCCTCCGATGCCGAACGGTTCCGGGGATCCAGACACGACGTCGTTGAGGTTTTCGGCGTTGTTGCGGTCGACCATGGGAATGGGGCCGCCGATGCCTTCCAGCGGCTTGCCGTCGGTGCCGAGGTAGAAGTTGATCAGGTCCGAGATGCCTTCGTTGGACGGGTCGGACTCCTCGATCGTCAGGGCCACGATCTGCCAGGTCTTTTCGGGGGGCGTTCCCTCGGATGCGTACTTCACATTCACGTCGTAGTTGACCGTGATGAGTTTGCCGAAGTCGGGCTGGCCCGGACGCTGCTCGATGCCGATCTCGTACAGCGAGAAGGTATCGCCCCGTTTGCCGAAGACCACCTCGACGCCCAGGATCGAGTCTCCTGTGGGGCCCAGGCTGTCGACGATGTCGGGGTTGAAGACCAAGAAGGCGGTCAAGTCGGTGCCGTCGCCGATCGCCGTCGGGTCTTCGTTGATGTCGGGAGTGCGCGGGTTGTCGAAGTTGTTGATCTGGTAGAGCCGATCGACGCTGCCGGAATCGTCGGTGTTGGGATCGCCGGAGTCGAAGATCGAGCCGTTGCGGTCGAAACGCACCGTGGGCACGGTCTTGCCGTTGATGTCGACCATCCGCAAGTGCGGCTTCTCGTCGACGTCCGCACCCAGCGTCGGTCCGGCGGGATTCATCTCGGTTCGTGCCTTCACGATGGTGCCGTAGCTGGACGCATCTTTCCACTGGGCCACGGGTGCTCCGTCGGCCAGGCCAGTCTTGACCAGGTCATCGGCCTTCAGCCACAGCCGCAGGTTGGTGTCCATGGGGTCTGGTTGCGCGTACGCGAGCGAGGCTCCCAACACGCTTTGCAGGCAGAACATCATCGCGATGCGTCGGATCATGACGGTGGCTCCCGGAAAAAACCGTGGGGCAGGCCGGGCGAATCAGGTTCTCCGGCCGCCCCACGGCGCAGGTGGTGCGGTTGGCGATGCGAGAAATCGTGTGCCAGGAAGCTGCAACCAGACCTGGGGATCTGACCCCACGGACTGGCTGGAGTTTCGCAAAGTCGTGCCTGGAACGGGCCGCGGATCAACGCTTACGGCGAGCCAGGCCGAGCATTCCGAACAGCAGCAGCACAGCCGAGGACGGCTCGGGCACGCCGAAATACTTCTGGCCCAGGTAGCTCTCCACCTGTTCCAGTTCAGCGCCGCTCAGCACGCGCGAGTAGATGATGACTTCAGCGATGTTGCCCGCGAACGTTTCGCCCTCTCCGCAGCAGGTCTGCGAGTGGGCGCCGATGCCGAAGGGTTCCGGCGTGGTGGCGTTGCGATTCACGGTCGTTCCCGTGGGCACGTTGCCGAGGTTGATCATGCGGCCCACGGTGGACATCGAGTCGTTGTCCCAGAAGCCGAGTGCGTCGGCGGGACTGGCGGGATCGTCGGTGATCGTCAACGCCGACACATGCCACTTCTTCTCGGCGATCTTCTTGCCGCTCAGGTACTCGGTCTGCGCATCGTAGGTGACGTAGTTCAGTCGCCCGCCCGCCGGGCCGGCCGTGTTGTTGATGCCCAACTCCCAGACCGAACTGCTGGGACCACGCTTGGCAAGAATCGGCGAATAGCCCAAGGCGGAAGTGGTCGTGTAGTCGGGCATGAAGACCGCAATCGCCGTCAGGCTCGTGCCGTCACCGATGTTCAGCGGATCGAAGTCGGGGGCGAGGTTGTTGGTCTGGAAGAGACGATCGGCGGCGCCGGAACCGGGAACGGCCGGATCGCCAGAACCACCCACCACATCCCCCGCTCGATCGAAACGCACCGTCGGGATCTGTCGGCCATTGATCTCCACCATCTGCAGGGTGGGCGCTTCTTCCACCGGCTTGCCCAAACCGGGACCCGCCGCGGCCATCGTCGTTCGCGGTGCCACGATGGTGCCGTAGCTGGAGGCGTCCTTCCACTGCGAGAGATATCCCCCCGGCGCAAGCCCCGCCTTCACCAGATCGTCCGCCTTGAACCAAGCGCGCAGGCTGGGATCGTTCGCCACCGGCTGAGCCATCGCAGTCGCCGCAGAGACCGCCAGGAAAAGAACCGCGATCGCTACTTTTCTCATGATGCAAATCGTCACGGATTGACCTCCAAAAAAATCAAAGGGTGCCAACTTTGGATCGGCATCCTATCAGACAATCTTATAGATGCAAGAAAAATCCTGCTGTAGGCTGTGAGCCACGGAGGGCGAAAGCGGCCGCGTGGATGAGCCTGATATTTGCCGGGATGAGGGCTGTATCCAGCGACTTTGGAGTGGGATCACCCGTGGGGTCAGGTGTCGTATTTCAAAAGATGAACGTCACCTGCTGCGTAGCCCGGCGAGGTGGACGTCGCGCGAGGCCAGGCCGTGGTCGCGGCGGAGGGAATTGAACGCAGCGTGCGCGAGCACGATCACTTCGGCATACCCGCGGGCATGACGGCTCGCATGCGCCAGATCGGCCCCGAACCGCGGGTCGTGCTGGACGCCTTGATCAAAGGCTTCTCGACCGCCGCGTTTTCAACCGGCGTGTTTTCGACCGGTTCACGGCGCTGATCTCTGGCTCGCTGTCCGCTGGCTCGCGAAGACCGACCGCTCAGCGATGCTTGTGGATCTCGATGTGCGACTTCAGTTCCTGGCAGGCGTCGCCGAGGTTCTGGTCCCGCAGCAGATCGATCAGCCGCAGGTGGCTTTCCACCGACGCCGCGAACTCCGACTCCAAGACGCTCTCGCGGAACTCCTGGAAGAAGAACACCAGCAGTTCATTGAAGGCGATCAGCGGCGAGAGCTGGCTGGCTTCGATCAAGCTGCGATGGAACGCGACGTCCTGTTCGATCCAGTCCGGGCCACTGGAGACACCGCGCATGCGGTCCACGATGGCCCGCAGCGTCTCGTAGACGGCAGGGTCTTCGGTCATTCTCCGCATGACATGGGGGAGAACGCCAGTTTCGATCACGATCCGCGTCTCGATCAGCTGCGGCCGTGATGCCTCCTTCAGAGTCGGGTGGAAGGCCATGACTTCGGCGATCCGCTTCAGGTTCACTTCCCCCACCGACAGGCCCGACCCCGGCTTCGCATGCACGACCCCCAGGTATTCCAGCGATTTGGTCGCCTCCCGCACGCTCAAGCGGCTGACGCCGAACGTGGACGCCAGTTGCACTTCCGTCGGCAGTCGATCGCCCGATCGCAGCTTCTGCGTCAGGATGAAACTCTGCAGGCGACTGGCCACTTCGTCACGGATCTTCAGAGGCTTGATCGAGTCGCCCATCGCGTTCTCCGTGATTCCCGAATGCCGGTCTGTGATATTGACGCTCCTTCAGAGTCGCGACATATTATCAGACAAAATAGGGGCCGTAAAGGTGCGTGAACATCGGTCGCACCGTAGCCTCCAGGACCGTGGCCTCCGACGAACGACGCACGTTGTCGGGTCCGCGAGGGCGTAGTCTGGACAGGCTCGCGGAGAAAGAAGTCTTCTGGAAGAAGTTTCCCTGAGGTGGAAGGAAGAGTGCAGAAATGCGCGTGGTGATCACCGACTACACGTTCCCGACGCTGGAGGTGGAGGAGCGGATCCTCGCTGAAGCGGGCGTTGAGTTGACGGGTGCTCAGTGCAAGTCGGTTGACCTGCTCAAGGATCTGGTGCGTGATGCGGACGCGGTGATCACGCAGTTCGCGCCGATCAACGCGGATGTGATTGGCAGCATGGAGCGGGCGCGGGCGATTGTGCGTTCCGGCATTGGCGTGGACAACGTCGACCTCGCGGCCGCTCGTGCGCGAAACATTCCGGTCTGCAATGTTCCGGACTACTGCATCGACGAAGTTGCGGACCACACGTTGGCGATGATGCTGGGCCTGCTGCGTGGCGTGACGGAGAACAGCGTGAAGGTGCGGTCGGGCAGCTGGGGGCTGGCTGTGCCGTTGGATCGCATGCGTTGCCTGCGTGATCTGTCCGTAGGAATCATCGGTTTCGGCCGCATCGGGCGCGAAGTGGCGTCGCGGCTGGCGCCGTTCAAGTGCCGGCGCCTGGTCTTCGACCCGATGGTCGCTCCCGAAGACGTTCGGCATTTCGGTTGCGAGCCCGCGTCGCTGGACGAGCTGCTGGCGGCGTCCGACGTGGTGACGCTGCACTGTCCCTCGAACGATCATACGCGCGGCTTGCTGGGACGCGAACGGATCGCAGCGATGAAAGCGGGCGCGGCGCTGGTGAACGTCGGGCGCGGTGACCTGGTGGATCCCGATGCGTTGACCGACGCGTTGGCTCGCGGCCATCTCTCCGCGGCGGCGTTGGACGTTTTCCAGCCCGAGCCGATTCCGGCCGACCACCCGATTCTGAAAATGGACCAGGTGATCGTGGCGGCCCATGTCGCTTCGGCCAGCGTGCCTGCAGTCCGGAAGCTGCGCGAGACGGCCGCTCGCCTCGCCGTGATGGCCGTGCAGGGACAGGCGTTGCCGAATGTCGTGAATCCCTGAGTCCCCGTTCTCCGCGCGGCTCGAGCGGCCGCGCGGGGGATCGCTGCGGTCTGTCGAGTTCGCTGAAGGCAGCCGATTCCTCCACGGTTCCCCGCTTCTCTACCACCTTCCTCGCAAACATTCTCCCCAGGACCAGAGCATGCCCACGGCGACCCGGGTTTCGATTGAGGACCTCCATGCCTTCTGCAGCCAGGCGCTGGAAGGCATCGGCGCCGATCCGGAGTACGCATCGACGGTGGCCGACGCGCTGGTGATGGTCGACAGTTGGGGGACCTTCACGCACGGCACGAAGCTGCTGTTCGACTACGTGCGTCGCATTCGCGCGGGAGGCATCCGCACGGATCGCAAGCCCGAAGTGGTGCGTTCCGGGCCCGGTTGGGCGATCGTCGACGGGCAGTCGGTGATGGGGCATGTGGCCAGCGTCTTCGCCATGAACGTGGCGATCGAGAAGGCGCGGAATGTCGGCGTCGCTTATGTGGGTGTTCGCAATACGAATCACTTCGGCGCGGCCGGCTTCTATCCCTATCTGGCCGCGCAGGCCGGAATGATCGGCATCTCCATGGCCAACGACATCCCCAGCGTCGCGGCTCCCGGTTCGCGCCTGGCGGTCACCGGCAGCAATCCGCTTTCCTATGCGCTGCCCACCGGTCCCGACTCGGATCCCATCCTGCTGGACATGGCCATCAGCACGGTCGCAGGCGGCAAGGTCTATGCGGCGCACCAGCGTGGTGAGTCGATCCCGAACAACTGGATCATCGACCAGGAAGGCCATCCCACGACCGACGGCAGCCTCTATCCGGCCAAGGCCGCCCTGCAGCCGATGGGCGGCGCGAAGGGATATGGCATCGCCGTGTTGATCGAAGCCCTGGCCGGCGTGCTTTCGGGAGCGGCGCTCACCTGGCAGGTCGGCAGCTGGATCCACGGCGATCCGACCGAACCCACGCGCCACGGCGCGGCGTTCCTGGCGATTGATGTCGCAACCATCATGGAGCCGTCTGAGTACTGGAGCCGCATGCGGCATGTGGTGGAGGAGATCCACGCGGCGCCCGCCATGGAAGGAATCGACCATGTGCTGCTTCCTGGGGAACGCGAATGGCGGCATCGACGACTTGCCGCGCGCGATGGGATCCTGCTGCCCGCCGACGTCGTCGCCAAACTGCTGATGCTCGGCGATCTGCTGGAACTGCGCCCCGAATGGCTGTACACTCCGGCCAATCAAACCGCATGACGCGCTCTTCCCGCCGGACCTCTGTCCTCCGTCCGAAATCATCTGGTCGGCCGTCGCGCTCGGATGCCCACCCAAGCCTTCTCCTGAAATCCTTCTCCTGACATCCTAGACCTGGGAGTTCTGATTCGATGAAGATCGTTCGTTTTCAAAACGAGAATGGGCAGGTCCAATACGGCCGTTTCCATGAGGATGGCCGGTTCACTCGGCTGGAGGGTTCGTTGTTCGGTGAACTGCGCGACACCGGCGAGAAGGCGGATGTCGTCAAGCTGCTGGCTCCGCTGGTTCCCGTCGATATCCTCTGCATCGGCCTGAACTACGCGTTCCACGCCGACGAAGGCGGGCAGCCGAAGCCCAAGTATCCGATTCTCTTCATGAAGAACATCGGCGCGCTGCAGAACCCCGGCGACCCGATCATCATTCCCGGCCACCTGCCGTGCGAGACGGTCGACTACGAGTGCGAACTGGCGGTCGTGATCGGCAAGGAGGCCTACAACGTCAAGCAGGCCGACGCGCTGGACTATGTGCTCGGATATACCTGCGCGCACGACGTGAGCGAGCGCACGTGGCAGCTGAATGGAGGTGGCGGGCAGTGGTGCCGCGGCAAGACGTTTGCCACGTTCTGTCCGCTGGGTCCGTGCCTCGTCACCAGCGACGAAATCCCCGATCCGCATACGCTGGGCATCAAGACGATCCTCAACGGCCAGGTCATGCAGGATTGGAATACGGGCGACATGATCTTCAACGTGCCGCAACTGATCGAATACCTGAGTGCCAGCACGCGTCTGCTGCCGGGTACCGTGATCCTCACGGGCACGCCGCATGGACATGGCCCGCAAGCCGCCTGTCTACCTGAAGCCGGGCGATTCGGTCACCATCGCGATCGAACGCATCGGCGAACTCACGAACCCGGTGATCGCGGAGCCCAAGTAGTTTTGCGAACCCGAGGTCCTGCCGGTGTTCGGAAGGCCTGCCGCCGTTTACTCTTCGAAGTGGAGAGCCACGATGTTTGATCTTTCGGGAAAAGTCGCCGTCGTCACGGGAGCGGCCCGCAACCTGGGGAAGGCCATGGCCACGGCGTTGGCGGAGCAGGGGGCCGACCTGCTGCTGGTGGACCTGGATGAGCCGAACGTGCAGCAGACGGCCGTGGAGTTGCGTGCCCTGGGGCGGAAGGCGGTCGCAATGGGCACCGATGTCGGCTCGCCCGAGCAGTGGGACCAGGTGTTCGCGGTGCTCGATCGGGAGTTTGGCCGCATCGACTTCCTGGGGAATGTTGCCGGCCACGGCGTACTGGGGCGTCCCGAGGAGATTGCGCTGGACGACGTCGAGGCGACGTGGCGGAACATGGTGTACGGACGCTTCTACGCCTGCCAGTTGGCAGGCCGGCGCATGCTGCGCCAGAAGACCGGATCGATCGTGAACATCGGTTCGCTGGCATCGGTCACCGCGCTGGGACGCGGCCACATCGCCTATTCGATGGCCATGGGCGCCGTCGTGGCGATGACGCGTGAACTGGCGGCCGAGTGGGGCAGCCAGGGCGTGCGCGTGAACTCGATCCTCCCAGCCCAGGTGATCAACGAAGGCCTGCGGGCACGCATCGCCGAGGATCCGCAGTTGGAACAGAAGTTCCTCAGCGGCATCCCCCGCGGACGGTTGGGAGTTCCCGACGACATCAAGGGCCTGGCGGTCCTGCTGGCATCCGACGAAGGCGCGTGGATCAGCGGCGCGCTCATTCCCATGGATGGCGGCAACCTGGCGTTGAACGCCGGCGGTTCACGGCGTTACACGAACTAAGAAGGCTCCCCATCACAGGCGGCGCTCGTGCGTCCGCCGTTCCTCATCCAGCGGATACCGGCCATGAATGCCTCCTCGTCACCTGCCGTGTCCCCGGCTTCGCAGGCCTCCGCCGTTGCCGAAGTGCCTTCCGATGAACTGCTGCGACTGTATCGGACGATGCAGTTGATTCGGCAGACGGAGGAAGAGCTGGCTCGCTGCCACCAGCGGGGTTTGATCTTTGGAGCGTGTCACACTTATGTTGGGCAGGAGGCTATCGCGTCGGGCGTCTGCGCGCACTTGAACGAGCGAGACACGATCTTCAGCACGCATCGCGGCCATGGGCACGCATTGGCGAAGGGGGCTTCGGCGGCGGAGCTGATGGCGGAACTGTTCGGGCGCCAGACGGGCCTGTCGCAGGGGCGCGGAGGCAGCATGCACCTGTTCTCCCCCGAGATCGGCATGCTGGGCACCAGCGGCATTGTCGGGCCGTGCATCCTGCAGGCCGCCGGCGGCGGCTACGCGTCACAGCTCATGGAGTCGGGGCAGGTGTCGGTGGCCTTCTTTGGCGATGGAGCGGTCAACAACGGCGCCTTCCACGAAGGCTTGAACATGGCCAGCATCTGGAAGCTGCCGGTGCTGTTCGTGTGCGAGAACAACCAGTTCGCGACGGAAGTGCCTTTCAGCTACGCCAGCGGCAGCCCGCGGGTCGGCAATCGCGGGCCCGCCTATGGCATGGCCAGCGTCGAACTGGATGGCAATGACGCGGTGGCCGTGTACCAGGCCGCGCAGCAGGCGGTGGCCCGCGCCCGCGCCGGGGAAGGCCCGACGCTGCTGGAGTGCAAGACCTATCGTACGCGGGCTCACGCCGAAGGCATGGGCGACTTCACATATCGCACCAAGGAGGACGTCGAGCACTGGAAGACCCAGTGCCCGCTGCTGCGACTGCGGCAGGTGATGCTGGACCGCGGCGTTCCCGAGGCTTCGATCGCGAAGATCGAGGAGGAGATCAAGCAACTGGTGAAGGACGCGCGCCAGTTCGCCGAGGGCAGCCCTATGCCGACGTCCGAGTCCGCGGCGTGGCATGTCTATGCGGAGCAAGCCGGGCAGCTCGGCGCGGCTACGGCCAAACACCCCGCCACGCCGGTCTACGTCGATGTGCCTCGCCATGCCACGCGGGAGACGACCTACACGAAGGCGACGCACGAGGCGCTGGCTGCGGAGATGGCGGTCGAGCCGCGGATCTTCGTGCTGGGCGAAGGGATCGGCAAACGCGGCGGGAATTTTAATACTACCGCAGGCCTCTACGAATTGTACGGTGAACGCCGACTGCGCGACACACCGATCTGCGAGCGTGGGTTCGTCGGGCTGGCCTGTGGAGCGGCGATGGCCGGGGCTCGCCCGGTCGTCGATTTCATGTTCGCCGACTTCATCCTCGACTCCGTGGGCGAAATCTTCAACCAGATCGCCAAGATGCAGATGCCCGTCGTGCTGCGCGGCTGCATCGGCATCGGCCATTCGGCCGCGACCCATCACTCCGGAAGCTACTACGCCATGTACGCACAGGTGCCGGGGCTTCGCGTCGTGGTGCCGTCGAGCGCCTTCGATGCGAAGGGGCTGCTGCTCACCGCGCTGCGCGGCGAGGACCCGGTGATGTTCTTGGAGCATCGCGAACTCTTGACAACCCGCAGCATCGTGCCGGAGGAGTCGTACCTGATCCCGTTCGGGCTGGCGCGGGTGGTGCGTGCGGGATCGGATGTGACGGTGGTCGCCATCGCCCGCATGGTGCAGCTGGTGCATTCGGTGTGCGACCAGCTGGCCAGCGAAGGGATCTCGGTCGAACTGGTCGATCCACGGACCATCTCGCCGCTGGACATCGACACCATCCTGCGGTCGGTGAAGAAGACCGGCCGGCTGCTGGTGGTCGATGAGTGCGTTGGGCCTTGTGGTTTCGCCTCCGACATCGCCGCGCAGGTGGCCGACGCCGGTTTCGATGACTTGGATGCTCCGATCAAGCGGCTGCATGGGCTCTTCGCTCCGACCCCGTACAGTCCCCCCTTGGAAAAAGCCCTCGTGCCCGATGCCGCGCAGATCGTCGCGGCCGTTCGCGAACTGAGCCGGGAGTAGACCATGGCCCACGAAATCCGCGTGCCGCGTCTTGGCTGGTCGATGGAGGTCGGCACCTTCTTGCGATGGCTCAAGAAGGAGGGCGATGTCGTCCGCGAAGGCGACATGATCTACGAATTGGAGGGCGAAAAGGCGGCCCAGGAGATCGAGGCGATCGAGTCGGGCATCCTGCGAATCGCCAGCGACGCGCCCGCGGACGGAACCGAGATTCCCGTGGGAACGCTGCTCGGATACCTCGTCGCAGAGGGCGAAGCGGTGCCGGTCCTAGGCGGCGTGGTTTCCTCGGATGCGTCGTCACCGCTGCCGGAGGCTGGAGGCAACGGTCAAGAGACGGATCCCGCGACGCGCGGCTTGGTAGCATCTTCGCCTTCTGCCCGTCGACGCGCCGTGCAGTTGGGCGTGATGATCGAGGCGGTAGTGGGCTCCGGGCGTCGCGGGCGAATCACGCGACAGGATGTGGAGGCGTATGCCGCTTCTCCGACGCCCAAGTCGGCTGCGCACACGAAAAACGACGCACGCCATCACGCAACGGTCGCGTCGCCACGTGCTCGTCGCGTGGCCCGTGAATTGGGCGTCGACTGGCGGGACCTCCAGGGCAGCGGTCGCGGGGGACGCGTGCGAGAGTCGGATGTGCGGGCGGCGTTGCCTGCCGGAAATGGTCAGGGTCGACCCGCGAATGGCCAAGTGCCGGCCGACTGCGACGCGGTGCCGATCACAAAGATGCGCCGCGTCATCGCGCAGCGGATGGCGGCCAGTCGCGCGGCGACGGTGCCCGTCACGCTGACCACGGTACTGGTCGCGGACCGGCTGCTGCAGGCACGGAAGCGTTACCAGCAGGCGGGCGGCTTCGTGCCGTCCTTCAACGATCTGCTGCTGAAGGTTGTGGCCGACGCGCTGCTGCGTCATCCGCTGCTGGCCGGGCGCTGGGACGAGTCCGCGATCTTCGTGCCGCGTCCTGAAGGAGTGCACATCGGACTGGCCGTCGATTCCGAACAGGGGCTGTTGGTGCCTGTGGTCCGAGACGTTGCGCGGCGCAGCCTGGAGCAGGTGTCGCAGTCGACGCGCGAACTGGCGGAGCGGGCTCGCGAGGGTCGACTGTCGCTCGAGGAACTGCAGGGCGGTGTTTTCACCTTGACCAACCTCGGAGCGATGGGCATCGATGCGTTTACGCCCGTCATTAACCTGCCGGAGTCGGCGATCCTAGGCGTCGGGGCGATCCGCCGCGAGGCGATTGTGGGCGATGACGACCAGATCGTCCTCGGCCACCGCATGACGCTCAGTCTGACCTTTGACCACCGCGTCATCGACGGCGCGCCGGCGGCTCGGTTTCTTGCCGAGGTGCGTCAAGCGATTGAAACCTTGGTCTAAAGGACGCCGTCAGGGGCGGGTGGACCAATTCTGGCAATTATCCTGGGGCCGCGTGTTGATCGGTATGAGGGGTTCATTCGTGGTCGCGTTACTCGGTGCGCCGCCGACGCGCGGGGTCGAGCGAAGTCTCACGGTTGTTGGAGATCCGTAAGCTCTCGGGTAGTGTGTCCTCCCTGGTAGGAAGCTTTTAACCACGAAGGACACGGAGGGCACGGAGGTGGACACTCCGTGTTCTTTGTGGTCTCCGTGGTTTCAATTTTCTTTTTCGCCACAGAGGACACGGAGGGCACGGAGGTGGA
>CAZUJM010000153.1:12773-14403 GCA_964620405.1 uncultured Pirellulaceae bacterium | reverse complement strand
GCACGAAGCGTGCCGTCGCGATCCAGCCGCGGCGGTTGCGTCTCCTCGTACCGTCGAGCCGTCGCGCTGACTCCGCCTCCCAGTTCCCGCGGATCGGTGCCGTCCAGCGTGTAGTACACGTCGCCACCAGCAGCCGTGAGTCGGATGTCCGTCGTGGTCTCCACGCGCCCACCGGCCGGGCTGGCCGCCGGCGGCTCCAACGTTGGATAAAAACCGTTCTTCACCAACTGCTGCACCACCACGCCCGTCCGCTGCGGCGCGACCGTATCCAGCAGGAAGTTGGCGTCCTTCAGCCAGTCGTTCTTCGTGTAGCTGAACCGCGATGTATCTCCCCACCGCGCGGACTCGCCGATGATCGCCAGGTCGATCTGCGACATCCGACCACGCAACCGCGCCGCCACACGCTCCGGCGTGAGCGATCCGCCATCAAAGAAATGCTTCCGCACCCGGTCCGCGAACCGCTGCCGGTACTCGGCATTCGCCATCAGCTTCTGGTGCAGCCACCTTGGATTGAACTGGGTCCGCACATCGCCCATCGTACTGTTCTTTGTGTTGTCCGTCGTCAGCGACGTCAACGTGTGCTCCGAATCGTGCGCAAAGAATCGCCATGCGTCCCGAGTCACCCGGTTGCGGATCGCATAGAAGTTATTGATCCCCGCGACCGTCGTCGGGCCGTCGATGTTGCCCGTGTAGAAAATCACCAGCATGTAGTCCATCAGGTTGTCGACGTCGACATGCCGCTCCAGCGCAGGATTATCCGTGCCGTCCGGATTCTTACCCTGCACCGCGAAGTACGCCCCGTTGTCGGCCAAGCCGCGGTTTGCGATGCCCCACAGGCGGTCCCACTCCGCGATCGATCCATCGGTGGCAAACGCCTTGCCGTCAATCGCCTTGATCACGTCGTAATCTTCTTCCCGACCCCCGAAGTAGGTCGCCGCATAGTCTCCTTCGGCGCGTTCATCCGTCTGGTACAGGCCCCAATACAGCCCATCCAGGTAGAGATGATAGTATCGACCGCGTTTGTAGGGCTGGCCCATGTCCCGCTGCGTGTCGCGCGAGAATTCGTCGCGCAGGAACGAGTTCGTGTTCAGGCCAAACTGCCACGCGTTATTCTGGGCCGTACGCAAGTCGATCTGCTGGTACGTGTCCGCTCCCTCGTCGCCGAACAGCGGATAGTTGAGCGAGGAATCGCCGTACTCGCCGCGAAAGTAGAGCCGGAACGAATGCTTGGGGTTGGATCCGCTCCGGCTGAAACCACCGCGGATTCGCAACCCCGCATTGCTCTGGAAGCCTCCGGAGCCATCCGGCGTGATCAACTCCACCGATGCCGGCCGCTCCCACTCCGGCCCATCCTGGAACGCGTTGACGTAGATGCCGGTCTTGGTGTCGAGCAGGTGTTTCCGGTCGATCACGATCGAGATCGAGGGCACTTGGCGCAGCGCTTCCAGCATCTGCGGTCCCCACTCGGGCGAGTCGACAATGCGGGGATCCATGCCAAAGTTGAACGTCTGGCTCCCGATGCGTTTAGCCCACCCCTCCGGCGGCGTGCCGTCTGGCGACTGGCGAAGAATGTCCTGGAGGAAGAGGTAGGTGTAGGTCTCCACGACGGAAGGTAGATCCCCGGCGCGGA
>CAZUJM010000153.1:4252-12763 GCA_964620405.1 uncultured Pirellulaceae bacterium | reverse complement strand
GCCCACGGGTAGTCGGGCAAGTCGGCAAAGGCTGCGTCGGGCGTGCGCAGCGCAACCGTCTGCGGCCGGTCATAGAAACCGTGTGGAACGCTCGCTTCCACCGGCGATACCAACCCCGCGTAGGCCGTCGCGCGCTGGTTCGACGCGCCCGGCGTCGCCGGAACCAGGTAGCGATACGCGCCCCCGTGCACGCCATACCCTACATCGGAACGCTGCTGAGGCAGGCGCGGCGAGAACTCCTGCAGGACCCGGTTGCCCGCGTCGAGCAACGCCAGGTATTCCCCCTCCGCGTCCAGCCTGAAGTTCGTGTGCAGCCAGCCTTTCTCGTCGAGCGCCGGGTCGCGGATGTCGTAGCCCGAGGCGAACACCGCCAGGTATCCGCCCGCCGCGATCGACGTCCCTGGCGGGAAACTCCACCGCCCACCATCACCGGGCGTGTCCGAGAGCATATAGCCGCTCAAGTCGACCGGCCGTGAAGCGAGATTGTGCAGTTCGATCCAATCGGGCGATTCCTTCTCGCTCGGAAACAGCGCCGCCGCCGCCGGACGCATGGCGGTCAGCACGGAACTCGAGCTGGAACTCACCACCTCGTTGATCAACACAGGCTGGGCAAGCACCTGCAGCTTGACCAGCACGGGAGCTGAAAAAGCCTGCCCATCATCGACGCGATACTCAAATCGGTCTTCACCCTGGAATCCCGGCGAGGCTTCATAACGGAATGAACCATCGACATCCAGCGTCAGCGAGCCGAATCGCGTCGGCGTGTAGAGCATGGCCGAGAGCGGCGGCGTCGCGCCATCCCGGTCGTTCGCGAGCACACCGTCCGCCCCATCAATCGACAGCGTTTCGCCAGCGGCGGCGAAATAGGCGTCTTCCCGCGCGAACATCTGGCGCGATTCCAGCGACTCGAAACTCCGTGTCTTCCCTCGGTGTGTCTTCCCGCGGTGTGACTTCCCTCGGCGCTTATTCACCGCGGCAGCGTCCCGTCGGTCCCAGGCCGCGCGACCACGCTCGTCCGCTCGGCGCCCCGTTCCTCGCCGCCCATCCGCGTGTCGCCCCATCGTCCACCCTTTCCCGAGCAGCCGTCGTCTGTCCGATACTCCAGCGACGCCATCCCAGCGCCAAGACACTCCTCCAACGCGGTACCCCCGCGACGCGACATTCTGCGAAATCCGCCCCGGCCCCATTCCGCAAAACACCGACTGCACCGACCGCCCGTCGGCGCGAACCTCGCCATTGTAGCCAGCCTTCCGCACGCATGTCCATTTTTCGCCAGCCAGAACCGCAGCCCCAACGCCACCCTTAGGGCTTTCCACACGCCCGCGATTCACTCCGTGAGACCCCGAAGCGTTTGTCGACGGCCTCCTGTTCGCGGTCCTGAACAAGACGGCGGAACCTGCCCCGGGTGAGCTTGGCAACGGGGCCAAGCGGTTGAAACAAGGTCCGAGAGACAGCGGCCGGGAGGGAACGTGCCGGCGCGGAAAAGCCTGGCCGACCGCGCGTCAGCCGAAGAAGTTAGTCGCGTGAAGCGTCCAATCCGCGCTCAGCCGCGGACGCGATAACCGAGACGCTGGAGCGTCTCGCGAATCCGCGGCAGGTGTTCGCCTTGCACTTCCAAACGGTCGTCCTTGATCGTGCCGCCGGCTCCGCAAGCGTTCTTGAGCGTGGCCAGCAGTTCCGGCAGATCGTTCCCCGCCGACGGCAGGCCGCTTACCACCGTCACCCATTTGCCTTTGGGCCGCTTCTCCACGGCCAGCCGCGCCGTCTGCTTCTCAGGAGGAATCCGGGGCGCAGCCGGCGGGGGTTCCGGCGGACACTGGCAATCGGCCTCCAGCTCACCACATCGTTCGCAGCGGGGCGGGATGTCCCAGGGTGTATTCGCGAACAGCCGCACGTGCGTCTCCTCCGGATCCGTTGACTACTCATCCCCCGCAACCGGCTGCGATCCGTCGCTGCCGCTCGCCGCACCTGACGGAGGTCGGGCTGTCCTGGCTCGCGCCGCTTCCAAAGCCTGACTCAACTGCTCCACCTGGTTCCCGGCCAGGTACTGCCCCAACAGCGCACGCGTATCGGCAAACAACTGGTCGATCTGCTGCTGCAACCGGCCGTCCACCGCCTGCAGCGACTGCCGCCGCTGCTGTACGCGGCGCAGGAACACGTCCTGCGTATCCAAGCGACGCAACTCCTCCAGCAATGCGGCCGCCTCGTCCAGTTCGCCTTCCTCGATCTGCTTTCGCACGCGTGCCGCCAGCACCTCACGTCGAGCGACCAGATCCACCACCGACTCCTGCACGCCCGCCAGGAAACCTTCCGCTTCGAGACGCTGGTCGTCGTTCCGCAGTCCGGCCGTCAACCGCGCCGCCGTCCCAGGCACGAGCGGCAGCTTCCCCAACAGCTGCTGTCCGTTTCGCACCATCAGCGTCTGCAGGGACAGATCGGCCCGCACGGGCACCACCAGTTCGCCCCGCCAGTTCGTCGACCCCAGCAGTTCTACCTCGTCTTCGGAATCTCCCTTCCGGTACACTTCGTACCCGGCCAGAGGCCGAGAGGGGTTTTGACGCTCCACCAGTTGAAGCGTCGTCTGTGACAGCCAAGGCTTCACCAACACCGCCAACTGGTCCACGCGCGAGCTTCGCCGCGCGCGAAAGGGCTGACGATACCCGGACTCGAAACGGCAGATCACCTGACTTCCCTGCACCTGATCGACTGCCAGCACGGTCCAGTCCACCAACTGGATCCCCTTGGCGGAGACGCGTCCATACTGGTCGGAGCGCCGCAGCACGGGCTGCAGCACCTGGCCGGGCCGTAGTAGCATCTCCGTCGTCGCATGGCGTCGCGACGCCTCGGGCCGCGCGAGCAGGCCGGCGCGCAGCGTTGCGTACAGCAGTTCCTGTTCATTCCGTTCGATGCGAATCACCGGCATGAACACCTCCGCCATTCGATCGACGGCCACCGATTCGATATCGGCCAGGTCGACCCCATCGGCCACGGAGTCCCCCGTCTCCGTGAGCGTCAGCAGATCCAGCTGCCGCACTCGCAACTGCGCTCCCGAGGGTTCCGGCCGCACGACGACCAACATCAGCTTGTCGTATTCGCGCAGGCCTGGAACCTGTTCGTGGAGCGTCGCCACCGGCGGCACGTCACCCGCGAGCACCGCACGACTCCAGGCCAGCGGCGCGCGTTCCGACGTTACGGTCCAGCTGGCACCAACCTGGCTTTCCGCCCGCCGCTTCAAACGAGCCGGCAGGGAACTGGCCCACTCCTCGGGAACTCGACCGTCTTCGGGCCACATGACCCAGAGATGCACGCGATAGGGAGTGACGTCCCAAAGCGACGACGTCTGGGCTTCGCACCGAGTGGTCGGAGCAGCGAGCCAGGCCATCAGCAACCAGGCCAACGGCACCCACCACGGCAAAAGGCTTCGCACCGCCCCACGCGAAGCGCGCGGCGCACCGCCACCACCCAGGTGCCACTCTTGCCGATCCTGTCCCGGTGCGCCCCGCATCAGGGAGCCTCCTGCATCTTCCAGGACTCGATCGCCTGGTAAGTGGTCATGGGCTGCGCGGCGACACCGACCAGTCCCCGACGATGGGCCAAGTAATCGGTGAGTTGCCAGAGTGGAACCACGGCCGTGTCGTCAAAGGCCAACTGATGCACGGACTGCAGGCGAGCGCCCACATCGTTCCAGCTGCTCACCTCGCCGAGTTGCCGGAGGGCCAGCTGCAAATAAGGGTTCCGATTGCCGGCGATTCCTCCCGTCGCCAGCAGTCGCTGCACGCCGCTGATCGGTTCGGGCATCACGACATCGACATAGCGCAGGTCCCACGATTCGTCGGCCGCTGGTTCCTCACCAGGGGCCAAGGGGCGCAGCTGGCAGGTGATCCCCACCACGGCCAGGTCGGCAACAATCTCCTGGCAAGCCACGCGCGCGATCTCATGGGGTGGATGCACCAGCACCAGTTCCGACAACGATGGCGCGGCCTGTTTGCGTTTCTGCGCCGCCGACTGCACCTCAATCTGCGCAAGCTGCACCAGCGTCCGTGCGTGGCGGGGATCGTAGGCCCGCGGCTCGAGTCGTCGATCGTAACCGTAGGCCAGCGGATCGTCTTCCTGGATCCCCACGGGAAGCGGGCCACTGATCGTTTGGCAGCCTGCCAACGTCGTTCCCCCCAGCAGGTCGCGACGGAGAATCTTCTCACGGTCGATACCGTACACCAGCGCGCGACGGAACAGGCGATTGGCAAGGTAAGGCTGCCGGGTGTTCGGGATGAGCAGGTGCAGCGTGGGAACGCGGTAGGCCACCACGGAGACTTCTGCGTCTTTTTGAAGCAGCGCGACATCGGAGGGAAAGACCCGATCCACCAGGTCGATTTCACCGCGCCGCAACGCGGCTAGCGCCCGCTGGGGAGTGGGATAGATGCGTTCCACGACTTCCCGCGGCTGCGAATCGCCCGCGAGCACGTAATCTTCCGCCCGCAGATACGCGCGACTGCTGCCCGACTCGTCGGTCGCCGGCTCGCTTCCCCGATAGGGACTCATCCCCGGCACGCCCGCCAGGCTGGTCTGGTCCAGCAGTGCTTCGGGCCGCAGGCAGGGATGGCGGAAGACGGCCGCCACCGACTCCAGGCCGCGAGGCTCGACGCGTTCCACCAGTTCAGCCCAGCCATCGGAGTAGTCCCGGTCGGCCGGATTCGCCATGGCCAACCAGAGCGGCGCGACAAACGGCGCCACGGCACGACCTGCAGTCGCCTGCAAGACCAGCGACCGTCCGTCCTCCGCGGGCAGCCACTTTCCCAGCGGACTCTCGTAGACGCCGCCATCCGATCCCACACCCGTCAGTTCGGACAGTTGTCGTTCGAGCAGCCGCTGGGAACGCCGTACCGACCAATCGACCATGGCTCGCCGCGATGATCCGCTCGCTGCGGGCCCGAGCTCCCCGACGCCGACGCGCAGCAGCGGATAACGTGCCGCGACGTCCGCCGCCAGCACGCGCGCGCCCTCGAGATCGGGCCACACGCTGAGCATCTCGCGACTCGCGAGGTACGCCTCGCGGAGACGTCCTTGTTCCAGATATCCGGCAACCTGCAGCTTGTGATCCGCCGCCGCCGCCTCCAACTGCTGCCTCCAATTCGACAGCAGTTCCGGCACCAGGTCCGCGTATCGGGCCGCGGCCATCCGGTATCGTCGCAGCGCGTCACTCGGACGCTTTTCCCGCAGCTCTTGGTCGAACAGCACCTGCAGCACGCGGGCCATGGCCGCCGACAGTCCCTTGCGTTCGGGGCTGCGACGATGGATCTCGTCGAGCAGCAACCAGGCGCGCTCGTACTGGCGAGCTTGATAGAGGCTGGCCGCTTCGCTGTAAAGCAGGCTGTCCGTGGCCGCCTCCAGACCTTCCAACTTGGGATAGCGATCGCGCAGATAGGTCAGGTGGTCGAATGCCCCGTCGAACTGGCGCGCCGCGATCAGCTTCTGCGCTTCCTGCAAGATCTCCGCTTCGAACAGCTCCACGCGTTCAATGCCCGACCAACTGACCTCCAACTCCTCCTCGGGATTCGTCAACAGTCGGCAGCGAATCGCGCCCGTCCGCGCCGCCTCGTCCGGCAGGCGGCGTTGGGGCAGTTCCAGCGGGAAGACCTCCAGAACCCGTCCCTCGTTGTCCTGGTTAAGGACGATGCGGTCGAACGGCTCGCGGTCGATCCGGCGTTCCTCCTGCGCGTTCGACTGGGAGCATCCCCAGAAAAGAAGCGTGCAGGCGAGCCAGCCCTGGACAAGCCGTGCGATGCCGGCCGACATCCGCGGCAACGCCCGGCGACCGTCTCCCACCCGGGCGCAGCAGGACGCGGCGTCCCAGCGGCCTTCCCGTGGTCGGATGTCGCTTGGCCCTCGGGGGCTATCGAGCTGGAGAGGCTTGCTGGACATCACGGCTCCGCGTTGAACTTTGCGATATAGAGCGTCCCGTCCGCTCCGCCTACAAGGAAACGCCCCGTCAAGAGCACGGGTCCGGTGCCCAGCGAGACGCGCAGGTCGCGGGACGACGCGATCTTGCCGGCCTTCAGATCGATCCCCAGCACCTGACCGCGCAGACCGGCGACGACCACTCCCTCGCCACCCAGCGCGGCGGCCGGTGTGCCCACCAGGGGCGTGTCCTGCATCTCCACCAGGTTCGCCTCGCCTTCACTGCCGAACACGAGGAGCTTGCCGTTATCGACTTGCAGCAGTACCTGTTCACCCACCGCGTGCGGCCCCCAGTTCACCGTGCCGGGAAGTTCCACTGCGTCGAGCGGCTGCAGGTCCTCCATTCGATAGCGTCGCAAAACGTCCTTGGACTCTCGGCGGACGACCACGAACAGTGTCTCTGCGGTCACCGCAGGCGCAGCCAGTGGCGGAGTGTCGAGAGATGCTTCGCGGGCGAGTTCCAACCGGGCGGGCGACTCGGCCGCGGCGACGCGATAGAGGTTGCCGCGTCGATCGGCCAGCACCACCGATTGGGCGTCGGGCGTGGACGTGGCCGGCCACCACTCGACGCGCGCTCCGGCCGCCAGCGACGGAGTGAAGGGCGCGCCAAGCGACTTGCCGCTCGACGGAGCCACCCAGTGGACCGCTCCGCGATCGGTCGGCAACACGATGCCCGCTCCCAGTCGCGCGGGCGCGGCTGCTACTTCGGCCCCCGAAAGGTCCAGCGGCACGGAACGCAGCGGCTGCGGAGCCTTGCCATCGTAGAGAACGAGCGTCTTGGTCGTGCCGGGTCCGCTGATCACCAAGCGACCGTCCTCCAGGGGCAGCGCGCGTTCCAGCGGTCCGGACGGCGGGTTCACGAGCTGCGCCTGCGCTGCCGACTGCCTGCGCTGCTTGATGGCCTCTTCGCCCAGCGTGAACAGCAGCCCGTCCTGCGAGATAACGCGTATCTCCTGCGAGGCCGCCGGGATGAAGGGCAGCCCCGCCACCGGCATCGCCAGTTCGGTTTCCCAGATCAGCTCCCCGTCACGGCGTCCGCCCGTTTCATCGCCCAACTGCGTGGCGGCCATGGTGATCCCTGCGCGTCCGGCGCGTTGCCGCGCGTGCAGCAGCACGCTGCCGCGGCGGCGGAGCGGCGCGACGAAACGATCGCCCTTCAGGTTCAGCCACTTCCGCGTCAGTTGGCCGCGGGAAGTTTGGAGCTCGTAATAACTCAACTGGTTGTCGCCTACCCATAGGCGTCCTTCGTCGAGGAGTGCGTAGCTGGCGGTGTTCGGGGCCACCGCGGCCACGTTCTCCGCAGCCAGACGCAGCGGTGTCTCCGCCTGGCTTCGATCGACTTCCCAGACCTGCAGGCGGCCTCGAGTCGTCGTCAGCAGGAGGCGGCGACCGAATCCCAGCATGGGCACCACCACCTGGCCCTCCAGCCGCGGCGGTTCCATGAGGCTTCGCAGCACGCCCGGCTTGTCGCTTTCTTCACCCAGGAGATGCAGCAGCGCGAAATCCGGCCCGGCGTTTTCCGCGCAGACCAGCATGCCCGCCTGCACCAGCGGCGGAACCTGCAGCGTGCCAGGCGCATGCCCCAGGTAATGGACGCCCACGCACGCCCAGTCCTTCAGCTGCATCTGGTACAGCGACGAATGATCGGCGGGCTGGAAAAGCAGCCCACGTTCCACGTCCACGGCCGGCCCGGTGGCGGTGGGCACCGGCAGGCGGGCGCCACCCGATACCTTCCCGGTCGCCGGTTCCAAGGCCAACACCACGCTGCCATCGTCCGTCGAGCAAGTGACAAACAACTGTCCGCCCG
This sequence comes from uncultured Pirellulaceae bacterium, assembly GCA_964620405.1. Taxonomy (GTDB): domain Bacteria; phylum Planctomycetota; class Planctomycetia; order Pirellulales; family Pirellulaceae; genus CAZUJM01. The sequence continues at coordinate 5,001 of CAZUJM010000153.1, read as the reverse complement.
CGAGCACGGGAGTGAAGGGAACACCGGGGCACGGCAGACGCCAGACAAGTTCGCCGGAACGAGCCCGTACGCGCAGCAGTTGCCGGTTGCGTTCATCCACCAGCAACAGGTCGCCCCCGTCCGCGGCCTCGATCTCCAGCGGAGTCGACCGGTGGATCGCTCCGAGGTCGCGTCGCCAGAGCAGGCTTCCGTCGTCCGCCTGCAATGCGTAGGCGACTCCGCCGGTGATAACGCAAACGGCTTGGCCCGACAGTGACTTCACGGTGTCACCGTGTCGATGCGCCAGCGGCACCTCAAAGTCGGCAGCGGTCCCCGCGGCCGCGTCGGTGGCCGGCTCAGGCACCGTCTCGAGCGACTTCACCGCCGACTTCTCCCGCTCCGTCACCGCACGTACCGCCTCTTCCAGGCGTCGATCAAGTTCCAGGCCGGGATACTTGCGCAGCAACGTCTCCCGCGCGGCGTAAGCCTCGAGGATCTTGTTCTCCTGCGTTCGCGCGCGGATCTCCCCGACCGCCACCTCCAGCTCGCGATCCTGGTTGATCCGCCGTCGCACGCTCGCCAGCTTCCCCTGGATCTGTTCGATGCGAGGCTGCTGGCTGCGACGCACCGAACTGGGCAGGTACGACGCGTTGTCGACCTCCCGCAGCGTTTCCTCCGCCTTGTCGAGCAACGCCTGCGCCGACACGGCGTCACCAGCCTCCGCGGCCTGCCCGGCGAAGCCGTCCATGATCTCGGGCAGCAGACTGGCG
>CAZUJM010000153.1:2923-4242 GCA_964620405.1 uncultured Pirellulaceae bacterium | reverse complement strand
AGCGCTGCCCCCCAGGCGACGGCCTGTTCGGCGAATCCATCCATGATTTCCGGAAGCAGGCTGGCCAGTTCCGGCCGCGCTTCTTGGAAGGCTTCCTGCGATTCGACGGGCGGCAACTGCTGCCGCACGGCCTCGAGCGCCTCGTTCCAGTTCTTGCGTTCCACGCGGTTCCAGATCTCGGCGGTCGCGATGCGCACCCGCGCCAGGCTCTCCTTTGGATGCCCCGGGTAGTCGCGCACGAACTGCTGGAACTTGGCAATCGCCTGCGTGTACGACTGCTGGCGATAGTCTTCATTCGCCAGGTTAAAGGCGTCATCGCCCGTGCCCCGGGTGAGAAAGAAGTAGAGCCCGATGGCGACGATCGACAGCACCAGCAGCGCGCCGCCTCCCGCGAGGATCAGCGGCGAATCCCATCGGTTGCCTCGGTGGCGACGCGGCCCACTGCCACCGCGGAGCTGTGCCAGGATCGCTCGCCAACCTCGCGGCCCGCCCACCGTTCGTCCGGAAGCGACTTCGGCAAAGCTGTCATCAAAACCGTCGGTCGACAGGCCCTCGGGCACCGACAGCCCGTCGTCCAAACCGGACAGTTCGTTGGCTTCGCTGTTTGGAGCGGTCGTCGACCAGCGGGCCGATTTCGTGGGCGGGGCAGGGGGCTGCGAAGACGGAGCGGCCGGTGCGGCCGGAGGCCGGCGACCTGCGGTCGGCCCAGTTGGGCCAGTCGGCGATGCGGGCGACGCGGGCGTGCGCGAAGGCAGGCCAGCCGGTCGCTGCGGCGGACGCACGGCCTCCTCCACGCTCAACACCTCGTCCTCCTGCGGCGACGGGACGGATCGATCGGGAGCCAGTCCCAGCTCTTCATCGACGTCCGAGCGCGGCGCCGTACGCGAACTCTCCGCAGGCTTGGACGGAGCCGACGGGACCGAAGGAGGCACGGGCGGCACCGCTCGGGCCGGCGTTTCGTCGTCGACCGGCTGCAGTTCCTCGATCTCGCGCAGCACCCGCCGCGCCTGCTCGCGTGTGAGCCGTTCCTTCTTCACCAGCAGACCGGCCAGTGCTTCGGCCGTCACTGGCTGCGCGGACGCCTCCACCTGCTGCCGCAGCTTCTCCACGTCGCGCGGCGCAAGCAGGTTCAACTGGGCCAGTCGATCCAAAAACTTCAATGCAGTCATGCGAACCTGAATCCCCGGGAAGTTCCCCATCCCATGCCGCCCCGACTCAACCAGCAGCCGCGGCCTGTCCATCTCCCGCCCGGTGCGCTACCCATCGCACCGCACTCACCCCGCCCGTGACGCCTCATTCCTCGCGTTCATCATCCAGCG
>CAZUJM010000153.1:0-2913 GCA_964620405.1 uncultured Pirellulaceae bacterium | reverse complement strand
CCGCAGCTTGATGTCCTCAAACCCCACCTCATTGCCGGCATCCATCACCTTGACCACCTCGGAATGGAGGGCATCACCATCCGCCTCGACGATCAGGGCGTTGATGACTCCCTGGCCATCGCCGGCCTTCGCCTCCCGCAGCCGACGCAGCAGTTCCTGCTCGTTCGGCGCTTCCAATTCGTCCCCCGACTGCGAACTCGACACATGAAACGTGTTGAACTCATCCACGCGGACGGTCACCACGGCGTCCTCGTTCTCCTCGCGAAACTGCGTGCTTGGCAGCTTCGAGTCCGGCGTCGGCAGCTTGAAGGACTTCTGCATCGTGAAGGCGGCCGTGACCATGAAGAAGATAAGCAGTAGGAACGTGACATCGACCATCGGCGTCATATCCATCTCGACATCGCCGGACCGATCCGTGGCTTCAAAGTCCATCGGCGTCTCTTCGGCGACCAGTTCGTCTCCCGCCGCCGCGCCCGGCCGCGCCAGCGGCACCAGCAGCGACGACTCGCAGCCCGGACAGTCGAACGGCCGTTCCGCGTTGGACGCGACCGTGCAGATCCGCTGACGGCAGACGGGACATCGAAAATGGACCAGTCCGTCACTCATGGCAACTCCGTGACTGCCACATACAGGTCACCGCCGCCCCGCGCCGCCGCCGCGCTGATGCGGGCCACATCGCGATGCCGGACGTTCCGCTCGGCCTTGATCACTATGTTCGTCTTCGGCTCCGAGCCATTCTGCAGCTCCTCGTTCACATACCGCTCGATGGCCGTTTCTTGCCCCGCCAGGTCACTACCCTCCAGCAGACGCTCGGGCACCTTGCCATCGCCCAGGTAGACCACCGCCTGGCGGTCCGGTCCCTCCGCGACGGTGACCACGACGCTGCTCTTGGTCGTCACGGCGGTGCCATGGCGTGCCGGTGGCAGTTCCACCGGAGCCGTCTGTTCGAGCCGACCGGCAACAAGGAAGAAGATCAACAGCAGGAAGGTGATGTCGATCATCGGCGTGATGTCCATTTCGCTGTCGTCCAGCGAACGCTTGGGCACCAGTGGCTGGTCGTCCGTCGGATCGACGAACAGCTCTTCCTCGGTGGAGTCGGCGGATGGATTCATGGGGCACGCAACGCAGTAGTGGGGGAATCGCACGAAGCACAGGGCAGGGGATCGTTCGCGGTCGGAGGGCGGCCCGGCATGGCCTTCAACCGGCTTATCTTCGGCTGCCCTCGCGCGTCGCCGCGCCCGGTGACGCCGAAGCGGTCGCGGGACTGTCGCGGATCGCATCCAGCACCCGCGCGATGCCGGCGCCAACCAGTTCTTCCATTTTGCGGATGCGGATATTGATCGACGCCACCATCAGCATGAGCGGGATGGCGATCGCCAGCCCGATAGCCGTGGTGATCAACGCGATGCTGATATCCTTGGCGAGCATGTCGGGGCTGACGTTGGCCGAGGCGGCCAGCTTGCCGAACGCACCCATCATGCCCATCACCGTTCCGAAAAGTCCCAGCATCGGCTCCGTCTTGATGACCGTATTGACCCAACTGAGCCGCTGCTCCAGGTCCGAAAGCACGTCGCGCTGGAACCGATCCATGACCAAGTGCTTGAGTTTGGCGTATCCGAGCCCGCGGTTTTGTACGGCCACCTGCGCCAACTGCGGCACGGCCCGCGGATCGCCTTCGCAGACCGCCTGGGCCTTGGCAAAGTCACCTGCGGCCACCGCCGGCTCGAACTCGGCAAGGAACTGCTCCAGTTCCTCCTCGCTGCGAAACCGCTGACGGCCCACGCGATTCCAGACCATGACCACGTGGTAGGCGCCGAGAAGCGCCACCAGGGCCTGCGCCAGGTAGATCAGGTTGCCCAGCAATTCCGTGAGGCCTCCGACGTCGATTGCGGCGACCGTAATGAACCAACTTGCCTTCATCATCGATTGACTGCCTGTCCTTTGAGTGACTCATCCGGTGCCCGGCGGGCGTTCCGGTGAGGAAATGCGTGATCGAAATTCGTCCCCGCGCCGGGGATCCGCCTGCCGCTCGAGTTCGTTGACGCGCGGCGGTGGCGAGCGTTATCCGGCGCGAGCTTGTATCTCCAGCACGTAGAACTCAAAACCTTGTCCCGCCGGCCGCACGGCGAACACCGTCCGACGCACCTGCTTCAACGGCCGCCCCCCCAACTGCTTTTGCTCCAGAAGCGCCAGCGAGTTCTCCAGTTCAGGGGAGAAGAACTGGCAGGTGATCCTACCCTGCGGGTTGATCCCCGCCTGCGTGAGCAGCGCGCGATCCTGCTGCTGGAACCGGCCGCCCTGCCACACGAAGTAGAGGCGTTTATCCTCTTGGTCCTCGGGGGACTGCCGACGGACAATGCGTCCCTTCTGGAAGTGCGCGTAGTCCACCGATGGTTTGCCACCGCCCATGGCGGCCAGTTCAATGCCAAAAAAGTCGAGCTGCTTGGCGTACGCCTCCAGTGTCGTCGACAGATAACGAATCTCCCATCGCTGCCAGCGAGGGATGACTCCGCTACCTGCCTTGCGGCCTTCGCCGCCCTGCCCGCGCGTGCTAACCGCCGTCTCGATCTCGTCCAGGCTGGCCGCGACACTTGACACCGCGTCCGTGACCGCCGCCAGCGTCTCCTTCACATCCGGTTCGACGAGCGCGAGATCCTCCAGCCCCGGTTCCTGCACCTCGCGTGCGTCCTGCTCGTTCGACTCCTCCCCCTCCGCCTCTTCGACCAGGAACACCTCCTGCGCCGTTGGCCTCGTCAGCATCTGGCTCGTCCACCAGACGATCCCCAGCATGGCGACGATGGATCCGACCATCACCAGCAGGGCGACGATCACGCTCGATACGCGGTCGTACGCGCTGACCTTCAGCAGGTCGGGCGTGGCAGAATCGGTTGGATCGGCGGGCGGGCGTTTGTC
>CAZUJM010000152.1:0-14434 GCA_964620405.1 uncultured Pirellulaceae bacterium | reverse complement strand
AGGCGGTCTGGCGCTACCATCCGCGCAGCGAGGAGTTTGAGCTGTTCGCGGAGGGCGGCGGCAATCTGTTCGGCATGACGTTTGACGCCTACGGGCGCATGTTCTTCAGCTCCAACAGCGGCCAGGTGGCGTACCATGGCCTGCAGGGAGCGTACTACGAGAAGAGTTTCGCCAAGCACGGCGCGCTGCACAACGTCCATGCTTACGGCTGGTTCCGCGAAATCGACAAGAAGTCGCCGCAGATGGGTCCGACCACGGGCGGGACGATCTACCTGGCCGACGCGTTTCCGCCTCGGTATCGCGGAGCGTTCATGGCTGGCGACTTCCTCGGACATACCGTCTCATGGTGGGACATCTCGCCGCTTGGCACCACCTATTCGATGCGGCGCGGCGGCGTGATGCTTGATCCCCTCGACCGCTGGTCCGGCCCCACGGATGTCTGCCTCGCGCCCGATGGATCCGTCTACGTGAGCGATTTCTACGACGCGCGCACGGCGCACCCCGATCCCGATGCTCCGTGGGATCGTTCCAACGGTCGTATCTATCGAATCCATGCCGCGACTTCCAACGACCATGCCACGCGCTGCAACCTGCCGGATCTTAGCAGCGAAGAGCTCGTCGACCTGCTGTGCCATCCGAACCACTGGTATCGGCAGCGAGCGCGTGTCCTGCTGGCCGAGCGACAGGATGCGGGCACGTGGCCGCGTTTGCGGGCGATGGCGTTGCGATCGGACGATGTCCTGCTCGCGCTGCAAGGCGTCTGGGCCTTGCAGGCCTCGGGAGGCTGGAACGATGCGATCGCCCTGGAGCTGATGGGACATCCGTCGGCCGAAATGCGTGGCTGGAGCGTGCGTTTCGTGGGCGATCGTCGCGAGGCTTCGGCGGAGGTCGCCGAGCGACTGCGGCAGCTCGCCCGCTCCGAGACGCATGCCGAAGTGCGGCAGCAGCTCGCCTCCACCGCGGGCCGCCTGCCGGGGCCCCAGGCAATTCAAATCCTCGACGCCCTGGCAACGTCGTCGCCGGGCGACACGGAGGGCCGATTGTCATGGCTCCTGTGGTGGAGCCTCGAACGACACGCGGTGGCCCAGCGTGACGAACTGCTTTCGACGTGGAGCGACGTGGCGCACTGGGAACACGAATTGACGCGCGACCAGCTGCTGCGGCTGCTCCGTCGTTACGCGGCGGAGGGCACTGCCGCGGCCTACGACGCGTGCGCCCGCTTGGCCGACTCGGCGCCGACTTCGCGACTGCCTGACGTGTTGTTGGCCGTGGACCGGGGACTTGCCGAACAGGGCGCCACGGTAGCGCAGCCCGGAGAGGGCTCCCTGTTCGTGGGATCGGCCCACCGGATCGACAACAGACCGGCCAGCCATCGACCGCGCGAAGCCGTGCGCGGCCCCTTGGCCGCGTGGATCGCGGAACGCTGGCGACAGCAGCCAACGGATGACATCGTGTTGTCACTCGCGCTGCGCTGCGGACTGGCCGGCGCCGTCGAGGCCGCTCGCGCACGGATCGAAGACCAACGCTTGCCCCTGGAAGCCCGCGTGCAGGCCTGTGAACTCCTTGCACGACTGCAGCCAATCGCTTGTCGCGAACTGCTGCCGCTGCTGGACGATACGGCCCCCGACGCGCTGCGAGCCGCCCTCGTGCAAGCGATCGCTCCCCTGGGCGAACAGATTCCCTCACTGGCCGATCGGCTGCTGGCAGAGTCGCTGGCGGTGAACGACTCGGCCGCGCGGCGGGCGGCGCGAGCGGCCATGCTGCGTCGCGCCCCGACTGCCCTGCGCTTGCTGGAGCAGGTGGACGGGAAGCGGCTGGGGGCTGCGGAGATCTCGCTCGAAGACCTCCGCCTCGTGTCGCTCCACGAGGACCCGAGCATCGAAGCGATCGTCGCACGGCACTGGGGTACCGTCCGCGCGGGCACCCCCGAAGAGAAACTGGCCACCATGCGCCGCTACAGCAACGACGTCCGCGCCGCCGCCGGCGATGCGATCGCGGGGCGAGTACTCTTCCGACAACACTGCGGAACCTGCCACCAGCTGTACGGCGAGGGCGGGCGTGTCGGGCCCGACCTGACCACCGCCAACCGCACCGATCGCGAATTCCTGCTGGCGAGCCTCGTGGATCCAGGCTCCGTGATCCGCGCGCCTTACCAAGGATTCCAAGCGCTGACCCGAGATGGCCGGATCTTCCAGGGAGTTATCCAGGAACAGGATGCCGCGCAGGTCACCCTGCTGGATGCCAAGGCCTCGCCCCAGCGCATCGCCCGCGAAGACCTCGAAAGCCTCGAACCCATGGCGAATTCGGTGATGCCCGAAGGGCTACTCGAGAAACTCACACCCCAGGAACTGCGCGACCTGTTCGCGTACTTGGAGTCCAAAGAACCTTTGCCGCAGTAGGCCGTCGGAAGTTGCTCGACGGGTCAGGCACGAACACCATTCGTGACACCCTCGTGGCAGCCACGATCCTGCGCACGCCTCGATTCCCGTGAACTGCTTTCCGCGAACCTGGACCGCGACGAACTCACCAAGACACGAACTGCACGCCGCACCTGCGTGTTCCCGCAAGCGAAGGCGGTGCACAAGCCGATCGGAGGATACCATGCACCCGGATACCATACCGCGCCTTCGCAGCCGTCGCCGATTCCTGCGATTGAGCGCGGCGAGTCTTGCCGCCGCGCTGCCCATGACACGCGCGACCCGACAAGCCTTCGGCGCGGACGACCTACCGGCCAAGGCACGCGTCGCGATCACTCTCGACCTCGAGATGAGTGCCCAGTACCCGCGGCGCGAGATCACCGAGTGGAACTACGAGAAGGGCAACCTCGACCAGGCGACGAAAGACTATGCAGTCGAAGCGGCACGCCTCGTCAAACAGCGCGGCGGACGGATCCACTTCTTCTGTGTCGGTCGCGTCCTCGAGCAGCCCGATGTGCAATGGCTGCAGGAGATCGCCCAAGAGGGACACCCGATCGGCAACCATACCTACGATCATGTCAACGTGCTGGCAACCCGTCCCGAGGAGACGCAGTTCCGCTTCCAGCGCGCGCCCTGGCTGGTCCAGGGCGAGACCGCCGAGCAGATCATCCGTCGCAACGTGCGTCTGACGAGCCTGGCGATGAAGCAGCGTCTGGGCATCGAACCGAACGGCTTTCGCACGCCCGGCGGATTCGCCACCGGACTCCATGGTCGTCCCGACGTGCAGCAACTGCTGCGCGAGGAAGGCTTCCGCTGGATCAGCAGCAAGTATCCAGCGCACGACAGCGGTCCGCCCGAGACGGTGCCCGGCGAAAAGGTCTTCGCCAACGTCGTGGCAGCCCAAGCCGAGGCGCAGCCCTTCGCGTACCCCGACGGCCTCGTGGACCTGCCCATGAATCCGATCAGCGACGTGCATGCCTTTCGTGCCAATCGCTGGCCACTCGCTTCGTTCGTCCAAGCGATCGAACACGCGATGGCCTGGGTCATCGAGAGACGCCAAGTGTATGACTTCCTGGCGCACCCGTCGTGCCTTGTCGTGGAGGATCCGAAGATGGAGTCGCTGCGAAGGATCTGCGATCTCGTGGAACGGGCGGACGGCACAGCGGAGATCGTGACGCTGGACCAGATCGCCGCGCCGCTGCTGCCCTCCTGACGTCTCCATCGCAACCGTTCGTATCGCCCTCCCTCGACCGAAACTCCCTCGCGAAAGGTCCGTTCCCATGACATCCGGCACGCCTGCCGCCCGCACCTTTCCACGCCTCCGACACACCGCGCTGGCCCTGGGCGGCCTGGTTACCCTGGGTTCGCTGCTCACCGCGTTTCTCGCCATGCAGCCCTACCCGCCTCCGGCCGGCGCGCAGGAGGCCATTGGGACACCGTCGGTCGTGACGCCGTCGGATCCCACGGCGAAGAGCGAGGCACGACGCGTCTACCAGAACCGCCTGCGGAAACTGGATGCGCCCGCGCCGTTGCTGGCGGATTACCCGGAGTTCGTGCAACCCGTGGAGGAGGAAGCGCGCTACGAAGCTCCCGTGCTGGTCGGCGACGAGGGAGCGAACCTGCACGTACGCGCGTGGCGGTTTTCGTACAACGCGCGGGGCATCATCGAAATGCCCAACCGCCTGCGTGCCGATCGCACGGCGGTGATCATGGTGCATCCCTGGGGCATCGACGATGGACAAGGTTGGGTCACTCCCGAACCCGCGGGCGTCTGCGACTTCTGCACGCCGACCAAGAACCACTTGGCTGCTCGCCATACGCGCGAAGTGATCGACCCGCTGCTCAAACGCTTGCGGCCCCACGTCGCCATGACACTCTTCAGCCTGCCTGGTCGCGGCGACCCAGTGCGTCTGAAGGCCTATCGTTCCGTCCACGCCGAGCCGACGGCCGCCGAACAGGAGGATGGCCGTCGCGTGCTTCGAGAGCGCCTGAGGGCGTTCAATTACAAGGCTGACCCACTGGTGTCGCAGATCGAATTGTCGGAGGACCACCCGGTACGCGACTACTTCGCGCAGTTCCCTGGCCTGGATGCCAGTGCTCGTTACAACGGCGAGGGCTTTTGGGATCTTCCGATTCCCGTCACCACGGATGTGACGCTGGACCCGAAGGACGTGATCCTCTTCGACGCCGAGGGATATTCGCTCCTGCGCGACTTCCTGAAGAAGCACGGCATCCGGCATGTGCTGCTGACGGGTTACGCCACGGACATGTGCTTCTGCAAGACCACGGCCGGCTACGAAAACCTGTCCCGCGACTTCAACGTCTTCCTGGTGGGAGACGCGACCTTGGCCACCTTCCCCTCGAACACCACCCCGCGCTGCGCGACCAACGCGTCCATCTCCTATGCGGCCCTGAACCAACTGGTGACGCAGGTGAGCTGGATCGAATTGCGATGAGAGAAGACCGCGTGCAATGCGTGCATGTCACGCGAGAAGGTCGTGTACGACGTGGCCGCCGACATCGGTGAGGCGGAAGTCGCGGCCTTGGAATCGGTAGGTCAGCTTGAGGTGGTCGAGCCCCAGCAGGTGCAGGATGGTAGCCTGCAGGTCGTGCACGTGCACTCGATTTTCGACGGCGTAGTATCCCAGTTCGTCGGTCGATCCGTAGGTGATGCCTCCCTTCACGCCGCCACCGGCCATCCACATGGTGAACCCTTCGATGTGATGGTCGCGACCGACATGGTCGCGAGGCTCTCCCTGCGGCGTGCGTCCAAACTCACCGCCCCACACGACCAGCGTATCGTCAAGCAGACCGCGGGCCTTCAGGTCGCGCACCAACGCGGCCGCGGGCTGGTCGATCTCGCGGCAGATCTTGTCCAGCGGCTCCCCCAGTTCGAGGCCTACGTTGCCGTGGTGATCCCAGTCGGTATGGTAGAGCTGGATGAAACGCACGCCGCGTTCCACGAGGCGTCGTGCGAGCAGGCAGTTGTTGGCGAACGAAGCGGCTCCCGGCTCCGCGCCGTACATCGCCAGCGTGGCCGGCGACTCGTCCCCGATCCGCATCAACTCCGGCGCACTCGTCTGCATGCGGTACGCCATCTCGTAAGCGGCGATGCGGGTGGCGATCTCTGGATCACGCGTCTGGTCCAGCCGCAGTCGATTCAGGTTCGTCACCGCGTCGATGAACTCCCCCTGCGCCGCGCGGTCGATACCGGCCGGATTGTCGAGATTGAGGATCGGCGTGCCCTTGCTGCGGAACGGCACACCCTGGTACGACGTCGGCAGGAATCCGCTGCCCCAGTTGGGCGAGCCGCCACGGGGACCGCGGGGCCCCGACTGCAACACGACGAACGCCGGCAGGTCGCTCGCCTCGCTTCCGATGCCATACGTCACCCACGACCCCATGCTCGGCCGGCCAAACCGTTCCGATCCGGTGTTCATGAAGACCTTCGCGGGGCCATGATTGAACACATCGGTCGTCATGGACTTGATGATCGCCAAGTCATCGCTCACCGTCGCCAGGTGCGGCAGGCATTCGGAGATCTCCGCGCCGCTGTCGCCGTGGCGCGCGAAACGGCGTCGGCTGCCGAGCAGTTTGGCATCGCCCTTGATGAAGGCGAAACGCTTGTTGGCGACGACCGAAGGGGGAATCACCTGTCCGTCCAGTTCGCGCAGCCGCGGTTTGTTGTCAAACAGTTCCAACTGGCTTGGACCGCCGGCCATGAACAGGAAGATCACATGCTTGGCGCGAGGTGCGAAGTGGGGAGCGAGCGCGAGGGCGCGTGCTTCCACCGCGGCCACGTCTTCGGCCCGGGCCTGCCGTGAGGCTGCGAGGCCGCCGAGGCTCGCGAGGGCCATGGCGCCGAGGCCGAGGCGGCAGTCGTGGAAGAAGTGGCGACGCGTCTGCTGCAGCAGCGTCTCCTGCTCCGACGTTCGCGTCATGTCAGGTCGCATGGCCTCACTCCCGGGGCGTTTCCACGCCATTCATTCGCGCGTGATGAACTCGTCCGTATTCAGCAGCACACGGGCCACCATCGCCCAGGCAGCCTGCTCCTCGGCCGCGCCGACACGAAACGGCGCCTCCCCAAGCCACGCGTCCCGCTGCCCGGCATCCGACGCGAACCTCGCTCGCTGCGACTCGTACACGCGGAGCAACTGCTGTCGTTCCGAGTCCGCGGGTCGGCGGCCGAGCGCGGTCGCGAACAGTTCGGCGGCGATCTCCGACGCAAGCGATGGGCCGTCTTCCGCTTCTTCGTTCCCAGGCCTCACCAGCACCCGCGCGGCCATGGCCTGCGCGCACTCGACGAACTGCACGTCATTGGCCACGGTCAGCGACTGCAGCGGCGTGTTGGAACGCAGGCGTGCGGTGCAGGTGACGTTCGAATTCGGGAAGTCGAACACCATGAGCGATGGGTACGGGCTGCTCCGCCAGAAGTGCGTGTACATGCCGCGACGATAGCGATCGGCATCCTCGGCGGTCTTCCACGGCTTGGGATCCTGCGTGAATTCGAACACGCCTTCCGGCTGCGGTGGGAAGACACTAGGACCGCCGATGCGCCGCGCGAGCAGTCCGGCGGTCGTGAGCGCGGCGTCGCGCACGATCTCGGCCTCCAGCCTCAATCGCGACTGCCGCGCATACCATTGATTACCCGGGTCGATGGCGGCCGCCTCTTCGCGCCACGCGGATGATTGTCGGTAGACGCGCGAGAGCACCAGCACGCGGTGCAGCCGCTTGACGCTCCACTCGCCGCGCATCAGTTCGCTGGCGAGCCAGTCGAGAAGCTCGGGATGCGTGGGAGGTGCGCCCTGGGTGCCGAAGTCGTTCTCCGTCTCGACCAAGCCGCGACCGAACAGACGCTGCCATACCCGATTCACGAACACGCGCGCCGTCAGCGGATTGGACTCCGAGACGATCCACCGAGCCAGCGCGAGGCGATTGAACGTCTCGCCGGAAGGCACCGCGTTATCCCCTGCGGATCTTGGGGCGTCGAGCGCGGGCAGGGCCGCCGGCACGCCGGGCTGGACGCGCCGACCGAGGTCCAGGAAGTTGCCGCGCCGGTGGACGTGCGTCTCCCGCGGTTGCGATCGCTCACGCAGAATCAGCGCCTGCGTCACCGGCGGTTCCGTGCTGCGCAGCTTCTCGATGGCGGCGATTTGTGGAAACTGCTGGCGTGCACCCTCCGTGTTGCGATAGGCCCGCACCACGGCTTCGCGCTCCTCGACCGTGCGGTCCGCCCGTTGCTTCTGCAGCGCATCCTGCACAAGGCTCGAGAGGGCCATCTTCTGCGGCGATGTCAGCGACTCTTCCCACACCGCCTGGCCCGCGTCGAACTCCGCCTGCCGCGCACGAATCTGGGCCTCCTGCTCGTCGATCTGTCGACGTATCTCGTCCCGGCGCGCGATCTCGCCGCTCGCCACCTGCTCCCGCGTCGGCACTTCGAGTCCTGGCTCGTCGCAGTTGTTGAAGAAGGCGAACAGCTGGTAATACTCGCGCTGCGAGATCGGATCGTACTTGTGCGAATGGCACCGCGCGCAGCCCAGCGTCAGGCCGAGGAACACTTCGCCCGTCGTCGCGACGCGATCGGCCACGGCGTCGATGCGGAACTGTTCGTCGTCCGTTCCGCCCTCTTCGTTGACGAGCGTATTACGGTGGAATCCGGTGGCGATCAGCTGCTCGGTCGACGCATCAGGCAGCAGGTCGCCACTCAACTGCTCGATCGTAAACTGGTCGAAGGGCAGGTCGCCGTTGATCGCCTGGATGACCCAGTCGCGATAGAGGAACATTTCGCGCGCGGAGTCGCGTGAGTAACCGTTGGAGTCGGCGTAGCGGGCAAGGTCTAGCCAGTGGCGTCCCCAGCGTTCGCCGTAGGCTGGCGACGCAAGCAGTCGGTCCACCGCCCGCTCATAGGCGCCCGGCTCGTCGTCACCCAAGAATCGCTCCATCTCCTCGCGCGACGGCGGCAGTCCAACCAGGTCGAGACTCACGCGACGCAGCAGCGTGACACGATCCGCCTCCGGCGATGCCTCCAACCCTTGCTGCTGCAGTGCCTGCAGCCAGAACGCATCCACCGGCGTGAGCACCAGCGATCCGCGCGATCCCAAGGGCAGCGCGGGGCGACGCACCGGCTGGAACGACCAATGGTCATTCGACGTCGCCACGACCTTGGCATCGGCGTCATCGTCGCCCGACGACGGCCCCTCGGCATCCGCTCCGTCGCCATCGTCGATGTTCGCTCCCTGGTCGATCCAGCGCCGCAGCACGTCGATCTGGTCGTTGGTGAGCCGCGGGCCTTCGGGCGGCATGGCGACGATGTTGGAGTCGTTGCCCAGCACGGCCTTCACCAGCAGACTCTGGTCGGCTTGGCCTCTGGTGACCACCTGGCCACTGTCGCTTCCATCCAGCAGCAACGCTCCGCGATCCACGCGCAAACCCGCCTCCTGCTGCTCTGCGCCGTGGCATTGCTGGCAATGCGCGGCGAGGATCGGCAGCACCTCGCGCCGGAAACTCACCGTCTCACCTTCCACCGCCTCCGCACAAGCGGCCGCCATCCAGCCAACGGCGACGACGACGGCAGCAAGCCCAAGCGTTCGTCGCGCAAGGAAACGGTGCGAACCCGTTCGAGCTGTAAAGCACCGTTGCTCGCGCGGTCGATTCGGAGCGGCCATGGGATCGCTTCCTGGGGAAACTCAAGGCGGGCAACCATGCGTCGGGGACGGCGTTGAGGATCGACCATCCGGGAAGGCAAGGGCCTGCCGCTTGCACGCGGGCCCCGGCAGGGACGAGGCGGGAGGCTGTGAGCTGTAGGCTGGGGGAGGGCACCAGCGCCCGGGGCTAGGCGGCTGGTTGGGGGTCTTCGAGCCCCAGTATACTATAGTCGAAGCCAACGGCCCGTTGAAGAAGTTTCCCGCTGCCCGGCTGAGGCGGCCGCGGCGGAGACCGGTTGGCCTGGAGAAGGCCCGTTGGCTCGGGCGTAAGGATCCGCGACCATGCGAAACCAACTTATCGGACTGCTGCTGCTGGGAATCCTGATTCAGGGGCGAACCGTCATGGCGGAAGAAGCAAACTACGACGAGAGCAAGATGCCCGCGTACACCCTGCCGGATCCGCTGGTGCTCGCGAATGGGCAGAAGGTGACGACGCCGGAACAATGGCGTGACGCACGTCGGCCGGAACTGCTCAGGCTGTTCGAGGAAGAGGTCTACGGGCGGGCGCCAAGCCGGCCAGCCGACCTGTGGTTCAAGGTCTGGGACGAGGATCGCATGGCTCTCGGAGGCCAGGCGATCCGCAAGCAGGTAACCATCTACTTCAGCAAGGACGCCCAGGGACCGCGCATGGACCTGCTGATGTACCTGCCCGCCCCCGCGACCAAACCGGTCCCCGTGTTTCTCGGGTTGAACTTCGTCGGCAATCATGGCACCACCGAGGATCCCGCGGTGCGGATCACGGAAAGCTGGATGCGGGACGACGAGAAGTGGGGCATCCAAGACCATCGCGCCACGGAGGCGTCGCGCGGCCGGGATCGCGACAGTTGGCCGGTCGCGGACATCCTGGCGCGTGGTTACGGCGTGGCCACGATCTACTACGGCGACATCGACCCCGACTTCGACGACCAGTTCCAAAACGGCGTCCATGCTCTGTACAACCAACCAGGGCAACCCGCGCGGGACGCCGCGTCGTGGGGCAGTATCGCGACGTGGGCTTGGGGCTTGAGCCGCGCGCTGGACTACATGGAGACCGACGCCGATGTCGACAGCCGGCACGTCGCCGTGGTCGGACATTCGCGTCTGGGCAAGACGGCGATGTGGGCCGGCGCGACGGACGAACGGTTCGCCCTCGTTGTCTCCAACAACTCCGGCTGCGGCGGCGCGGCACTCAACCGTCGCATCTTCGGTGAGACCGTGAAACGCATCAACACGAGTTTCCCGCACTGGTTCTGCGACAACTTCACGAAGTACAACGACCGCGAAGGCGAGTGCCCGGTGGACCAGCATGAACTCGTCGCACTGGCGGCGCCGCGGCCCATTCTGGTATGCAGCGCGGAGGAAGATCGCTGGGCCGATCCGAAGGGTGAGTTCCTTGCCGCCCATCACGCGACGCCCGTCTATCAACTGCTGGGCCTGACCGGTCTGGAGCAGACCGAGATGCCGCCGTTGAACCAGTTGACCGGCGATCGCGTCGGTTACTTCATCCGCCCCGGCGAGCACGCGATGACACGCGTCGACTGGAAAGCCTACATGGACTTCGCCGATCGACACTGGAAACGATAGCCGCGCGTGTGCGAGATCACTCCTGCCATGGCCGCATGAACAGCGGACAGTATAGCGCCAGCACCGGCACGGCATACGCGAGGTACGCCAGCGGCGCCTCCCGGCTCGCCAACGCTCCCAGCTCGATCAGGTGGCAGCCAATGATGATGTTCACCAGGCGCTGCTGATGATTCTTGCTGCGCGGATACACAAACCAGCGGATGACCAGCGAGGCCATGAGTAGCACCAGGGACGCGTATCGCGCCCATTCGGGAAGGCTCATCTCGACCATCGACTCGTGGAACAGCAAGGTGAGCACAAGGCCGACGACGAACGAGCACCAGACGACCCACCAGAGGGGCGGTGCGATCCGCAGCGAGGAGTTCATCGTACGCATCCTTCTTGGTAGAAAGGCAGGGGCTTCTTGGTAGAAAGGCAGGGGCTTCTTGGTAGGAGGGCAGGGGCTTCTTGGTGGGAGGGCAGGGGCTTCTTGGTGGGAGGGCAGGGGTGTGGCGGGAGATGCAGTGGGGAGAATGAAGGTCAAGGGCGCGGAAGCGCGACCTGCAGTAGGCGTGCCAATTCCTTGACCGGCGCGACGTGGTCGTCCACGCGAAGATTCGTGTTGCCGTAACCGAGTGGATCTACCTTCTCACCGACCACCAGCAGCGCGGCTGACTGCTTCCCGCGTCGATCACCGCCTGCCTCATCGGCCGCTTCGAGCGCGGCCATCAGGCGCCAGGCGAGCGGTCCCTTCGCCGCTTCAAACGCCTTGGACATCGCGTCCAGCACCTCGGGACCGGCCAGCAGGTTGCCGACGCACACATAGTGGTCACCCAGCTTCTGGCCGTGCCACTGGATGCAGTCGTCGCCCGTGAATGCGGCGGGCTTGCCTTCGCGATCCACGATCGCCAACTGCCGCACGCCACGTTCGGCGTCGCCCTCCACCAGCTGCCGCACGACCTCCTCGGCCGCCTTCCCTTGCTGCAGCAGTTCCAGACCGCGGTCACCAAATGTCAGGTTCGCATACGACTGCGTCGCCACCACGCCGATGCCCGGCTTTCCCCAGGGAACAATCGAACCGACGGCCAGCACGCGCGACGCCGTAGCGACGCCCCATTCCTTTGCCTCGGGATCGTAGGCGGCCACCGAGAAGGTGTGGCACCAGCGGTCGTCGCCCTCGTTCCTTTCCGCGACCGGCACCTGAGCCCGCGATGGCTGCGGGGCGTTCGCCCAGCAGGGCAGCAGCGCCGCCACCCCTGCGAAAGCCAGCGCGACTGCCAGAAGTCGTGGATGGACACCTCGCATGACAGACGGCTCCCACCCGCGTTTTCATTGCCCAGGCCCGTTGACCCGGATTATTTCTAGAATTTGACGCATCGCCCATACCATCGCAAGCGGGTCACAACGGTCAGAGACGCCAGGGCCCTTGTTTTCGAAAGGCCATCCGGCGAAGCAGGCGGGCGAGAGGGCCGCGTCTGACACAACGTCGGCACACTACCTGCCAGCCAGTGACCGCAGCAGGATCACCTTCAGTTCGGCTGGCTGGCCGGCTGGGTGGCCGGCTGGGTGGGTGGGTGGGTGGTGAACTCGCAGAACGCCTGGAAGTTTCGGCGGTGCATCCGCTGGCTCGCGAGCGGCAATCGGTGCAGATCCATGACGGCATCCCGATACGATTCATCCGCTTCGTCCTCGCCGATGGCTGGCCCCCATTATCGGCACACGAAGGCCGCTCCCTTGCTGCAGCCAGTAACGCACTCGACGATGCACTCGCTCCAGAACGTTACGCGGCCTGGACTGCAATCAGATGGAGAGAGCCGTGGAGGCGAGCCGCCCGGCCTTGATGATGCCGGACTGCATGACCGCCAGGAAGTTGCGGCGGTCCTCCAGCAGTTCAATCCGCTCCAGCACATCGCCGTCGACGATCAGGACATCGGCCAGTTTGCCGGCCTCCAGCGTCCCGAACTCGTGCCCGCGCCCCATGATTTCGGCGCCGGTCTTCGTGGCGCAGGTGATGACTTCGAGCGGCGTAAAGCCGACGAAGCGTACGAAGAAGGACAGTTCCTTGGCATAGTCGCCGTGTGGATTCCAAGCGAACCCGTAGTCGCCGCCCATGCCCAGTCGGCCGCCCGCGCGGAGGATCATCCTCGCACTTTCCGCGCCGCCGTCGAGCGTCTCCTGGTGGCCGTCGATCACGCGCTGCGACATGCCGATTTCCGGGCCCCGGTCCACGCTGGCCTTTTCAAAGTACAAGGCGGGCACGACGGGCACGTTCCGCGACAGCAGCAGGTCCAGCGCCTCCGCGTCCATGAACGTGCCATGCTCGATCGCATCGTAACCGGCACGCAACGCGTTCTTGATGCCTTCCGTCGCGCGACAGTGGCCGGTCACCTTCATGCCATGGTTGTGCGCCGTGGTCACCACCGCATGCATCTCCTCGAAGGTCATGCAGAGCGTGTGGTGGTCGTTCACGTCAGGCGCGGCCGCGTCACCTGTTGGATAGGTCTTGACCCATTCGACGCCGTCCTTGACAAGCTTCCGCACCGCCGCGCGGGCTTCGTCGGCACCGTTGATCAGCAGCACCAAGCCTTCCATGCCGATCTTGCGGAAGTCGGGGTTCCAGTCCATCAACCCGCCGACCCCGCAGATTTCGCGCCCACTCGCGGCCAGTCGGGGGCCGGGGATGAGGTCTTTTTCGATCCCCTTCTTCATCCAGACATCGATGTTGAACAGGCTGCCGCCGCTGCGGGCCGAGGTATAGCCGCATTCGAGCGCCAGTTTGGCATTGGCCGCCGCCAACAACGTCACGTATTCGACCGGGTACTTGATGTCGAGGTCTTCGAGAGCCGCGACGTTGAAGTAGGTTGGGTGAAAGTGCGATTCGATCAACCCGGGCAGTATCGTTCCTCCCTGGGCATCGATGACGCTGGCTCCCGCGGGCTTCGGGGGAGCCCCCTGGGCGGGGCCGGCATAGGTGATGCGTCCCTGCTCGGCGATCAGCATCCCCTGCGGAATGCAGGGAGTGCCGTTCCCGTCGAACAGTTGTCCGTTGTGGATCACACAGCTTCCGGTGGCGAGGCGCATGGCAGGGAGCGGGCAAGAGGAGAAACAGGACGACATCCGCAGCAACGTACGCCCCGGCACGGTCGACTGGCAACCGTGGAGATGAAATGAGCCGTGAATCAGACCCCCGAAGCGGTCAAACGCCAGGTCACTGGTCGAGACTGGCCAGAAATCCCAGGACGTGTGTCGCCAGCTCTTTGGGCCGGGCCTGATGAATCAGGTGGGGAACCCCGGGGTAGTCGAGCAGGGTGCCATCGCGCAGATGCTCACGGCACCAGAGGGCGTCTTCCTGGGTCAGCATGCCGCCGACGGCGGGATCGGCCCGCAGTACGAGGGTGGGGGCGGCAATCCGGGGGATGAGGTCGTGAAAGTCGTAGCCGTGCAGCCACTCCCCCGCGACGATCGGCTCGAGCACCCGGGGGTCGAGCTGCGCCAGTGCCTGCCCGGTGAACTTGAGAAAGACCGGGTCGCGGACATCGGCCACACGTTGGACGGCGTTGGTCACCGGGTCGACCATGCGAACTTCTGCCAGATCACGCGTTAATTCGAGCGGCGTGGCGCCCGACCGCAGGATCCCGGCGACTCCGGCGAAGTAGCTGTGCAGGCGCGTCTGGCGAATCCGGCTCCCCATTGTTTCAAACGGGGGATCTTCGAGGACCAGGGCGCTGCCCAGTTCGGGAACCTCGGCTTTGACTGCCGCGGCGACCATCG
>CAZUJM010000151.1:4684-14560 GCA_964620405.1 uncultured Pirellulaceae bacterium | reverse complement strand
GTAATCCACGATCGCCTCAGTCTAGCCAGCCCAAGGTCGGCTGCAAACCGTTGTAGCTTTTCGATCCCACATATTCCCGCAAAAACCAAGGTGCGCAGTCTCGGCAAAATACAGCGACCGAGCTGCTGGCAACCCACCTCACCAAACCTCCTTATCTGCCCACCCCTCCGCCGAGGCGACTCTCGGGAAAAAACACGGGTGGCGGTGCACGGGCGGTTTCGAGTACACCCCGCCTCCCCGACGTGCCCTGACGAAGCCACGCCTTCCACGAAGGACGGATAGCGGATGCTGCGAATCCACGAACCAGACCGACCTCGCCTTCGAGAACCCGTGGTGATCACCGGGATCGGGATGATCAGTTCGGTGGGCGGATCGCGCGAAGCGACTTGGGAGGCCATTCGAGCGGGCCGATCGGGGGTACGGCGCATCGGGCCCGGCGAGTCCACGCCGGAACACCTGCGGATCGCGGCCGTGGTCGACAGTGAGCCATCGTTGCCGCGACAACTGAAGGTGATCCACCTGGCGCAGACGGCCGCTCGTGAAGCGCTCCACGACTCGGGCCTCGACCTGGACACCATCGACGGCAACCGCTGCGGTTGCGCCATCAGTGGCCACATGGGCGACTGGCGCTGGCTGCGGCAGCTTCATGGGTTTGAAACGCCCGACCGATCAGGCGACGTCTCGAACTGGGAGCAGTTCTTCCCGAACAGCGCCTGCTGGAACATCGCCACGCATTACGGGCTCTACGGCCCGCGCATCTGCCATTCCACGGCGTGCGCCAGCGGCTTGATCGACATTCTTTCCGCGGTCCGCGCGATCCAGGACGGCCAGTGCGACGTCGCGATGGCAGGCAGCGCGGAGGCGATCGACCCGTTGTTCGCAGCGGGTTTCCAGAACATGCGAGTGCTGGCCGAAGCGGACGATCCGGCGGCGGCTTGTCGGCCTTTCGATCGGCAGCGACAGGGCTTCGTGATGGGCGAGGGCGCGGCGGTGCTGATGCTGGAGCGAGCCAGCCATGCGCGAGCGCGGGGCGCGCGGATCTACGCCGAGGTGCTGGGCGGCAAGGTGCTGTCCGACGCGCACCACATGACGGGGCTGGACCTGGAGAGCGAAGCGCTGACGCGGTTGATCGGCGATACGCTTCGGCGCGTGCAGCTCGCACCGGCCGACATCGGCTACATCAACGCCCACGCGACGGGCACGCAGCAGAATGACGTAATGGAGACGCGCGGCATCCGCCGGGCGTTCGGAGGCCACGCCGACGACCTGTGCGTGAGCGGCCTGAAGTCGATGCTCGGCCATCTCGTGAACGCCTCCGGCAGCGTCGAACTGGCGCTCACGACCTTGGCGCTCCGCGACGGTTTCGTGCCGCCGACCATGAACCTCACCGACCAGGATCCGGCCTGCGACCTCAACTGCGTGCCGATGATCGGCCGCTCCCTGCGTGTGCAGACCGCCATGAAGCTGGCCCTTGCTTTCGGTGGCCACCTGGTGGCGGTCGCGATCCGCCGCTGGAACGAAGCGCAAACCGCCTTCGGCTATCCTTCGCGGGCCGCTGCCTGACGCGAGAAGAACGGTCCACCTCGAGCGCGAGCGGACCTCGCTGGCGGCCCCCCGCCTCCGGGCCTTCCGTCTCGCAATTTACCCGGCGTCACCCCAGTCCGCCGCTCGCGCGCCCGCTTCATCCGGCGATTTCTACCGCCCGACCACGACGCATCTCCGCCACTTCCGAGGTACGGGTCGGGTCGTGCTAAAGATACATGTTGCCCGAGCGGCTGCGCCCGCGTCGCCCGCCCTGCACTATTCTTGGACAGACTCCGCGCCGTGCGGCATGTCCACTCCTCGCGTGTCTTGCCCATCACGATCCCTGGTCCCCTGCCATGCCCGCCCGTTCCTTTCCACGCGTCCTCGTGGCGATCGTCAACTACCGCACCCCGGCGATGACGATCGACTGCCTGAAGTCGCTCCTGCCCGAAAAGCTGCTCGTCCCCGGACTGGAGGTCGTGGTGACCGACAATCAGTCGCCGGACGACTCGGTACGGCAGCTTTCCGAATACATTGCGCAGTCGGGCCACGCGGACTGGATCGAGTTGAAACCGCTGCCGCGCAACGGCGGTTTCGCTTACGGGAACAATGAAGCGATCCGGGAGCGGCTGGCTTCGGCCGACCCGCCGGACTTCGTGCTGCTGCTCAATCCGGACACTTACATCCGGCCCAGGGCGATTCGCGAACTGGTGGACTTTCTGCAGCGGACTCCGAAAGCGGGCATCGTGGGCAGTCGCTGCGAGGATCCGGACGGGACGGCACAGCGATCGGCGTTTCGGTTCCCGACGGTGGCGAGCGAACTGGACGACACGCTGCGCCTGGGAATCGTTTCGCGACTACTGCATCGTTACGTCATCGCGCCGCCTCCGCCGAGTGCGGAGGTCGCCATGGACTGGGTATCGGGCGCGAGTATGCTGATTCGGCGCGAAGTGTTCGACGCCATCGGCCTGCTCGACGCGGAATACTTCATGTACTTCGAAGAGGTCGACTTCTGCCGCCGCGCACGGCGAGCGGGGTGGACCTGCTGGTATGCGCCGCAAAGCCGCATTGTGCACCTGGTGGGCCAAGCGTCGGGCGTGACGAACCAGCGCGCGGAACGAAAGCGGCGACCCACCTACTGGTTTGAGTCGCGGCGACGCTATTTCGTCAAGAACCATGGGCGACCGTACCTGCTGGCCTGCGACCTGGCGACGCTGGTCGGCCTGTCGCTCTGGCAGGTCCGTCGCGTCCTGGAACGCAAGAAGGACTTCGATCCGCCCAAGTTTCTCTGGGATTCGCTCCGACACAGCGTGTTCGTGAAGGGTTTCCCTGCATGAGCGAATCGGTAGAGCCCGGCGTGCAAAGCCTCTGGCAGACCTGGCGGGAGGACCTGCGCGCGCACCGGGGCGACTGGACGCTACCGGGCTTCCGCGCCGTGGCCGTCTGTCGCTTCGGCCAGTGGCGGATGACGATCCGCTTCAAGCCGCTGCGAG
The DNA here is from genome assembly GCA_964620405.1 of uncultured Pirellulaceae bacterium. GTDB lineage: Bacteria > Planctomycetota > Planctomycetia > Pirellulales > Pirellulaceae > CAZUJM01. The sequence continues at coordinate 11,543 of CAZUJM010000151.1, read as the reverse complement.
CGCCCCTCAGCGTCCTGTATCGCTGGATGTATCGCCGCTGCCGGAACGGCTATGGCATTGAACTACCCTACACCGTGCAACTGGGTCGACGCGTCGTGGTGGAACACCAGGGCGCGATCGTTGTGCACGGCAACGCGATCATCGGCGACGACTGCGTCCTGCGACAAGGCGTCACCCTGGGAAACCGATATCTGGAGCGACCGTTCGAGGCGCCGATCCTGGGGCGACGCGTCAACGTGGGAGCGGGTGCCAAGGTGTTGGGGAGAGTCACGATCGGCGACGACGCCGTGATCGGCGCGAACTCCGTCGTCCTGCATGACGTCGCGCCCGGCACGACGGTCGTCGGCATCCCGGCCCGCCCCGTCGCGAGCCAGCCCTCGCCGGACGCACCAACCGCGTCGGGCGTCGCCTCGGCGCCACACGCCCCGCGCGATGACGACCGGCCTTCGCCAGCACACTCCCGTCACTGACGCTTGCCGCGGCGGGAACTGCCCGCGCCCGAGTGCCTCGCCGACATCCCATCTTGGGTGACCGCGTCGTTCGTTCTATCATCTCACCTGGATGGAATGCTGCCGGAGAACCTGCAGATCACTCGCCTCCTTGAACTGCCGACGCCTGTTCGGAGCCCGGCCCATGACGACCGCTCGACTTCCCTTCGACGTGAAGATCTGCGGCGTCACCCGCGGAGATGATTTGCGCGCGCTGGTGGCGGAGGAGGTGCCCGCGATCGGGTTGAACTTCTATCCTCGCAGCCGTCGTTATCTGGGCGAACCGCAGGCCACCGAGATCCGGGAAACGCTCCGCGACTTGCCGCGACGGCCGGTGCTGGTGGGCGTGTTCGTGAACGCGGAGCCGTCCGAGATCCGGGATGCGGTGACGCGTTTCGACCTCGACTGGGTTCAATTGCATGGACAGGAGCCGCCGGAATTCGGTCGAGAGTTGCCGGGACTGCGCGTGCTGCGAGCCTTGCCCTACGGCGAGGGCGGCTTGGCGGCAGTGATTCGGTTCCTGGAGGCGATGGAAGCCGCCGGCTGCCTGCCGGATGCGGTGCTGCTGGATGCACAGGAGGCCGGAGCGTTCGGCGGCACGGGGCAGCCCCTCCCCTGGCAGCGACTGGCCGACGAATTGGCCGCGCAGGGCGGCTGCCGGAGCGGGCGGATCGCCACGCCACGGATGATTCGTGAAGCGGACACGACGGCCGGTAGAGCGAACGCCGGGCTCCCCTGGGTGCTAGCAGGCGGACTGCAGGCGGCGAACGTGGCGGAGGCGATCGGCGTGCTGCATCCCCAGGCGGTCGACGTGGCCAGCGGAGTCGAATCCGAGCCGGGCCGAAAAGACGCGGAAAAAACTCGACAGTTCCTCGCGGCCGCTCGGAGCGTTTCCATCCCTTAGGCGGGGCCACCGCAGGGCGGGACGCACGGGCAATCCTCCCGTCCTGGGCGTTGGGACGCGGCCAAGGCCGTCGACCTTGCGCCGAGCCGCTGGGTCGGCGCTCTGGACCGCCCGCCCGTTTGCCAGAAAAGCTCCATTCATTTTCCGAAAAGACAGGCAAAAGGCTGCGGATCGGTCCGAAGCGGCCTTCCCGCGGGTTGCGAGACTCGGCCTGATGCCTATATTTCATCAGTTCCCGGCCGGACCCGGATCTGGTCCGCGTCGTTTCCAATTCGGAATGGAATCTTCGGCCGCCCCAGACCAGGCGGCCATCATGACAAGTTCACAGCTTCAGGAGGCGATTGTGGCCCAAGTTGAAACGCGAGTTCCGTACAAAGTCAAAGACATGTCACTGGCCGAATGGGGTCGCCGCGAGATCATGCTCGCGGAAAACGAGATGCCCGGCCTGATGGCCCTGCGTCGCAAGTACGGACCCTCCAAGCCGCTCGAAGGCGCCCGCATCGCCGGCTGCCTCCACATGACCATCCAGACCGCCGTGCTGATCGAAACGCTGACGGCGCTCGGCGCGGAAGTGACGTGGAGCAGCTGCAACAAGTTCTCGACGCAGGACCATGCCGCCGCGGCGATCGCAGCGACGGGTGTGCCCGTCTACGCCTGGAAGGGCGAGACGGACGAGGAGTACGACTGGTGCGTCGAGCAGACGGTGATCTTCCCGGACGGCCAGCCGCTGAACATGATCCTGGACGACGGCGGTGACCTCACGGCGCTCGTCCACAAGCAGCACCCGGAACTCCTCGATGGCATCCGCGGGCTCTCGGAAGAGACCACGACGGGCATCAAGGAGCTGCGGAAGATGATCCAGCGCGGCGAACTGAAGCTGCCGGCGATCAACGTCAACGACTCGGTAACCAAGAGCAAGTTCGACAACCTGTACGGCTGCCGCGAGTCGCTTGTGGACGGCATCAAGCGGGCGACGGATGTGATGGTCGCCGGCAAGGTGGCCGTCGTGGCCGGATACGGCGACGTCGGCAAGGGCTGCGCCCACTCGCTGCAGCGCTACGGCGCCCGCGTGATCGTGACCGAAATCGATCCGATCAACGCGCTGCAGGCCGTGATGGAAGGCTTCCAGGTCACGACCATGGAAGAAGCCGCCCCGATCGCCAACATCTTCGTCACGACCACCGGCTGCCGCGACATCATCCGTGGCGAGCACATGAAGGTGATGCCGAACGACGCCATCGTCTGCAACATCGGTCACTTCGATCTCGAGATCGACATGAAGTGGCTGAACTCGCAGCGTGACGTGAAGTGCGTCAACATCAAGCCGCTGGTGGATCGCTACACGTTCGCCAACGGACGCTCCATCATCATCCTCGCGGAAGGCCGTCTGGTGAACCTCGGCTGCGCCACGGGCCATCCGTCGTTCGTGATGTCCAACTCGTTCACCAACCAGGTGCTGGCGCAGCTGGCGCTCTGGATGGAGCCCGAGAAGTATTCGATCGGCGTTCATGTGCTGCCCAAGCACCTCGACGAAGAGGTCGCGCGGCTGCACCTGGACCAGTTGGGCGTGAAGCTGACGACGCTGACGGACGACCAGGCCGACTACCTGGGCGTGCCGGTCAACGGTCCTTTCAAGCCCGACTACTACCGCTACTAGATCGCTCGGCGCGCCGCTGTGCAACTCAGCGGCCGTGTGACGCATGGGCGGTGCGACTCATTGACAGACGCGAATGGCTCCGGCATAACAACCGGAGCCATTTTTTATTGGGAAAAACGCAGAGAAGACGCCAACATGCCCCAGATCCAAGCCTTTCGCGGACTTCGTTACGACCTCGGACACGTCGGATCGTTGAGCGACGTGATCGCCCCGCCCTACGATGTGATCGACGACGGGCTGCGCGACCGCCTGTACGAGCGTCATCCGGCGAACGTGATCCGGCTGGAACTGAATCGTGACGAGCCGGGGGATGACGAGCAGTCGAATCGGTACACGCGAGCGGCCCGGTTCCTCAAGCAGTGGCGCGACCAGGGCCTGCTGCGGCTGGAGTCGGATCCGGCACTGTACGTCTACCACCAGACGTTCGAGTACGCGGGCAGGCCGCACACGCGCAAGGGCTTCATGTGCCGCACGCGGCTGGAACGCTTCGGCGAAGGCTCGATCTACCCGCACGAAGAGACGCACGCGTCGGCCAAGGAAGACCGTCTCAAACTGACGCGCGCCTGCCGCACCAACCTCAGCCAGATTTTCGGCCTCTATCCCGATCCGGACACGGTCGCGCAGAACCTGCTCGAAGAGCACATCATCGAGAAGACGCCGCTGGAAGCGGTCGACCACTTGGGCGTGGTGCACCGCATGTGGCCTGTCACGGACGTTCAGGTCATCTCCGCCGTGATGGCCGCGATGGCGGGCAAGCCCACGTTCATCGCCGATGGCCATCATCGTTACGAGACGGCCTGCAACTATCGCGATGAGCTGAACCGGCAGGCTCCCTTGCCGCCCGAACACCCGGCGCACTACGTGCTGATGATGTGCGTCGGCATGAGCGATCCGGGGATGGTCGTGCTGCCGACGCACCGACTGTTCCGCGGCGTGCCGCCGATGACCTCCGAACAGTTGGTCGCCAAGCTGGGCGGCTACTTCCAGTGCCGACTGGCGGGCGAAGGCACCGACCTGGCCGAATCGCTGTGGGACCAGATCGAAGCCGATGGCGAGCAGGGTCAGTTTGCGTTCTTCACGGCGAAGGATGGCCGCTGGGTGCTGGCCCAGATCACGGAGGCGGGGCGGCAGAAGATGGCCGAGGTGGCGACGGACCACAGTGGCGACTGGCAGGGCCTGGGCGTGGCGATGCTGCACCGGCTGGTGATGGACACGCTGCTGGACCTGAAGAACCTGCCGAAGCCCGAGTATGTGCATCTGGTGAGCGAGCTGGTGGACTTCCTGGAGAACGATTCGCCGGCGCAGCCCGAGTTTTCGCTGGCGGCCCTGGTGATGCCGGCCACGATCGACCACATCCGCGCCGTCAGCGAACACGGCGAACGGATGCCGGCCAAGAGCACCTACTTCTACCCGAAGCTGCTCAGCGGCCTAGTCTTCAACCCGCTGGAATAGGGAGCGCGACCGTCCCGGTCGCACGGCTTTGTTGGAGCGCGACCGTCCCGGTCGCACCCGGCTTCACCGTTCCTGCCCCACGATCGCTCTGCGACGCTGGAGCATGACCGTCCCGGTCGCACCGAATACGGCACAGCGAATACGGCTCAGCGACCCGCCCTTTCCCGCCAGGCAACTTGGTCAACCTGGCGAGGTTCCACGTTAAACAACTGACCTTGACAGATCTGCGGCTGCTGGGGTGGAAACTCGGCAGCCGTCTTCTCCGGGCCTTTTAGGGTCTCTTTCCTGAGAACGCGTTACGGCCCAATCGTCAAGATCAGCTCGTTGGGGTTCTACGTGGCACGGACTGGCATTCCCCTGAACGCCGGTCGCTTCTAGAATCCGCCGCCCCTGGGGGAGTACCCGGGTCTGGTCGGAGAAGGAACTCCGGCGGCACGGGTGTCCGGGGCGAGTGGCAGGCGGTCCGGTGGGGACCGAAGCGGGAGACGGGCGCGATGGTGCGGATCCTCTGCGTCGCCAATCAGAAAGGCGGAGTCGGCAAGACGACGACGGCCATCAATCTGTCCGCGGCGTTGGCGATGAGCGGCGGGCGCACGCTGCTGGTGGACCTCGATCCACAGTGCAATGCGACGACGGGCCTGGGCGCGACGCCGACCATGCGTCATCCGTTCGTGGCTCGCTCGGCAACGGCCGAACCGACACGCGACGTGACGCTTCCCGGCCTGGACCTGCTTCCCGGCAGCCGCAGCTTCTCGGACATCGAAGCGTTGGCCCGCGGCGACGCGGGGAGCTTCCAGCAGCTGCACCGTTTTTTCGCGACCGAAGCCACCGCCTACGATTTCGTGCTCATCGACTGCCCGCCCTCGCTGGGGACGCTGACGGAAGCGGCCCTGGCGTGTTCGACAGAGGTGCTGATGCCCATCCAGTGCGAGTATTTCGCGATGGAGGGCCTGACGCAGATGATCGAAGTGATCCGGCGGGTGATGAGCCGCTCGGCCAGCAAGCTGCACTTCGGCGGCATCCTGCTGACCATGTACGACCACAGCCTGGAACTGACGCACGAGGTCGACGCGGAAGTGCGCGACTTCTTTGGCGAGATCGTCTTCGAGACGGTGGTGCCGCGCGACGTTCCGGTGTCCGAAGCTCCCAGTCACGGCCAGTCCGTCTTACAGTATGCACCGCGTTCGCGCGGCGCGCGATCGTACGTCGAATTATGCATGGAGGTCCTGAATCATGACGAAGGAACGACGCTTGGGCCGCGGTTTGGCCGCCTTGCTGGGTGAGGACAACGAGCCGGTCTCGATGTCGCAGGCGCTGTCACAAGCTTCCGCGCAGGCGACGCCGGCGGTGGACCCGCAACCCGTGACCCTGCGGATCCACCGGCCCGAGGAAGGCGACGAGGAGGACGGCGAGCTGGACGGCCCGGAAGCTGCCGCATCCCCGGGCTCGACGGCCGAGTCCCCGATCGCCAACAACTCCGCTCCCGCGACGGCTCCCGCAGGCCCCACCACCAGCGTCGCGCCGGTGATTTCCGAAGCTGCCACGGCGCAGGATGGCGACCTGCTGCTGCTCGCGGTCGACCAGATCGACGAAAACCCGTTCCAGCCGCGACGGGAGTTCAGCGAGAGCGAACTGGCTTCGCTGTCCGAGAGCCTCAAGGAACACGACCTGCTGCAACCGGTGCTGGTCCGCCGCATGGGCTCGCGCTGGCAGCTCATCTCCGGCGAACGACGCCTCCGCGCAGCCGTCATGGCGGGCTGGAAGCAGATTCCGGCGCGCGTCCGGCAGGCGGATGACCGACTGGTCGCCGAACTGGCCATCGTGGAAAACCTCCAGCGCAAGGACCTGAACGCCATCGAAAAGGCGCTCTCGTTCCGCCGTTACCTGGAACAGCATCGCTGCACGCAGGAAGACCTCGGTCGGCGTCTGAAGATCGACCGCTCCACCATCGCCAACCTGATGCGTCTGCTGGAACTGCCCGAGGCGGTCCAGAAGCTCGTCCAGGAAGGCCGTATCTCCGCCGGCCACGCCCGCGCCCTACTGCCCTTGGGAGACAACCACCTGCAGGTCGAACTGAGCAAGACGATCGAGAAGGAGGGGATGAGCGTCCGGGAAGCGGAGCGGATCGTGCAGGAGAAGGTGCTGGAGCTGGACGGCGACCCGGACGGGATGCCGGCCGCCAAGCCGCGGCGCAAGAGCGGCCGGCCCGCCCACCTGGCCACCCTCGAACAGCAGCTTCGACTGCTGATCGGCACCAAGGTCGACCTCCGCCAGAACGCCCGAGGCCGCGGCCAGAACACAATCCATTTCCGCAGCAACGAGGAGTTTGACCGGCTGTTCCGCATGTTGCAGGAAACC
>CAZUJM010000151.1:0-4674 GCA_964620405.1 uncultured Pirellulaceae bacterium | reverse complement strand
GCCATGTGGCATGACCTCGCCAACCCAAAAAGGCTTGAATCCCAAGGGTTCTCGCTACGCGAAGCCCCTTGGTGTACAATTCTGATCGGCGCCACACCGGCCCCCACTTCGGGTCGGTGCTAGCATCCGGGGTGTAGCGCAGTCTGGCTAGCGCGTCTGCTTTGGGAGCAGAAAGTCGAAGGTTCGAATCCTTTCACCCCGACTTGCGGAGAGAAAGAGTAGGGAGGAGATAGTAGACAGTAGACCGACGGCTCTGCTGTCTTCTACTTTCTCCTCCCTGCTCTTTCCTCTCTCTTCCACATGCCCGCGATCATTCCTGCGATCTCCTCGGGCTAAATCTGCAGGCGACGATGCAGCTGCTCGTCGATCCTTCTCCGTCGTTTTGCTCGCTCCAGCAGCGGCCCGCACGCAGGAACGACGCCGCGATCCATGATGAAAAAGTGGCTCCCGCCCGACGGCGTTGCTCGCCCAGAGCCCTCCGCAAGGTTCGCCGCCATCGACAGAGCCTCACAGTTCAACCGCTTCACCAGAGAATCGTCGCGCCGCTCAAACTGGTCCGTCCACGCCGACACCTCCTCCGTAAATTCCACCCGACTTCTGATAGACCAGCAACTTCTCGAATGGGAATGCCGTGAGAAGAGTGTCGAGGGGGGGGAGTTGAGTAGACAGGAGACAGCAGAATCCTATCTACTGCTCACCCCTCCACTGAACTCCCCGTGGCTGGGGGCAGAAAACCGTATCGTGCGGCTTGGTCGTGAAACGGATGGCCCCTGCTTCCCCCCCAAGACCGGGGGCGGCCGTTATGGACGGGCTACATTTGCGGGAACGGCGATTGGCCGTGCCCCAGAACCAGAGGAGCGTCTTGTGGATACCAGCCAAGCCACTCATCCAATCTCACGGGAGTCGCAGACGCGGCGGATGCTGATCGGTTACCTGCTCATGCTGGTGGTGGGCCTGGGGTCGTACTTCTGGATTCGGTCGATCGGCGAGCGGCAGAACGCGGTTCGGCCCGCGAGCGTCGCGACGGTCCCCGCGGTGGTGGAGGAGCCGACGTCGGCTGCGACGGCCAGTTCCGAGTCGGCCGAGACACTGGTGGCCAGTAAAACGGTGGCCAGCAAGCCGGCGGCCAAGAAACCGCATACGCTGCCCAAACTGCTGCTCGCGCTGATCGCCATTCTGCTCACCGCCCAGACACTGGGCTGGCTCTTTCGCTACCTCGCGCAGCCGAGGGTCATCGGCGAGATGGTCGCCGGCTTCCTGCTGGGGCCGACGCTGCTGGGACGACTTGCTCCCGGGACCGTCGAATGGCTCTTCCCGGTGGAGATCCATCCGATGCTCAGCGTGCTCGCGCAGTTGGGCGTGCTGCTGTTCATCTTCTTGGTCGGCCTGGAGTTCAACGCGGGGCTCTTCAAGACGAACGCGGCGGCCACGATCACGATTTCGCACGCGAGCATCGTGGTGCCCATGGTGTCGGCGGCGATCCTGTCGCTTTGGCTCTTCCCGCGTTTCGCGCCCGCTGGCGTGTCGTTCGGCAACTTTTCGCTGTTCCTGGGCGTGGCCATGTCGATCACCGCCTTTCCGGTTTTGGCCCGCATCCTTGTCGATCGCAAGATGGACCGGACCGAACTGGGGACGATGGCAATCGCCTGCGCGGCGGTTGACGACGCAACAGCGTGGTGGCTGCTGGCCATCACGGTTGGCGTCGCCACGACGGACTTCAGCATCGGGAAGTACCTGACATCGCTGGCCGCCTTCGGTGTCTACCTGGTGCTGCTCCTGACCGTGATCCGTCCGGCGATCCTGCGCTGGCAGGAGCGATCGAAGGAAAAGGACTTGTCGCGCGTCGCGACCGGCCTGCTGCTGGTCGGCGTGCTGGCCTCGGCCCTGGTGACGGAGTGGGCGGGGATCAGCGCGATCTTCGGCGCGTTCCTGCTGGGAGCGATCATTCCGCATGACAGTCGCCTGGCGGAGACGTTCCGGCACAAACTGGAGGACGTCGTCCACTTGCTGCTGCTGCCTGTCTTCTTCGCGTACACAGGCGTGACATCCAAGATCGACCTGACGGGATCGGACTGGTTTTACTGTGCGGCCGTGCTCTTCACGGCCACGGCGGGCAAGTGGGGCGGCACCATGCTGGCCGCTCGCTGGGTGGGCCTCGATTGGCGGACTTCCGGAGCTCTCGGGCTGCTCATGAATTCACGCGGCCTGATCGAACTGATCGTGCTCACCATCGGCCGCGACATCGGCATCCTCTCGCCCGAGCTGTTCGGCATGATGGTGATCATGGCGATCGTCACGACAATGGCCACGTCCCCGCTGCTGCCGCTGGTGGCTCCCAGGTCCAGCCAGCGCGAAGTGACTGGCAACGCCGCGATGGCGTGACGACGCGGACCGCGAATCAGCCTCCGAGGGAGGGTGCGGCCAACTGCGCGGCAATGACCGCCTTCAGTCGCTGCACGCGATCGCGATTGACGCCGAGGTCGGAGTATCCGAGGCGTGACGCGGAGCGAAAATGAATCTGCCGCGTGGTGTCGTCGACGAACAGTTCGAGGTCGTCGACGAACCCCATCAGACGCGTGCGTGCTTCGGCGTGCAGGTAACGGCCAGCCTCATCGACGCGGATGACCCGGGTGCGAGCCAACTGTTCGACGGCGCGGCGAGCGGCCTGGAAGGCCAGATCTGGCGAGCCGGTGAAGTCGAGCGGAGCGACCGTGTGGTCGGCGTCGGACGCTTGGGAGCAGACGCAGTTGGGCGACGCGGGGCAGGCCGGGAGCTGTCCGTTGCGGACTCCCAGGTAGGGAGGCCGCGCGGGGGGAAAGAAGCGAATGGCGAGCATCCCGAGTCCGGCGAGTCCCAACAGCGTCCAGTAGAGTCCCGTGCCTCGCATCATGAATGCAACCTCTCCGCAGGCCCGCGTCTTGGTCCAATTCCAGAGCTCCCGCAGGGGGCCCAACGTGCACCCCACCTCGGAAGTGTGGGCATCATAGGCTCGGGGGAGGCGTTCGAGTAGCCGAATCGCCCAACTGCGGATGCTCGCCAAGGACTGCGGCCCCCCGCGGCCGACCGCAGACAGACGGCGATTTCCTGCACCCCCGCCCGCTGCTCCAATAAAAAAAGCGGGTTGCGGCCTGGCTCGGCCCACAACCCGCTCTCCCCGCGGAACCACCCTGCGATTGCTTGTCCTGCCCGTGGCGGGCCGGCTCCTGCCTCCTTGCGTCTCCGACTACACCAGACCCGACAGCAGCAGGTCGGTCGGATCCACGCCGGCGAACACCGAGTCGATCGCTTCCGACTGCAGCTTGGACTGGGCCTTGGCGAAGGGGCTGATGGCGAAGATATCCAGCGGCTTCCGCAGCGGGCCCGCCTCGTAGTTGCCGCCCTGCATGGCTTCGACGATGTCGGCGGAGTTGAAGTCGCCGTCGCGGTTGAAGTCGCCTTCCTCCCAGTTGCTGTTGTTGTTGATCGCGTCCTCGTACTCGCCGGCCTGGAAGACGGCCACGAGGTCGGACGAGTCGAACACTCCATCGTGCGTGGCGTCACCCAGCTTCCACATGCGTTCCTCGGAGTAGTAGTTCGAGCGGCCCGAGCCGTCCTTGAAGACGTTGTAGTGGCCCAGGACGAGGTCGCCGTTCTCAAACCGCGTGGTGACGTAGGTCGTCTTGAAGCCGTGGTCGTACTCCAGCACTCCGTACTCCGGCGTCTCATCGCCGACCGAGGAGCCCAGCAGGTCCATCGTGTCGGTGCCCCAGTCGCAGTCGTCCGGCGAGCAGGCGCCCCAGACCTGGCCCTTCACGGTGCCGGTGAAGCGGCTCTGCGTTACCGACAGCTTGGTGACGCCGTCCGTGTCCTCGTCCGAGTTGACCCAGGTGCCGAGCAGGACGTTCGATAGCTGGTCGTTGCCCGGATCGGCCACTTCGAGCAGTTTGCCCGAATTCGTCAGGAGCATGCGGCCCTGCCAGTCTTCGCGGCCCGAGCCGTCGGTGTAGACGTTGTACATGTCGACCACCAGGCCTTCGGCCGACTTGGCGATCGTGACCGTGGTGTCCTTGAAGTCGAAGTTCCACTCGCCAATCGCGTAGTCGGGCGTCTTGTCGATCACCGACGTGCCCAGCATGTCGAGCTGGATCGAACCCCAGCTGCAGTCGGTGGGGAAGCACTTGCCGAAGGCGTTGAGGTGGTGGTTGCCCAGCTTGTCGCGGGTGATCTCCACCTTCGTCAGCCCGCCGGTGTTCGGGTCGGGGCTGGTCCAGACGCCGACGAACGGGTCGAGGAGAGGCAGGATGTTGATCGGCGGAGCGATCTCGAAGGCCGGCAGGGCGTCGACCTTCTTGCCGGGGGTGAGGAGCGGCTGGACTTCGGCGAGGGCCGGGGCGTCGAGTTGCACGGCGGGGGCGGCGGCCATGGTATCGCCCGCCATCAGCTGGCGGCTTTCCAGGCCTTCGATCGTGCGGGACAGCTTGCGGACAGACGACTTGGAGAAAGAACGCAGCGACATGTGAGGAACTCCCGAGAAAAAGTGGTTCGCGTTACCTGTCCCGGGGAGGGCTCCGGGCGGCCGTCAACAGGGCGGCGACCGGGTCTTGGTCACCTCATCTACCGCGTTGACAAGGGCTCAACGACGGCCCGGCAGCGACCGGTCGCGGCGGGCGAAAAAAATTTTTCGGGCGTGGGCCG
>CAZUJM010000150.1:249-14564 GCA_964620405.1 uncultured Pirellulaceae bacterium | reverse complement strand
AGGGCCTCAAGCCGCCAAGCCAACGTCCATGCCGAAGCCATTCGGCGCACGAAAAAACCCCGGCAAACACGTGTTTTCCCGGGGTTTTTGAAGGTTTTCAGTGGGCGATACTGGACTCGAACCAGTGACCTCTTGCATGTCAAGCAAGCACTCTAACCAACTGAGCTAATCGCCCTCCTGGCCATTTCAGACCGGCGAGCAGTTGGAAACTGCCCGGGCTGGTGCGGCGAGGTTGGACCGGGGATTATAGCGACCCGGCCTTGCCAAGGCTATCGGCCGTGGCCCGAATCTCTCTCCAGCGACCTTCGCCCGCGACCACCCAGTCGATCGCCAGGGCCGACAGGCTGGGGCGCCTGCGCAAAGTCGGCAGGAATCTGCCTCTCGCCACGCTCCGTCTCCAATCCGTCCTTGCGTCAACCTCCTGGGCATCGACGCCGGGTACTGAGGCGACCGATCCGAGTCGCCCCTGTCCAAGTCACCCGGGCTCAGAGGCCAGCACAACGTGAGAAACCTCCGCGCGTCAAAGCCTGGGCCAGCCCCGCCCAGAAACTCCGTCGACAACCGGGCCGCGAACCTCGGTTGGGCTCGCGCGCTCTTGTTTTGAAGCATCCCTGTCCGATACACTCGCGTTGGCTGCGTTGACCATGCTATCGCCTCGACCGGGGGGAGTATCCGGGCGGAAACCTCATCCGTTTCGCCCGGGATCGTTTCGCCCACGGGCCTCCCCCGACTGCCGTGCCCTTCAGGGGGCCGTCCGGCGGTTGTTCGACGCCGCCGCCGCGTGCTCCGGGCCGCCTTTGGGTCGTCCTTTGTATCGATGACCAGGCCCGTGTCGCCGCCCTCCCTCTTCCATGGACTCCGCTGTCCCTCATGCTGAAAGTCACCCTTCCCGACGGTTCCGAAAAAGAGTTCGCTTCCCCCGTCAGCTCCCGCGATGTCGCCGCGTCGATCGGACCGGGGCTCGCCAAAGCCGCCGTGGCCGGTGAGGTCGACGGCCGCATCCTCAGCCTCGACCAGCCGTTGCCCGCCGACGGCGCCGTCCGCATGCGGCTGCTGACGCGCAAGGACCCGGAAACGCTAGGAGTGCTCCGGCACAGCTGCGCCCACATTATGGCGCGTGCCGTCATGCGGCTCTTCCCCGGCGTGCAGCTCGCCTTCGGCCCCACCGTCGAGGGCGGCTACTACTACGACTTCGACCTGGAACACAAGCTCACCGAAGAGGACTTCCCGGCCATCGAAGCCGAGATGAAGCGGATCATTGAGCTGGACGAGCCGTTCGAGCGGATCGAGCGGTCGCGCGACGAGGCGTTGCAGATCTGCCAGGACATGGACCAGAAGTACAAGGTCGAGCATATCTCGAGCGGCCTCAGCGACCACGGGCAGCTGTCGTTCTACCAGCAGGGTGAGTTCCTGGACCTGTGCCGTGGTCCGCATGTGCCCAGCCCCAAGCTGATCGGCGCGTACAAGCTGCTGTCGGTGGCCGGCGCCTACTGGAAGGGCGATTCGTCCCGCCAGCAGCTGCAGCGGCTGTATGGCACCGCATTCTTCGACGCCAAGGAGCTGCAGGAGCACCTGGACCGCATCGAGGAAGCCAAGCGCCGCGACCACCGCGTGCTCGGCAAGCAGCTGGACCTCTACAGCATCAATCCGCTCGTCGGCGGCGGCCTGATCCTGTGGCATCCGCGCGGCGCCGTCGTCCGCGGCGAACTCGAGACGTTCGTCAAGCAGGAGCTGCAGAAGCGGGGCTACGATCCGGTCTACACGCCGAACATCGGCAAGGTCGACCTCTACAAGATCAGCGGCCACTATCCGTACTACGCGGATGCGCAGTTCCCGACGATCAAGATGAAGGACCATCCGAACTCGATCGCCGACGTGGCGGCAGGCAAGAAGCCCGAGGAGGACGAGTACCTGCTCAAGCCGATGAACTGCCCGCACCACATCATGATCTACAAGTCGCGCCCGCGCAGCTACCGCGACCTGCCGGTGCGCCTGGCGGAGTTCGGCACGGTCTATCGCTTTGAACAGTCGGGCGAACTGAACGGCATGACGCGCGTCCGCGGCTTCTGCCAGGATGACGCCCACCTGTTCTGCACCGAAGACCAGGTGGCCGACGAGTTTCGTGGCTGCCTCGAAATGACCCAGTACGTGCTGGAGACGCTCGGCCTGAAAGACTACCGGGTGCGGCTCAGTTTCCGCGACAAGACGAGCGACAAGTATGTGGGCGATCCGGAGGTTTGGGACCGAGCCGAACGGGAACTGGAGGCGGTCTGCCGGACGATGAGCCTGCCGCAGCTGAGCATCGCGCACGGCGAAGCGGCTTTCTACGGACCGAAAGCCGACTTCATCGTCAACGACTGCATCGGCCGCGAATGGCAGCTCGGCACCGTGCAGCTCGACTACAACCTGCCCAGCGAGGCCCGCTTCAACCTGGAGTACATCGGCGCCGACAACCAGCCCCACCGGCCCGTCATGATCCACCGCGCGCCGCTCGGGTCGATGGAACGCTTCATCGGGGTGCTCATCGAGCACTTCGCCGGCGCGTTCCCGCTGTGGCTGGCACCGGAACAGGCGCGGGTGCTGACGGTCAGCGAGAAGTCGGAGACGTATGGCCGCGAGGTGCTGGCGCGCCTGCAGCAGACCGGCATGCGGGCCACCGGCGACTTCCGGGCCGAAAAGCTGGGCGCGAAAGTCCGCGACGGTCAATTGGAACTGGTACCCTACATGTTCGTGGTCGGCCCTCGCGATGCCGAACAGCAGACCGTGTCCGTCCGCGATCGGCTTGATGGCGACCTGGGAGCGATGCCGCTGCAGCAGGCGATCGACCGGCTGCTGGCGGAGATCGCCGCCAAGACGGTGCGGAAGACCTACGGCGGCTCGGCCGGCCTGGGCGATCGCGGGACCGTCAACGAGTATTAATGTCGGAAGATCGGCTCGGCATTGGGCCAGCCCGACAGCCCGCCCCAGGCTGCCGAGGAGGGTCTGGCGGGCCGCGAAGGAGCTGCCGGATTGGGCAACCTACGGGAAATTCTGGTTGACGAGCCCCCCGGCGCTGGAGAATACTTTGGGAACTTTACGCCGGCCCGAATCGGCTCCCGCGCGGAGCATGGGCCGGATACCCCCTGGGGTCCACAGGAAAGGAGATAAGCAATCGAACGCAAGAACATCCGGGTGAATGATCAGATCCGAGTCACGCCCATTCGTGTCATCTCTCACGAAGGCGCGCAGCTCGGCATCATTCCCACAGAACAAGCTCTCAGCCTGGCACGCGAGGTAGGTCTCGACCTCGTCGAGGTGGCTCCCAACGAAAAGCCGCCCGTCTGCCGTGTCATGGACTACGGCAAGTTCAAGTACCAGCTCCGCAAGAAGCACCATAGCGGCAAGGTGCATCAGTCGAAGATCAAGGAAATCCGTCTGCGGCCGAAGACCGGCGAGCATGACATCGAATTCAAGGTCAAGCAGGCGCGCGAGTTCCTGCAGAAGCGCGACAAGGTCCAGGTCTCGGTGGTCTTCAAGGGCCGCGAGATCGTGCACGTCGAAGAAGGCCAGCGCGTCATCCAGCAGGTAATCGAACTGCTGACCGACATCGGCAAGGTCGAAACGCCGCCCATGCAGCAAGGCCGCCGTATCGTCGGCACGATCGCTCCGCGGTAGGCTTCCGAAGTCGGGGGCATGTTCCGGGGGCGCCTTCGTGGTTTTTTTAACCAAGGAGAACACGGAGATCACAGAGATTCTGCCTAAGCTCCGTGTGCTTCGTGCTCTCCGTGGTTACTACTCGCACGCGGCCCCTGGATCAGATCCCGGTAGACCAGCATCGTCTCGGTCGCCATGCGATCGGCCGTGTGGCGACGCATGACGCCGTCGCGGCCCTGCATGCCTAGTTCCACTGCGGCGTCGGGGTCACGGAGCAGCAGGCGGAGTTGCTCGGCCAGTTCCCCAACGTTGCCCGGCGCGAAGAGACGTCCGCCGCCCGTCGATGCCAGCAGCTCCGGAAAATGCCCGTGACTGGGCTGCACTACAGGCACTCCCGCCGCCAGCGCCTCCAGCACGTACAGCCCCTTGGGCTCCAAGAACGTCGTGGGCACCGACAGGACGTCGATCTCGCGGAGGAACTGCAGCTTGCCCGCGCGATCCACGGTACCCCGATAGGTGTAGGCGTCTCCCAGACCCGCCGCGTCCAGTCGTCGGAACTGCTCGCGCGCATACGGCTCGTGCTGCTTGCCGAGCCACCCTGCGATCAGCAGCCGGGGCGGCTGCGGCCAGGCGTCGCGTCGCAGTTCTAGAAACGCGTCCACCAGCAGGTGCAGGCCCTTTTCCGGGGCCAAGCGAGCCAGATAGCCGATGGTCGGTGGTTGCCGGAGGTCGCGACGTCGCGGCTCGGCGAACGATCCGAAGTCGCCCACGTGGACGCCCAGCGGCACCTGGTGGAAACGCGCGTCGTCCAGCCCCAGGTAGTTCCGCATGTGATCGGCGTAGAACCGGCTGTAGACCACAAACGCATCCACGTCGCGGGCGATCTCGCGGATCCAGCGGATGGCTTCGCGCCGATGATGCTCGGGCAGGTAGTCCAGGAAGATGTCATCGCCCTGCAGCGTCACCGCCACCGGGACGCCCAGCCGCCGCTTCAGCTGCGGGATGCAGCCGCCAATCAGGATGTTGGTGAGGCCCACGAGCTGCGGGCGGAAGTCCTTTTCGAGCCAATGGACCAGCTGGTCCACCTCCTTGGCCTGGTGTCCGTGGGTTCCCTGCAGCATGGAGACGGCCAAGGCTCCCAAGGCCTCCGGGCCCGGACCGACCGCGTCCCGCGCCAGCCAGCGGATCAGCCACGGCCAATCCAGCCAGCCATCCAGGAACTTCGGCAGGTGCCGGAAGAACGGGTACTTCTGCTGCAGATAGACATTGATGCCGCCGAAAAACACTCGGTTGGCACTCACGTCCTCCTCGTCCGTCCGGATCGGCGTGTAGGTGGGAAGCAGCAGGGCGTCCACCGACTGGCGACGCAGGGCCCCCACGAGCGTGTTGTCGTGCAGGCAGCTGCCGCAGTACATTCCGGCTGCTCCCGCCGTAAGATAGGCAATCCGCGGTGATGGTTCCCCTGTCATACGCTCGACTCCCTCGGCTCCGTCCCAGCATACCGGGGCCCTGGTCCGCCGAGTAGCCGGTGAAATCCTCGGGGCCAAGCCTCGATTTCGCCGTCGGGGGCGGACGGCGGCGGGAGAGCCCCCGGACGGGTGGCGAAAAGGGGGCCCGCCCCCAAGGAATTCGCTCGGGTCCGTCTGGAAGTCGGCGGGCAAAACGCGTAGAATGCGGGGCTCACCACGGTCCGTTTTTCTTTAGATTGGGGTCATTGAAATGCCCAAGCAAAAAACTCACAAGGGAACCAAGAAGCGGTTCCGCCTGACGGGATCCGGCAAGGCCAAGCATCGGCAGGCAGGCACCAGCCACCTCGCCGCGCGCATGAGCCAGAAGCGGAAGCGCAACCTGCGCGGCACGGCCGTCCTCGACAAGTCGATGGAGAAGTCCATCCGTTTGGCCCTCGCGGGCAACAGCTACTAACGTAGCGATTTTCGGCCGGACCGATCCGGCCCCGTCCGCTGGCCTTTGCTTCCGCCCATCCCCTTCGACGAGGATCGCGGATCGACGCCACGGGGCAGGGCCCTCGCGATCTAGCCACGCACGTACGCGGGCGACCGAACGCCTTCCCATGTCGGGAGGGGGCCTGGCGGACGACTGAATTGGGAATGCAACGAACATGAGAACGGTCAAGGGAGCCGCACGCACTCGAGCGAAGCGGCGTATGTTCAAGCGAGCCAAGGGTTATGTCGGTGGACGCGGCACGCTGCTGCGCACCGTCAAGGAAACGCTGCTGCGAGCCGGCGCGTTCGCGTTCCGCGATCGACGCGCCCGTCGTCGCGAGTTCCGCAAGCTGTGGATCATCCGCATCAACGCCGCTGTTCGCGAGCGCGGCCTGTCCTACAGCCAGTTCATCCACGGGCTGGGCAAGGCCAACATTGGCCTCGACAGCAAGTCGCTCTCCGAAATCGCGATCCACGATCCGTCGGGATTCGATGCGATCGTTCAGGAGGTTCGCAAGGCCCTGGCGGCTTAGTAGGGCCTCGCGTCGCCGAGGATCTGGTTGAGAAAAAACGAAGGAGCCGCCGAGAAGACTTTCTTGGCGGCTCTTTTTTTTCACCAGCCCTCCAAGTCGACGAGCATCCTTGCAAGCGGACGCGGGCTTAATCGAGTCGCGTGAGCCCCGCGGACAAGCGGCAAGCCCTCGACTCGACACACGCCCTCGCCAATCGCCGTTCCCGCCAATCCATTTGTCATCCTGTTCTCCCGCAGCGTCTTCCTGCTCGACTCCGTAACGAGGTAGCATCCCATGGCTCTGTCCGACTTCCTGGCCCAGTTGGACCAACTCGCCGCCGACGCAGCGCGGGCGTTCGCCGACGCCACGGACGCTGACCAGTTGGAAGCGCAGCGAGTGGAGTTCCTTGGCGCGAAGAACGGCCGCCTGAAGGCAGTCCAGAAGCTGATGGGGGCGACCGACGCTGCCGATCGTCCGGCGGCGGGCAAGCGGTTCAACGAGGTGAAGCAACAGGTGGAAGCGGGCTTTGAAGAGGCCCGAGGGCGGTTGCAGGCGGGCGCGGGCAGCAGTCGCCAGCGGGATCGTTTTGACACCACGTTGCCGGGCCTGCCGCTGCGGATGGGCAAACTGCATCCAATCACGCAGACGATCGAAGAGCTGATGGACATCATGGGCCGGCTTGGTTTCAGCGCGGCCGACGGTCCGGAGATCGAGGACGAGTACCACAACTTCGAGGCGCTGAACATTCCGCGGGAGCATCCGGCCCGCGATCCGCTGGAGAACTTCTATCTATCGACGGCTCGCAAGGCGAACCAGGACGTCTACCTGCTCCGCAGCCAGACCAGCACGGTGCAGATCCGCGTGATGGAGAAGACGCCGCCGCCGATCCGCATCATCTCGCTGGGCCGCGTCTACCGCCCCGACACGGCCGACGCCACGCACTATCCGATGTTCCACCAGATGGAAGGCCTGCTCATCGACCGGCAGGTGACCATGGCGGACCTGAAGAGCGTGTTGCGGCTGTTCGCGCACAGCTACCTCGGCTCCGATGTCCACATCCGCTTCCGCCCGTCGTTCTTTCCCTTCACCGAACCGAGCGTCGAAGCGGACTTCAGCTGGAACCAGGGCTGGGTGGAGTTTGGCGGGGCCGGCATGGTCGATCCGAACGTGCTGCGTGCCGTCGGCTACGATCCCGAGGAGGTGACCGGCTTCGCCTTCGGCCTCGGAGTCGAACGACTCTGCATGCGCCGCCACGGCATCACCGACATCCGCAACCTGTACGAAAACGACGTGCGTTTCCTGGAACAGTTTTAACGGAGCTCCTGCAACTCCGTGTTCCTCCGTGCAAACCTCCGTGTTCTCCGTGGTAAAAAAGGAGCCTGCCGCATTTCTTGCGAATGCCAGCGGGATTGAACCACGGAGGAGGCACGGAGAGCCACGGAGAATTCCACGAAACCTCGCACCCGCGCCCTGACCAAACCCTGACACTCCTTCGACCGGGTCCTTGCGACTCGTCCCCAACTGCCATGCTTGTATCCTGGAACTGGTTGAAAGATTACGTGCAGCTGCAGATGTCGGCCGACGAACTGGCGACGCGGCTGGCGATGGCCGGGTTGAACCATGAGTCGACGGAGGCGGTCGGCAACGACCTGGCCATCGACCTGGAGATCACCAGCAACCGTCCCGACTGCCTGGGGCACCTGGGCGTGGCGCGGGAGATCTCGGTGCTGTTCGACCAGGGCCTGTGCCTTCCCGATCCGCGGCCCGCGACGGGCTCCACGGCGGCGGCCGATTTGGTGAAGGTGCGAATCGACGCGCCAGAGCTGTGTCCGCGTTACACGGCGCGGGTGATTCGCGGCGTGAAAGTCGGCCCCAGTCCGGCATGGCTCGCCGACCGCCTGACGACGCTTGGCATCGCGGTGATCAGCAACGTGGTCGACATCACCAACTACGTGCTGATGGAGTGTGGCCAGCCGCTGCACGCCTTTGACCTTGCCAAACTGCAGGGCGGCCAGATCGTCGTGCGTTCGGCAAAGGCCGGCGAGCCGTTCGAGGCGATCGACCATCGCACGTACACGCTGCAGCCGGGCATGTGCGTGATCGGCGACACGTCGCGTCCGGTGGCGCTCGGCGGCGTCATGGGCGGCGCGCAGACCGAAGTGTCGTCGACGACGCGCGACCTGCTGATCGAAGCGGCCGACTTCGATTCGATGTCCATCCGTTCCACCAGCCGCGCGCTGAACCTGAAGAGCCCCTCGTCGTATCGTTTCGAACGCGGTGTCGACTACGATGCCATCGACTGGGCAAGCCGCCGTGCGTGCCAGTTGATCCTGGAACTGGCCGGTGGCGAACTGGCCGCCGGTGTCGTCGATGTCGTGGCCCGACCACCGGTCGCTCGTCAGCCCGTGGTGCTGCGACTTTCCCAGATCCGTCGGGTCCTGGGAATCGACATCGATCGCCTCGAAGTGGAGCGGATCCTGCAGCGACTGGGCCTCGCCGCCGTCGGCTCCGACGCCCATTCGATCACCTGGAACACACCCAGCTGGCGCCGCGACCTGTCGCGCGAGATCGACCTGATCGAAGAGGTCGCGCGAATCCACGGCTACGACAAGATCCCCGAAGACGTCGGCGTGCCGATGGCTCCGTCCCTGCGCCAGGACCGCCATCGCGTGCTGACCGCCGTCCGACAGGTGCTCACGGCCAGCGGGTTCCACGAGGCGATGACGGCCAGCGTTGTCGACGAGCGATCGAGCGGACTGTTCAGCCCGTGGTCGAGTGCCGAACCGATCCGCAGCAACATGCCGATGCTGCGCGGCGCGAACTGCCTGCGACGCACGCTGGTGCCGAGCTTGCTGGAGTCGCGGCGGGTGAACGAATCGCGGGCCAACGAATGGGTCGAGCTGTTTGAGACGGCCAAGGTCTACCTGCCGGCCGAGTCGGGGCTACCCGAGGAACGTTGGGTGGTGGCGCTCACGAGCGGTCGTGACTTCCGCACCGTGAAGGGCATCGTGGAGGGGATCGTGCGGTCGCTGCACATCCGCGCGCCGCTCACGATCGACGACTGTGCGTTGGAGTTCCTCGACGCGGGGCAGCGGTGCGAGCTGAAGCTGGGCGACGAGCGGTTGGGCTACCTGGGCGCGGTCGGCGGCGAGGGACGCAAGGTCGCCGATCTCCGCAAGCCGACCGTGGTCGCCGAACTGATGCTGGAAGTCCTCCAGCGGCACGCGCACCTGATCCCGCAGTTCCAGCCGTTCAGCGACTTCCCGCCGATCAGCTATGACTTCAACTTCGTCGTCGACCAGCAGGTGCGCTGGGCCGACATGGAAGCCGCGTTGTCCTCCGCCGCCGGCCCGCTGCTGGACGCGTTGGAGTACCGCGAGACGTACCGCGACCCGGAACGCGACGGCCCTGGCCGCCAGCGGATCCTGGTCGCCGCCCGCCTCCGTTCGGCCGACCACACGCTGACGGGCGAAGAGGCCGACGCCATCCGCCAGGCCATGATCCAGGCCTGCGAACAAAAGGTCGGCGCGAAACTGCTGTAGGCAGCCTCCGTGTCTATCTCCGTGTCCTCCGTGGTTAAATCCCCCCCGGCATTGGACACGGACGCAGGTTGAGCGGCAGGGTCTTTTTTTTACCATGGAGACCACGGAGTTCGCACGGAGGCGCCGGAGACAACTCCGCAGCCCACTCGTTCAGTCCGCGCTGCGCAGGGACAGCAGGTAGCGGAGCAGGGCGGTACGGTCGGAGGGCGTAAGCGTCTGGCCGAAGTTGTCGGGCATGATCGACGACGCCGACGTGCGCGTCTCTTCGATCAGCGACGCGGGAATCGTTTGTGGCTTGCCGGTCGCGTCGACCACGATCCACTCCTCGGCCTTCCGTTCGCGCACCAGTCCGGTCAGCACGCGTCCGTCGGAGAGGTTCAGCACCGTCGTGCGGAACGACTCGTCGACATTGCGATAGGGCGCGAACACATCCTCCGCGACGCGCGGCAAGCCGCGCGTTCCCACGCCATCGAGTTGCGGTCCGACGAGCTTGCCCTGGCCGGCCGCCTGGTGGCAGGCGCTGCAGTTCTTGTCGAACACGGCGCGGCCCGCTTCGAGCGTAGTGGCCAGCGAGTTGTCACTCGCCCCCGCGATCGCATCGGCCAGCAGTCGTTCCAGCTCCTCCGACTCCGCAGGCAACGTCTCGACGATGCGTTCGACGCGCTGCTTTGCGTCGGGCAGGTTGCCCGCGAGCAGCGGATCGCGGACGGCGGGACGCTGCAGCAGGCGACCGCTGGCCTGGCCCGCCTCGATCGTTTGCAGCAGCTGCCCGGCCGTCGCCGGATGCGATGCCAGCAGACGCGCCAGCTTGTCCTGGCCGGCTTGCGGCAACGACTGGAACAGCTGGCGAATCTCTTCGCGCACCCGATCCTCCGATCCCGCCAGCAGCGATTCCGCCAGCGATTGCTGCCGCGCCGTCGGCAGCGACTCGTCCTCCAGCATCTCGGCCAGCGGCAGCCAGCGCTGGTTTCCCTCATGCTCCAGCACGGCCCGCGCGGCCTCCGCGCGTGTTCGCGGGTCGTCCGCTTCGCAGGCCCACCGGCGCATGGTCGGCAGGTGCGATGCGAGGCGCAGTTCACGGATGATCCGCGCGGCGGCCCACCGTCGTTCGCGCAGTCGGCGCGGATCCACGGTGGGCACGGTCAGCGCGGAGGGTTCGAAAAGCGAAACGGCGAGCCAGGCGTACGCGGTGTCCTCCAGGTCGTCCACCACCTCGAGCACGGCCTGCTGTCCCTGCCAGGCGGCGAGATCCCAGTGGACGCGCACTGCTTGGTCGCGGCGAGGCGGAAACGCGCGGCGGATCACCTGGCCCGTGGATACCAGCCGCAGCTGCACGAAGTTATCCCGCGCACGCTCGGTGGCTCGCTCCGCCGTCGGCTCGGCGTTGTCCTCCGGCCGCGGCTCGCGCGCCACCTGCTCCGGATGCCCGCGATGGCCGCAGAGGTCAAAGTCCAGTGCGGCGGGCAAGGCGAACGGTGCCGAAATCAGTCGGCTCGTGCGTTCCTCACCACCGGGCAAGCTGCTGAGGAATAGGCCGGACGCTCCCTCGTTGGTCGTGCGTGACTCGAGTCCCCAGGGCGGATTGGCCTGCTCGCATCGCCAGCGATCGTGCTCCTCGTTCTGCTGCAGCAGCTGGTCGGCCAGTTGGCTGCCCCAGCGGTACAAGGGTCCATCGGGGGCGATCGGCGTGCTCGCCGGCGCCCCGTTGGATGCGGCCAGCGCGGCGAACATTTCGATGGCCACATCGAGGTCCGCACCGGCGCGAGCCTGGGCCAGTTCCATCAGGCTCTCACGCTGCGTGGC
This sequence comes from uncultured Pirellulaceae bacterium, assembly GCA_964620405.1. GTDB lineage: Bacteria > Planctomycetota > Planctomycetia > Pirellulales > Pirellulaceae > CAZUJM01. Next base: position 3,131 of record CAZUJM010000150.1, on the reverse strand, counting down.
GGGGACGTGGCGTGCCGCGTGGCGGAGCAGTTCATCCCAGCCCGTTGCTGGATCCGCGGCGCCAGGCGGCGAAGCGTTCGCGTCCGTTCCCGCGGAGGCCTCGCGCAGCGTCTCGATGATCCAGGCGGCGGAGTTGCTGGTGGGGATGCCGAGGCAGACGCCGGTGACCAGTTCGCGTTGCCGATCGGTCCAGTGGTCGGCGGCGAGGACTTCGGCGAACACCTGGTCGTCGCGGAGGTTGTTGCGCAGCGCGATGCGCAGTCCATGCCGCAGATAGTCGTCGTCGGCCACACGCTCCAGGGCCTCCAGCAGCGGCCCGACGTTTGCCCGATGCGGGTGCCGTCCCAGGGCGTCGGCCGCATGGCGGCGCACCTGCGCGTCCGGGTCCTTGAGTGCGTCGTGGACCTGCCGCAACGCGGTGTCCGGCGGAGCGGCCGACTCGGCGACCATGCGTTGCGCGTGTCGGCGGGCCTGCGGATGGTCGTCGCGGAGCGCGGCGAGCAGTTCGTCGTCGTGGAGTTCGTTCCAGCGGAAGAGCAGCCAGCGGGCGTGCACGCGTTGGCGCCAGCGGTCGGACGACGCGGCGTGTTCGGCCAGCACCGCGCGAATTCGCGGCGCGGCGGCGGGACCCACGGTGTCCGCAAGGTAGTCGGTGACCAGCATGCGTCGTGACAGGTTGGTGTCATTCAGCCGCTCGACCTGCTCGTCCAACGTGAGGCGCGATAAGTCCTCGGCGCGCGGATCGGTGGGCTTCGGCTGGTCGCCGACGTAGCGAACGCGCCAGATGCGTCCGCGAAAACGGTCGCGTCCCGGATGATGGATGTCAACCTCGTAGTGCCCGATGATCCGATTGTAGAAGTCGGCGATGTAGATCGCTCCATCCGGCCCCAGGCACATCTCGACGGGACGAAACCAGGGATCGTCGCAGGTGAGGAAGTCGGGCTGTTCGATGGCGCGCGGCGAAGCACCCTCGAACGCCAGCCGGTCGTGGTGCACGCGGCTGGTGACGACGTTCGCCACGAACAGGCCCTCGGCGTACTGCGCGGGAAAGTGGTCGCCGTTGGCATACACGACGCCGGCCAGGCCGGTGGACCCGTGGAGATGGTGCAGCAGTTCGGGCGCGAAACCGAGCCCGTCGTGGGGCTTGCCGAAACTCTGGTAGCAGCCATCGCGCTGCAGCAGCGTCAGCGGCTTGCTGTGACAATCGGCCGTCACGAGGTCGCCGGAGTCGGTCCAGGCGCTGCCGAACGGGTTGACCTGGCCGCGCGTGAACGGCTCCACGCGCGAACCATCCACGCGAATGCGATAGGTGTTGCCACTATGCAGCGCGACCTGGGATCCGTCCTGGCCGCGGATCGTCGTGCGATTCGCGAAGCCATGGTTGACGTAGAGCCAGCCGTCGAGGCCGCGGCGGAAGGCGTTCTGCATGCCGTGCGTGTCCACGGGCTGGTCCAGCGGGCCGTACAGGACCGTGCGCTGGTCGGAACGGCCATCACCGTCGGTGTCGCGGAACCAGTCGGTCGACGAGATGCTGTAGGCGATCACGCCATCGCGGTAAGGATAGAGGCCGATGGGAATGTTGAGGCCTTCGACGAAGGTTTCCACGCGGTCGGCCGAACCGTTGCCGTCGGTATCGGTGAGGATCCGGATCGCGTCCCGCCCCTGCCCCTCGGCCGCCGCGAACGGATACTCCACCGAACCGCTCACCCACAACCGGCCGCGAGCGTCGAAAGCGAGGTTCATCGGCTTCTGGATCGCAGGTTCGGACGCCACCAACTCCACGACAAATCCCGGCGGGACATGGAACCGCCGCAACTGCTCCTCGGCCGTCAGCGGCTCCGTCGTCCGCACGCTCTGCTGGAACGGGTCGTCCGTTTGTGCGTGGAGTCGAGCGACGGGCGCGACGAACGCCAGCGCGGCGAGTCCCCACGCGGCCAAGGCCAGGCGAGTGGCGAGGTGACGGTGCGGCATGACACAACCTTGTCAGCGGGGCGTGAAGGAGCGTTCGCGGGCGGGTCGCGGCGGCGAGCGGCTGGCCGCTGCGGGGCACGCGCTTGGGCAACCCCCGCCCGGGGGTGGGACTCCTCGAATGTAACCGTTCGCCGCAGCCGGGTTAAGTCAAGAAGCAGCAAGAGGCCCCTGGCGAACGCCGCATTCACGCTTCGTGACACGCGGCTTCGGGGGGCCGCGGCCCCGTTGAACGGGCTCCCCGGGGAATACCACAAGGTCCCGGGGAGCGGACGCCCGTTTGCTTTACTCTCCCGAGGGGATCGCTAAGATGATGGGACCTCCCAGGATCCGCAGCGAGCGACATGAGCCCATCGAACCACTCCGCACGACGCAGGCTACCCTCGCGCGCTGGCTGTCCGCCGCGTGATGCGCGATCATTGCGCCGCGCAGCGTTTCCTCTGGCATCGCTGGAACTCCTCGAACTGCGGTTGCCGTTGACGGTCGCGGGGCCGTCCTGCCCGCCCTGGGATGTGGCGGGGCTCATCTCGGCAGCCGACGATCGTGCGCCCCTGTCGGTCGCCATCTCGAGCCCGCCGGTCGCCGTCGCTGGGTCGCCCTGGGCAGACACGCCCGATGCCCTGGCAACCGAATCCGCCGCGCCGCGCCGCATCCCGCTGGCCGCCCAGCCGATCGCGCCGCGGACGGTGGCCGAGTTCACGCCCCTCGGTCCCCTGGGCTCACTGGGGGCGGAAGCGGAACTGGCAGGCACGATCACCTCGCCCGCGCAGGAGGATGAGATCCTGCTGGAACTGGACGCCGGGCAGACCGTCTCTGTCTCCGCCATCTCGGACTCCAAATTAGCGCTCGACCTGGAGCTGCTCGACCCGAACGACAATCGGCTGCGGGAAGGTTCGGTGACCGTGAGCGGCCAG
>CAZUJM010000150.1:0-239 GCA_964620405.1 uncultured Pirellulaceae bacterium | reverse complement strand
CCGCGGCGACCGCCGGCACCTATCGGCTGCTGGTGGGTGGCTTGCGAAGCACCACCGGTTCCTACGCCGTGCGGATCCTGCTCAACGCGTCGTTCGAGCTGGAGGACCTGCGCCAGGGAGCGAACAACGACCTGGCCAGCGCGCAGGACATCACGCTGGACGCCGTGGACCTGGCGAACGGCTCGGCCCAGCGTTCGCTCGTGGTAGGATCCGGCGGCAACGAGTATGCGGAGGACTTC
>CAZUJM010000149.1:10682-14744 GCA_964620405.1 uncultured Pirellulaceae bacterium | reverse complement strand
ATTTCAATTTCTGCAACTGGCCCTGGCGGTCGTGGTCCTGGGAACGGGCACGCTCTGCAGTGCCCAGCCCCTGGTGACGGAAGGGCTGTCGGTCTACTACAGCTTTGACTCGGTCGACGAAGACGGGATCTGGAAGGATGGATCGGGCAACGGCCTGAACGGCCTGACGACGCTCGGCACGGAAGACGCGCTCGGCGACGGCAAGGCGGATATCCGTTTGGACACGGGCACGAAGGTGCGTGGCGCCGGATCGGCGTGGTTCGACACCGATGCCAACGTGAAGGAAGACTACATCGCCGTCTGCGACATCGCGCACGGCTACATCGACAACTGCGAGAAGGCCGACACGAAGGGCCTGATCCCGGTGAACGGTTTCACGGTTGCGGCATGGGTGCAGGTGGCGGATACCGGAACCGACCAGTCGGTCTGGCAAACTCGTTCCGAAGGCGGTGGTTTCACGCACACGCAGATCCAGGGCAACGGCAACATCCGCATGACGCTCCGCGGAGACGTCAACAGCAGCACGCTGGTGAACATCAACGAGCCGCCCGGAGGCGATGTGGTGCCGCGCAACGAGTGGATCCACTACGCGGGCACGTATGAGCGGACCAATCCGGAGGCTCCGGGTGAGTGGGCGTTCTACTACAATGGCGAGCAGATCAATGGCGGAGCCGCGAACGGCAACGTGGCTGGCACGCCGGACGAAATCCTGGGCAACTGGGGCCAGGGCGCATTCATTGGCATGGTGCCCGACTTCGCCCGCCAGCTCGTGGGTCGCATGGACGAGTTCTATCTCTTCACGCGAGCCCTGACGGCCGCGGAAATCGGCAAGCTCTATAGCGTCAATGGGCCGTCGGTCCCCGGCGACTTCAACAGCGACGGCCTGCTGACGTCCGTCGACATCGACGCCCTGTCGGGTCAGGTCCGCGCCGGCACGAACAATGCCGCTTACGACCTGAACGCCGACACGAAGGTGGACGACGCCGACCGCCAGGTCTGGATCGTCAACCTGAAGAAGACCTACTCCGGCGACGCCAACTTGGACCTGCAGTTCGACAGCAGTGACTTCGTCGAAGTGTTCCAGAAGGGCAAGTACGAGACGGGCTCGGCCGCTGGCTGGGCGGAAGGCGACTGGAGCGGCGACGCCCTGTTCGACAGCAGCGACTTCGTCGCGGCCTTCCAGATGGGCGGTTACGAGAAGGGTCCCCGCGCCGCAGTGTCCGCTGTGCCGGAACCGTCGGGCATGGTGCTGACGCTGCTCGGTTCGCTGGCTCTCCTGAGCCGCCGCCGCAAGTAAGCCGCAGGAATTGGTCGTGCGAGGTCGCGTGGAACCTCGCACGGGGCTGCATGCGGGCCCCGTGCAGGAAACGTGCGATTCGCTGAAAATCACGGGGAGGCCCAGCTCTTGAGTTGGGCCTCTTCGCGTTTCAGGCACAGTCCAGCTTTTGAGCTGGGCCTCTTTGCGTTTCAGGCACAGTCCAGCTTTTGAGCTGGGCCTCTTCGCGTTTCAGGGGCCGGCTTCCTCTGGCGTCGGCGTCCGATTCCCGGGGATCGCCGGAGCTGCCGGCGGCCCGTTGTTCTCCTCTGGCGGCACCAGCGCGGCCACATACGCGGCCCAATCCCGCTCCAACTCCACCGGCTGGATCCCGCCGAGTACGGAGCGTAACGTCGCGTAACCGGTCGGATCGTCGGCCTGCGACTCGCGAAACCGGGCGTAGTACCCGCGCAGCACGCCCCGGTCCTGCAGGTACAGGCACAGGTAACGAGCCTGCGCGTAGTGCAGCGAATCGCCGGCTCCGTAAAACGCTGCTGTATCCAAGCCGCACAGCTGCTCCAGGCGCGGCAGCTCCCGCCTTTCCAACGCCCGCTGCAGTCCGCGCAGCCGCCAGTTCGGCAGCCCCCAGATCGTTCCTTGTCGCTCCTCGCACTGCTCGAACATCGACGCGAAGCCTTCGTTGAACCAAGCCGGGCTGTCGGGAAAATCCACGGCCAGCAGCGCGTGCACCATCTCATGCACCAGCGTCCCCGCGCCCGTCGCGCCGTTGACCATGATCGCCGCCTGCGTCGGCGAGTAGAAGCCAAACGGAGTGGAAGGACGAATGCCCAACCGACCACGGGCCATGCGCTGGTAACTGGCCTCGTCGCGCAGCACCCACAGTTCCACCGGCCGCTCCGGAGCCGCTCGAAAGTAGTCGCGATTCAGATGACGCAGCGCCCAGCGAACCGTTCCGCTGGCTCGTTGCCGGACTCGCTCCGGCCGCTCGTCGCCCACGACCACGAACGGCGACTGTTCCACGACCGTGAACCCGCGATCGCCCAGTTCGCGCTGCAGCTGCTGGCGACGATCGCGCAGGATATCGGCGAGCGATGACGGCTGCCGCGGGATGGATGGCACGGATGCCTCCGCGGTCGACCGATCCTGCTCCAACGCATTGCCGTCGGTCGGCCGCGTTCCTTCGTTGGCGATCAGCCACCGAGGCCACAGCGTGAGTAGCACGACCGCCTGGAGGATCCGCCGCCGCGGCTGCGTGACGCGCGCGCATCGAGCCCGCCGTCGCTGCCGCCCATCGCGTCGCTCCGGGTCTTCGTGAAGTTGCATGCTGCGCGAGCTTTCCATGCACAGGAACGAGTGCGAGTGCGGGCTGGGCGTTGGCCGCGAAACCCCGCGCAACACAGCCGTCGCGCAGTCGCCCGACTAGCAGCGGGAGGCGGCGGAGGCGTTCGCCCCCCACGGCTCATTGCCGATCGGTCGACTATAGAAGATGATGCGTCTGGCGTCGATCAACCGCCCTCCTCCCCAGGACCTTTTTATTTATGGCCTCCCTTCCTCCGCCCGGCGCCGCTCCCAACGACAACCAGTACGGCTCGGCCCTTTCCCTGCGAAGCTCATGGCGCGATGCCGTGCGGGAGATCGAGGAGCAGCTCGCGTCCGCAAAGAGGCCTGCCGCCCCGGCCGGCGACCTGCCGTCGTCTGCCTCGGACGACTGGGACTTGGCCGTGGTCTTCAGTTCGCACGACCATGCGGCCGGTTGGGAGGAACTGCCCGGAACGCTGCGTGAACGCCTGGGCATTCGGCAGCTCATCGGGTGCTCCGGCGAGTCGATCGTCGGCGTGCGGCGTGAAGTCGAGGACGGCCCGGCACTGTCGGTCTGGACGGCGCGGCTGCCCCACACGCGGATCGAACCGGTGCGGCTGGCGTTCGAGCAGACGCCGGAGGGGCCGGTCTTCACGGGATGGAACGACCAGCTACTGGAATCGTGGCCGGACGATTCGACGCTCCTGCTGCTTGCCGATCCGTTCTCGTTTCCCGCGGACTATCTCCTGCATCGCCTCCGCGAAGACCATCCCGACACGCGCGTGCTGGGCGGGATGGCCAGTGGAGCGTCGGTGCCGGGCGAGAGCCGCCTGTTCGCCCAGGATCACGCCGTGGCCGACGGTGCCGTGGGCGTGCTGCTGCACGGTCGCGGGCCGTTGCGGAGTGTCGTGTCGCAGGGCTGTCGCCCCGTGGGCGTTCCGCTGATTGTCACCGACGTGGAACGCAACCTCGTCCGGGGACTTGGCGGACGCCCGGCCCTCGATGTGCTTCACGAACTGTTCCAGCAGCTGCCGACCCATGAGAAGCAGATGATGCAGCGCGGCCTGCACCTGGGGGTCGTCATGAGCGAGTACCGGGATCACTTCGGCATGGGCGATTTCTTGGTGCGGAACGTGCTGGGCATCGATCCGGAAACCAAAGCGGTCGCTGTGGGGGATTTCCTGCGCCGCGGCCAGACCGTGCAGTTCCACCTCCGCGATGAACGCTCGGCAAGCGACGAATTGCGGCACCTGCTGCACGCCGCCGCGCTCGAGAAGCCTGCCCGCGCCGCGCTCCTGTTCACCTGCAATGGCCGCGGCTCGCGACTCTTCTCGGAAAACCACCACGATGCCACGCGGATCGCCGATGCGTTTGGCGACATCCCGCTGGCAGGACTGTTTGCGCAGGGCGAGATCGGGCCCGTGGGGAAACAGAATTTCCTCCACGGCTTCACCGCCAGCGTCGCGCTGTTCGACTGACGACTGACG
>CAZUJM010000149.1:3663-10582 GCA_964620405.1 uncultured Pirellulaceae bacterium | reverse complement strand
CGACTGACGACTGACGGGCGCGACCCGGCACCCTTGGATGGAAGCGGCGAGTCCTGCCAGGCCCCTGAGCATCGACGCGATCAAGCGGCCTTCGCGCGACGCTCACCATGCACGACTTGGTATTCCCGAGCAGTCGCGCCCCGGCGGGAGACCGAACCACCATCGCCCGCCTGGCCGGTGTAATCGTACGCCGTGTGATCGTCGTTCGTCGACGGTTCGGCCAGCAGCTTTCGGAAGTACGGAATCTGGGCCACGGCCGCGGCCATGCCGTAGCCCAAGGCCACTCCCCAGAATACATCGCTGGTGAAATGCGAATTGCCGTCGATGCGATTGGCTGCGCAGAGCACCGCCAGCGTGTAAAACCAGCGACTGCCGACCGGATAGATGCGACTGAGTGCGTAGGCGGCCGCCACCGCTCCCGCCGTGTGGGCCGACGGGAACGACTGGTTCTCGGGACTGCGCAGGAGATGGTAATCGAGTTGGAAGTCGGTCCAGATCGAGCCGACGAAGGTGGACGTATCGGAATCGAGGTCGAAGTAGCGCGGCCGCGTCCGCCAGAACTGCAGCTTCAGCAGGTTGGCGGACAGTCCCGCCGCCGCGAACGTCGTCGCGTAGTAAAACACCTGGCGACGACGGGCCGGATCGAGCACGTAGATCGTGATCGCGATTCCCAAAACACCGTAGCCGTGGCCGAACACCTCTGAACGACCGAACAGCGCGCGGATGTCGCCCGGTACGCCCTGGCCCTCCGTGAATCGCGAGATCGCGCGGTCCCAAGGAAGCACCGCGAGGCCCGCCAGGATCCAGCAGGCGACGATCCACAGCGGCCGTGCGCGGCGGTCGCCGACCTCGTGACGTCCCGAGAACCCGTCGTTGCTTCCCAAACCGCTAGCTTCCATGCGACTGCACCCACTCTCCGCGCTGATCCGCTTCTCGGACTGGTTCTGCCTGTGTGAACGCTGGGGGGAAGTTACCAACGCCCACCCGAGGGCGGAAGAGCAATCCAGCGTCGAGCCCCCGCGAGGGCGGTGGAGCAGGCAGCATGGCGTATCGGCGGTTCGCTAGCACTAGCATTGAGCATCAGCACCTAACCAGCAACACAAAGTGAAATTGCGACCGGGACGCCTGCTGCGCTAGACTGCGGCGTGGATGTGGAAGAGCCTCGACGTGGAAAGCAGCCTCGCGCTGCTGCCCAGCGTTCGAATGCAGGCAGGCTCGGATCGTCGCTCGCATCCGCCAAGACATCGGGAGAACCAGGCCATGGAGGGCACACCCCAACCGCACCCCACGCGGGGGAAATCGGAGATGGCCCGGGCGGATGCTGGGCCGCCTGCGGCACCCACCGGCCCAGGCGGGCAGGCACACTTCGCTGCGCTCCTACTGATTCTGCTGGTCGCCGGCTCCGCGTTCTTCACGCGACTGGGCGCGCCGCGACTGTGGGACCGCGATGAACCTCGCAATGCGCGATGCGCGTGGGAGATGCAGGAGCGAAACGACTGGATCGTGCCGACGTTCAACGGCGAACTGCGGGCGCACAAGCCCATCCTGCTCTACTGGGTCACGCTGGCGTCGTATGCGTGCTGGGGCGTGAATGAGTTCTCGGCGCGGTTCGGTTCGGCCGCCGCCGCCCTGGGCACGGTCCTGCTGACCTACGGCATGGCCCGTCGCCTCTTCGACCACTCCGTCGCCTTCTGGTCGGCCATCGCCCTCTCCACGTCGCTGATGTTCAACATCGCCGCCCGCGCGGCGACGCCCGACTCCCTGCTCATCTTCTGCGGCACGCTGGCGCTGGCGATCTATGTCGCCGCTTTCACCCCGGAGCAGTGGCGTGGCGTCGGAGCGGATCAGGGTCCGTCGAGCAGTTCCCCGCCGAACCTCCTGCACCGAGTGCCTCTGCAGCCCCTCCAAGCCGCGTTGATGTACGCGGCGATGGGACTGGCCGTGCTGGCCAAGGGACCGGTCGGCGTGGTGCTGCCGATGGCGGTGCTGGTGGCGTTCGGGGTGGCGGACAGGTCGGCATCCCGGCACTGGCGTGAGGCTCTGCGGCCCACGACCTGGTGGCGGACCGTGCTGGCGCTGCGGCCCTTCCTCGGGCTCGCCGTCGTCCTGCTGGTCGCCGCGCCGTGGTATGTGCTGGTCGGCCTCAAGACCGACGGCGCGTGGCTGCGTGAGTTCTTCCTGGAACACAACCTCGGCCGCGCGACCCGAGCCATGGAAGGCCACTCGGGCAACCCGCTGCTCTACTACCCGGTCGTGCTGCTCGTCGGCTTCTTCCCGTGGACCATCTTCGCGATCCCCGCCGTGCGTTGGCTGCAGATGCAGGCGCCTTGGCGGACCACCGATCGTCGGCTGCTGTTCCTGCTCGCCTGGCCGCTGGTCTACCTCGCGGCGTTCTCACTCGCCAGCACGAAGCTTCCCAGCTACGTCACGCCGATCCATCCCGCCCTGGCGATCCTCTGTGGACGGTTTCTCCGCGCCTGGTCGGACGGTTCGCCTACCGCGGCGCGCTGGTGGCCTCGCTGGTCGGCCGCCTGCCTGCTGGCGGTCGGCGTCGCCATGATGGTCGGCCTGCCGCTCGCCGCGCGCGAGTTCCTGCCCGGTGAGGAATGGCTCGGCGCGCTCGGTGCCGTTCCGCTCCTCGGCGGACTCCTCATGCTGTGGCTCGTCTGGCACGAGGACTGGCAACGCGGCTTCATGGTCCTGGCCGGCACCGCCTGGCTGCTGGTGGTCGGCGGCTTCGCGGTCCTCGCGCCGGCCGTCAGTTCGCACCAGCGCATCGCGGAACTGCTGGCACCCGCCCCACGCGGCGCGGCGGCACCCGAAGACGGCGAGCACTCCGCAGAGCCGTCACCGCTGGCCACCTACGGCGTCCATGAACCGAGCTGGGTCTACTACGCCTCCCGCGAGATACCGCACCTGAACGTGGAACGCGGCGTGGAAGCGGCCGCCTGGCTGCATCATCCGCAGGCGCGGCTGATCACCAGCCGACGCTGCCTCGAGCTACTGCAGCCGCATCTGTCCGGTCCCGTCGAAGTCCTCGCCGAAGTCCCCTATTTCCTCCGTGACGAACGGCTGCTGCTGATCCAGCTGCGAACCACGGCATCCGCGCAAGCCGGCAAGGAACCCACCTCGCCCCGGCTGTGACACACGAGTGTCACACGGGGACTCCCGGCGGGTCCCCGACGCGTCGCTTCGCCGCGATCTTAGTACGGCGAATAGAAGTGGTTGAAGTACGGATTCGCCGTGAAGCTGGTCGGCTTCGGGGCGGCCGTGACGGCGGTGCTCTCGCGGCGTTGGATCTCGGGCCGCACGTAGCGATAGTAGTTGTTCACGTTGCCCCGTCCAGAGAAACGCGTCAAGTTCAGGTACGGGCTGATCGTGTCGCGATGGTAGAAATAGCGGTCGATCGTGTAGTCACGCAGGATGACTGGTGCCTGGTGGTTTTGAGCCAGGGTCTGGTTGTAGTACTGGGCGTAGCTGTGCGCGGGCGGAATCACCGAGTGGTAGATCGGCGCGCCGCCGAGGTTGGCCGACGGCAGGGAAGGCAGGGACGGCAGGCCCAGCGACGAAGCCGACGGCCCATGGGGCACGGGCAGGCGGGCGGTGGACGACGGATAGTGCTGGATCGCGACCGCGGGAGCCTGGGGCGTGTAAGCGACCGGCTTGCTGTAGGGCGAGTGCGGTGCGAACGGCGACGAGGGCACGGGCGGCGCGAACTGGGTCAACGCTCCACTGCACGGCAGCAGCAGCCATAGAGCCAACGCCCGACGAGTAATCTTGCGCTGCATCATGGGTTACTCCTGGCTCTTCTTGGGGACGTTACCACCAGAGACCGGAGCGGCGGCGTCCTCCACCTCGGCGGCGGCCGCCGGACGAGTCGGGTTGTCGCGCCGGATCAGCTCCGTCGGGTCCGTACCCGACAGGTGCTCGAACCGATCCATCACCTCGCTCCAGGTCGTCACGACCACGCCGGGCTGCTGCAGCCGCGCGATCACGTCCTGGTCCATCAGTAGTTGCTGGTCCCACACATGCTGCTGCCAGTTGTCCGTCAGCAGCTTCAGCCCTTCACTCTCGACGGCCGGCACGCAGATCACCTCCGTCAGGCCAGGCTCGAGGTTTTCGATCAAGGCAAGAAACCGCTCGCGTTTCTCTGCGTACGTCTCCCCGGATGGAACATAGTCGATGTGGTCCAGCTTCGGCAGCGGATACTGTCGCACCAGCTCCACGATCTTCTCATCCACCGGAAAACCTTTCTGGCGAAACTCCTCCAGCTTCTCTGGCGACAGGTCCACCACGGGCGCCGGAATCCAGTGACGGCGCGACGCCTCCAGCAGCACGGCGATCAAGTCCGGTCGGCTGAACATCACGCCGTGGAAGCTGTTCAGGTGCGTCACCTTCAAGCCTGCGGCGCGAGCCCGATAGAGTTGCGATTCCAGTTCGTGCTGCACCTCCTCCGCAGACGCGTTCACGGCCAGCTGCATGATGGTCTTCCACGGCCGACCGTCGGCGTCGACCAGACTCCGTGATCCGGATTCACCGCTCAGCAGACTCCAATGAATCGCGGAAAATGGATTGGTCAGCACCACGCTCAAACCCACGTCGTGGTTCGGATGCTGGCGGCTCCAAGCCGCGAACTCATCGAACCAGGGCGCCGGCACGGCCTCCAGCAAAACCTTGGCGGACGCGTTCTGTTCCCAGCTGACTCCCATTTCCCGCGCCGCCAGGATCACGACCCGGCTGCCCGCCGGATATCCCAGGCGGTCGGCCCAGTTCTGGGCCGACACCGATGAGGAAAACCACACCGACGAAGCCAAGCAGGCTCCGAACAGGGCCATGCAACGCACAATCGATACCATGAAGAAACTCCAACGAAGCGCAAGGGCGAATTCGTAATCCAGTCGGCACCCGCCCGTCGGCGGCGATCCCCAAGCATAGGTTCCTGAATCCTAGGCACCGACGACACGGCGGGGAACGGACCAGAACCGAGGCCTCCGCAATCGCACGTTCCCGCGTTCGCCCCCGCGCGTCCGCGTCGACCGTCTGCTAAGCCGCGCCGAGCGTGTCGGCTGGGAGGTGCAATGCGGCGCGAGGCGTCGTTTTTTTTCCGCGCGAAGTCCCGGCGGCGCGGCACGCGACAAGACACATGGTAATTTTTCCCCGGTCCGTCCCACGGAGGCCAGCGACCGCGGAGGTCCGCGACCATGGAGGTGGGAGACGAAGGAGCGATCGGCCATGTCGTCCCATTCGACGCAATCCGCACCCGCCCCCGCGGCAGGCGCCCGCTCCCTGGGGTTGCGGGCGGTTCTGTTTTTCCTGTTGATGCTGCAGTCCGGCTGCCGTGTCTTCCACGCGAACTCCAGCTCCACCGCCCTGCCGACCTTCCGTTCCGTCGCGACGGAGGAGTCCCTCGACGCATCCCAACTACTGCTGCCTCCCCCGCCCCTGGACTCGCCCCGTTCTTCTTCGCCGATCATCGAGCCGCCGTGGCTGCCCACCACCGAAAGCGTGACCGCTACCAGCCCGAACGCCACCAGCCTGCCTAACGCCAACCCGCCCGGAGTGGCTTCGTGGCGCAAACGCTGGTGGCAGCGCGAGGCGACCGGCGATGGCACCACGGACGTCACCAAGGACGGCACCGCCGCTTCCTGGCCCGAGGCGCTGGAGGACCTGTTGGCGCGTGCAGCCGAGCAGGACGCGGCCAACGACCCGGCCTGCGTGGATAACTTCTACCAAGCGGCTCTCCTCACGGCACCCGCAGCGGCGAAGGCTTGGTGTGCGAGCAAGCCGACCGAATCGACCCAGAGGATTCGCGACCTGCACGCCCACGCGCTGACCGACCTGCTTCTCGCCGCCCAGCGCCACGGCCGCCTCGACCTGCATCGCGGATTGCTGGTGTATGAACAGGCCGAAGCGACGCGCATTCCCGTGCGACTGGTCGGCCTGCCCTGGCAGTCCCACGACTTCGGCCCCCTGCTCCCGGCCGAAGGCCAGGAGACCTCAGAACTGGCACGCCATTATGCGGTCGAAGGCTTCGGAGCACCCTTAGTGGTGCAGCGGCCCAGCGTCACGGACAACGCGGAATCGACGGACGAGCTGGAGCCCAACACGTTTTTCGCGCGACACCAGACCTTCCCCGTCACCGTCGTGCTGCAACCTGCCGACGACGAGTCGGCGCTCGGCGTGTTGGAGTTCTACAATCCGTATACGCACTCCACGGTGGCCCTGCAGCATCGCACCGCGCCGCTCGCACGTGACCTCAGCGCGCCCCTGGCCGTGACAGCCAAGACGACGCCGCGGCAGTACTGGCGCGGCTTTACTGCCCCGACCGACGTGTCGGTGCGTCCGCGCGTGCTATTCTCCGAGCCGTACCAGCGTGGCAAGATCCCGGTACTCTTCATCCACGGACTCTACTCCGACCCCGTCACCTGGATCGACATGCTCAACGAGCTGAAGTCGGAGCCGGACATCTGCGAAAACTACCAGCTGTGGTTCTATCGCTACCCGACCGGCGCAGGGCTGCTGGAGTCGGTGGCTCGCCTGCGTGAACAACTGCGGGCAATTCGCGACCAGTTCGACCCCGAGCATACCGACGCGGCCTTCGACCAGATGGTGCTCGTCGGCCACAGCATGGGTGGCCTCGCCGCCAAGCTGATGGTGACGAACTCCGAGGATATCGTCTGGAAGCAGGTGGCCCGCGGTCCCTTCGAGCGGCTGAAGGCTCCGCCCGAACTGAAGATGCACCTGGCCCGCAACGTCTTCTTCGAGTCGCAGCCCTATGTGACGCGAGTGGTCTTCATCGCCACGCCCCATCGCGGCTCGGCGATGGCTCGACGGCTGGCAGGCAAGCTGGGCGCCCAGCTGGTGCGCGTCGGCGGCGACATGAACTGGTCCTTCCGGACCATGCTGCAGGACAACGAAG
>CAZUJM010000149.1:0-3653 GCA_964620405.1 uncultured Pirellulaceae bacterium | reverse complement strand
CACGACCTCGCTGCCCACCAGCGTCGACATGCTGGAACCCTCCAGCCCCGTGCTGCGGGCAATGGCCCGCATGTCGATCGATCCCCAAGTCCGCACGCACTCCATCATCGGCACCGACAACCACCTGCTGCAGGAGCCGGGCGATGGGGTCGTGTCGATCCAGAGCGCGCGGCACAAGGGCGTGATCAGCGAAGAGTACGTGGCGGCGAACCATGAGAAGGTCCACCGCCATCCGGACGCCACCGATGAAGTGCTGCGAATCCTGCGGCTGCACGTCGCGGAACTGCAGTAAGCGGGCTCGTCCCTACGGCACTGCCCGCGAAGGCGCATCCGATCGCCGATCAATCCTGCCAGGGGTCTTGATCCGCCGCGTCCGCGAACAGCGCATCGGCCGCCAAGGCCAGCTCCCAGTCGGCGGCTTCGCCGGCGTTCTTCCCCGTGGCAGCCGCCTGGGTCGCATACGCGCCGCCCTGGAAAGCCAGCACCAGGTCCTGCGTCCCAAACTCGCCGTCGCAGTTCCAATCGCCCTGCCGCCAGCCCGAATTCAGTGCTCCGCTGTCTTCGTACTGCCCCGCCTGGAAGACGAGCACGAGGTCCGTGGAGTCGAACCGTTTGTCGAGGTTCGTATCGCCGTAGTTGGTCTGGAAGATCCCCCGCACGAGTTGATCCCGGTCGACCGTATCGACGCGTCCGTCCCGCGTGAGGTCGAAACGCAGGTCGCCGACTCGCAGGCCGGCGGCGAAGAGGTCGATGTCGGTCGCGTCGAGTTGTCCGTTGGCATCGAAGTCGCCGGCGAGCGTCAGGGCGACGACGCCCGGCGAGCCCAGCGGCGCGTCGCTCGCCCGCCAGCCCTCGCGCACCGACCAGCGATCAGCCGGTCCGGCCGGATCCACGGCGGTCAGCGAGTAGCCACCGCCATCGGTGGTCGGATACCACGCGTCGTCGTAGGCGATCATCTGGATCCGATCGCCGGCGCCGAGGTCGACCGTCAGCGTCTCGCCGCCGTTGCTCAGCGACCAGTCGTCGGCGGTGCCGCCATACTGGCCCACGACCCGCGCCTTCGTGCCGTAACGATGCACGAAGGCATCCTGGTTCCGCGCGACGACAGCCACTTCACCAGGCGCCAGCGTGACCGCCGGGAACTGGAACTGCACCGCGTCGCGCAGCTGCACATGGCGCAGGTCCAGCGTCTGCGTCGGCGACGTGTTCACAAATTCGATGAACTCAAAGTCGTCCGCGGCAAAACGCCCATCCGCCGCCTGGGCCTGCGAGTTGTACATGATCTCGCTGACCCGCAGGTACTGCTGGATCGGCGTCGGCGCCGCCGCGACGACCAAGCTGGCGACTTCCGCCTGGTTAGCGGCGACCAGCTTCACGGTCGTGCCCGCATTCGAGAGATGCCCCTGGTAAGCGCCCTGCACGAAAAGCGACTGGCCGCCCGACGGCCCGGTCGTTCGCGCGCGGAAAGCGCGGACATTCGGAGACACGAACAGCGAGCGTCCGGCGGGAATCACCGTTCCCGGCGCGAACGTGTGCTGCACGCCGCCGGCCAACTGCCAGCCCGAGATATCGACGGCCGTGCTGAGCGGGTTGGTGATCTCGATATACTCCTCGTCCTCGTTCCCGGAAACCGGCGCGGCATCCACGCGGCCGAACTTCAGCGCCGGCGCTCCGACCTGCGGCGGCAGCTCCACGCCACCATGGACCTGCTTCAAGCTGTCGTACAGGTAGACGCGTCGCTGCGGCATGTAAGCGTTGCGCAACAGACCGATCTCCTGCTGCCAAGTCGGCACCCCCTCCGGCTCCTTGCCGTACGTGATGCGCCCCGTCACCGGATCGGTGATCCAGCTGCCCCACTTGTCGAAGTCCATCTGGGCTTCGGGCGCGATCTGCTGGATCAGCTCGTCGATCCGCCGCTCGAAGTACAGCTCCGACGCCGGTGTGCCGGGCACCTGCACGAACTGGTCCATGAGCGTCCGCAGGCGGCGCAGATACATCTCGCGGAACCCCGGCACGTCCTCATGCAGCTCCTTGATGAGCTGGTTGTCCATGCCCGAGAAGATCCCGCCCGCAGTCACGAAGTAGGACTGCGACTCATTCACGCCGCCACGACCAAAGGCGGAGTCCATGTCCCACGGCAACGCCTCCCATTCCCCCGTGCCTTCCGTGTCGCGGTAGATGTAGAGATTCTTGCCGCAGCAATCGCCGTGCGCCATGATCACGAGGCCGGCCAGGTAGTTGACCATGGCCGCCATGTTGACGTTGTCGTGCAGGTATTGAACCCGTGCCTCTCCGGTCAGGCTCAACCCCACGAAAAACTCACGCAGGTCCGAGGTATCCTCCCAGGTACGCGTCTGCTTCTTGGACATTCCCTGGCCTGGCCCGAAGCCCAGGTTCATCTTGTAGAGGGCTCCCCGCGGATCTAGCCCCGCGCGTTCCAGGAACTGCTCGTTCCCTCCATCGACGAAGAAATAGGTCGCATAGAAGCCGCCGTTCAGGTGTACGCGGACGTTGCGCGAGAGGTGCGACGGCGTGCCGACCGCCGCCATCGTCTGGTAGCCGAGCGCGACGCGGATCTTCTCGCGGTTCCAGAAGTCCGAGATGATGTCGAAGTCGTTCATCCGGAACTTTTCTTCGCCGAACTCGAACCAGTTCTCGGCGGAAAACTGGATGTCGTGGCTCTTCTTCGGACCAGCCAGCCCCACGGTGCGGCCCGTCGTGTCGATCTCCACGTTGTCGTAGAACTTGCCGTTGTGGAACACCGACCCGCGCGTGCCCGTCACCGTGTCGCCCGCCGCCGGGTTCTCCATGAAGAGATGGATCACCGGCAGTTGCGACTTCACCGCGGGGTCGTTCACGATCGTCCCCAGGTACTGGTCATTGTTCGTCGGATCGAGAAACAACGGAACCTTCGCCGAGTTCGCCGCCTCGCTGCCGGCCGAAATGCGATAGCGGATCATCTGTCCTGTCTGGGCCACGCCCGCGGGGATCGTGGCTGCGAACACGCCATCCCCTGCCTTCGCGTCCCCCTGCGTCCCGTCGTCGACCATCGGCACGACGACCTCCGGGCCATACATCACGCGGTAGAACAGCGACACATTGGACACGGGGCCTCCCGAAGTGGCCGTCGTGACGCGCACGACCAGCGGCTGCTCCACCGAAGGACTCGCCGGCGAATGCTGTACGCCCAGGATCGAAGTCGTCGACCCCACGCCGTTCGGATTGCCGGGCGTGGGCGAGGCAAAGTATCGCCGCTCGCCCAACTGCACCTCCTCAAAAACCGTCGCCGACAGTTCGGGAATGATCAGGAAGTCCGAGCTGTTAATGTCGTCGTTCAGAGCATGGATGGCGAGCACGTTCGCGCCGCTGCGCAGCAGGTCCGGATACTGGCTGACCACGATCGTCGCCACCTCCGGGATGATCGCGTCGCGATCGCGGTGCGGCGCCGTCGCGCCCGAGTCCCAGGCCAAAGTCGCCGGCGCGTTCTTGCGGGCGACCTCCTTGCCGTTGATGTACGCCACATAGCTTACCCGACCGCCCCAGCTTTCGATGTCCTTCACCGAAAACCCGTGAACACCAAACACGGCCTCACCCGCGACCGCCATCAGTGTTCCCTTGCAATTGAGCGCCATGCGTACGGACAGCTTGCGTTC
>CAZUJM010000148.1:1124-14806 GCA_964620405.1 uncultured Pirellulaceae bacterium | reverse complement strand
CGCGATACTGCTTGAAGACGGCCAGTTCCGGATCGGCCAACAGCGGGAAGGGGATCAAGCCGCCCTGGTAGTTCTCCAGCGACTTCTTCAGGCCGTCGCCGTTGTCGGAACTGATGGCCAGCAGCTCAATTCCCGCGGCGCGGAAGGCTTCGGTCTGCGGCCCGAAGGCCTGCAGTTGTTCGGCACAGTGCAGGCAACCGGAGCCGAGGTAGAACAGGATGACGACCGGGCGTCCGTGGTAGTCGCTGAGCGACACGGTCTGTCCGGCGACATTCGCGAGGCTCCACGGGGTCACCGGCTGCGGCTGCCAGCGGATGGGGCCGAGGCTGTCGAGTTCGGGCCGTACGCCGACGTCGTTCGAGGGTTTCCAAGTGGCACGCCAGTCGCGGTCCCAGCCGCACTGGGCGGCGAGCGGCGCGAGTCGCGCGAAGGGCGGCGCGTCGAGGTCGATGTGGGCCGAGATGGCCTGCAGCTTCTCGAGCGTTTCGCGCGCTTCGTGCAGCCGGCCGAGACGCCACTGCAGGTCGGCCAGGTGGGCCAGGGGCAGCGTAGCCTGGGGTTCGGCGTTCACTCGCTCGCGCAGCTTCTCGATCGCCTGGTCCGGCTGGCCGGCGTGCAGGTGGAGGCGGGCGAGCCAGAAGGCATCGAGGTCATGGCCGCCTTCGGTTCGCTTGAGCGCGTCGACCCAGCGGTCATCGGCGGCCAGTCGCAGGGTTTCGAGTTCCTGGACGGCGCGCTCGATCGGTTCCAGGTCGCCTCGCAGTCGATCGCCAGCTTCGACGCCCGCCTTGGTGATCTCTTCGGCGTTCTTGCCGGACGCGCGGGCTTCCTTCTCGGCGTTCATGATCGCCGCCCGGCGCTCCGCCTGCTTCTCGCACAGCTTCGCGGCCAGCTCCGCCAGCTGCTGGTCGCCCTCGGTTTCGCGACCCAGCCGATAGGCGGCGCGGCCGACCATGCGGTGCCAGGCGACCTGTTCCTTCGGGACCTCCGTCGCATCGAGGTACGGCGTATTCGCCAGGCGCAGCGTCTCCTCCCACAGTTCACCGGCGTGCAGGACCTGCATCAGACGTTGGCGTCCATAGCTGGCGCTGCAGCCGTCCTTGGCGACCATGTTGTACTTGGGATGCCGCGGCAGCTCGATCATGTTGACGGCGAGGTCGAGGCCATCTCGGAGCCGTCCGAGGAAGACCAGGTTGCGGATGAGCCACTCGTTGTTGTGCGCGAAGTTGTGGATCTGGTCCGGCAGCAGCCGGTCGCGCATCATGCGGGCATGATCGGTGCGGGCGGAGGCTTCCTGCTGCCAGACGGCGTCGACAAAACGATTCAGCCGGGAGTAGGTATGTCCGGGCATGTGCCACATGTGGGCCACATCGGGAGCCGACTGTCCGCAGAGCGCCGCGGAAGCGAGTGCCCGCTCGGGCTTGTCCGCGTCCCAGAGGTGGATGCGGTAGTGGTGCACCGGATGCATCGGCTCGACGTCCAGCACCTGCTGGAGCAGCTGGTCGACGGCGATGTGGCTGAACGGCTGCTGCTTGTCGCGGCGCTGCCACAGCTGCAGCGCCAGGAACGCCTTCGCCTCGATGTCGTCCGGATGGTCGTAGAGGATCGCCTCGAGCTTCTTGACGTACTCCTGCGATGCCACGTTCTCGTCATCGTTCTTCAGCAGCCCCTCCAACGCCTCGATGTACTGGCGGACGTGGGCGGAGGACTTGTCCTTGCGCTTGGATGCCTCCTCGAGGAACTTCTTCGCGCGGTCCCGGTTGTTGGCATTGGCCATGGCCATGCCCCAGTAGGCGAGCGCGCAGTCGGGTTCGAGCGCGGCGGCCTGCCGGTAGGTACGCTCGGCCTCGAAGTACCAGAAGCCGTGCAACTGCCCGAGTCCCTGGTGGAGCAGTGCTTGGACTTCCGGGCGATCCGAACCCTGGACGCAACGCACGCGGCCTGCGCCTTCGATGCGGTAGGCCGCCTGTCGCGGACCTTCGTTGAACACTTCCCCGTGCGTCGAATGTCCGGCCTTGATGCCGTCGGGGCCGGGAGGCGGATCATCGGCCTGGGCCGATCCGACCCCGAGTCCGCAGGCGACGAACGCGGCCAGCAGCAGTCGGCGGGCAAAGAGCGAGCGGGTGCCGAGCCCGCGGCGCGGTTGCTCGTCACGTTCGATGCGTGTTCCTCCGTGAACCGACAGTACCGCCATCGTCGCCTGGGTACGGCCAGTCATGTTCCGCGCCTTTCGTTGTTCGACCTTTCCTGGCCGGAGGAGATCACCGACGCGTGTCCTTGGTCGCGCCGGCGGTTCTCGGTTGCGTCCGCGTAGGTGGGGCTACTTCTGCTTTACATCGAAGCAGAACAGCAGGTCCTGGTCGCGGAGGTACAGTTTGCCGTTGGCGATCACCGGATGCGTCCAGATGCGTCCCTTGGGATTCCGCTTCTCGGTCTGCGGCGTCAGCGTGAAACGGCTCTTCTCGGAGAACCCTTCGGTGCTGGCTTCCACCAACGCCACTTCACCGCCCTCCTCGGCGACGCAGTACAGCATGCCGTCGGCATAGGTCACGGCGCCCTTGCCCAGCGCGCTGCGTTCACGCCACTTCTGCTCGCCCGTCGCCAGGTCCTGGCAGACCCAGCCGACCGAATCGGAGTGGCCGAAGATGTGGTTGTCCAGCAGGATGACGCCGCCGTGGTGGTTCTTCATCACCTTGATGTTGTCTTCGCTGTAGACGGCATGGGCCTGGTTGTTCTCGTCGATGCGGAACAGGTTGCAGCCGACGCCATAGCCGGCGGTCACGTAGACGCTGCCTTCGTGGAAGATGGGCGTGGGGATCACGGCCACCTTGCCGGGCCAGTCGGCGCGCCAGACCAGCGCGCCCGTCTCGGCGTTCACGCCCAGCACGCTCTTTTCCGTCAGCTGGATGTACTGCCGGATGCCGTTGTGTTCGGCGATGATTGGCGACGCGTAGTGCGCCGGATCCTTGATGTCGGCCGATTGCCAGATCTTCTCGCCGCTGGCCTTGTTGAGCGCGAGCACGGTGCCCTGGTCGCCACCGGGAGTGCAGACGAGGCGATCGCCGTCGACGAGCACCGATTCGGTGTAGCCCCAGTTGGGGACCGAGCCGCCGAAGTCCTGCATCTTCTTGCGCCAGACCACGGAGCCGTCGGCGCACTTCGCGCACACGATGTCGCCTTCGCCACCCAGGGCGTAGACGAATTCACCGTCCACTGTCGGCGTGCTGCGGGGGCCGTCGCCCCAGCCGTTGGCCAGCACATTCCCGACTTCCGCCGCCCACAACTGCTCGCCCTTCGTCACATCGACGCAGATGAGCATTTCCTTGCCGTCGCGCGCACCCATCGTGAACAACTGGTTGCCCACGACGGCGACTCCCGAGTAACCGAGGCCGCAATCGCGGTAGATCCAGACCTGCGGCGGTCCGTCCTTCGGCCACTCCTTGAGCAGGCCGGTTTCCGGCGAGCGGTCGGTCCGGTCGGCACCTCGCCACTGCGGCCAGTCTTCGGCCACCGCGCGAGATGTACTCATCAATGCGAGAACCAAGACGCAAAGTCGGGCGAACGAAGATGGCATCCTTCTTGTGCTCCTGAAAATCGTGAAGACTGGGTGGTTCGCGGGGGGCCTCTGCCGGGAGGATCGCATCGCGTTTCCGAGTCGGATCCGTGGGGTGGAACCGGACGGTGCAGTTCCCGGCGCCATGCGGAGCCGCGCGGGAAGTCGATGGCTGGGCGCTGGGGCAAGTGACTCCGTCGCGGAGGACGGCGAAACCGCCCGGGCGGGAAACGCCATCCTACCAGACGCGAAAGCCGTCTGTCTCTAGGGAGCTTCCCGGCAGGCTGGCGTCCCTGGCCGGTGGCGTGTCGGCAGAGTCTTCGGGCTTGTTGCAAGCCGGTCAGCTGCTGCGGTTTGCCCAGTCCGGGCACGCGACGCGGCCGAGGGCCGGCGGTTCTATTCCTGCGGTGGCCAACCTACAATCAGGCAGGTCTCCGCAAGGGCGTCTGCCCCGTGCGGCCGCAGACGCCATCGCGGTTGCGGCGATCCGGTGACGCGATCCGCCGGCGTGATCCGCTCCTGTCCCTTCCGCCAAGAGGTTGAAACATGGTGAGCTTGTCTGGCTCGTCCGAGTCGCTCCAGAGGCCGTCGCTGTCGATTTCGTTCGCGGTTCGCCAGGCGGGACCGGCTTCGCTTCGGCGATGGCTGGGGGTGGTGGTCGGGCTCTTGGGATTGGCCGCCGCGCCGCCGCTGCTGTCGGCCCAGGATGCGTCGGCTCGATCCAAGGAGGCCCCCCCGGCGGTGGCCGCCGCGGACGCCGCCGACCCCGACTTGCGTCCGGAGAAGGAAGCCGCCTTCCTGGGCAATATCCGGCAGCTGACATTCGAAGGGCGTCGCGCGGGCGAAGGCTACTTCAGCCGCGATGGGCGGCAGATGGTCTTCCAGAGCGAACGGGAGGCGGGCAATCCGTTCTTCCAGATCTACGTGCTGGATTTCGAGACGGGGGACATCGAGCGGGTGTCGCCGGGGCAGGGCAAGACGACCTGCGCGTGGATCCATCCCTCGGGTGATGACATTCTCTTTGCCTCGACGCACGACGATCCGGAGGCGCGGGCCAAGCAGGAGAAGGAACTGGCCGACCGCGCGGCGGGGACAACGCGGCGTTACAGCTGGGACTACGATCCGCACTACGACCTGTATCGTTACAGCCGCAGCAAGAAGACTTACGAGCCGCTCGCGCCCGCCCGTGGGTATGACGCGGAGGGCTCGTATTCGCCCGACGGTCGACTGATCGCCTTCGCGTCGAATCGGCACGCGTATGAGCGACCGTTGAGCGCGGAGGAGCAGCAGCGGCTGGAGTCCGATCCGGCGTTCTTCATGGAACTGTATGTGATGAACGCGGACGGTTCAAACGTACGCCGCGTGACGGAGGTCGAAGGCTACGATGGCGGCCCGTTCTTTTCTCCGGACGGCCAGCGGCTCTGCTGGCGCCGGTTCGCGCCCGACGGAGCTACCGCCGAGATCCTGTCGATGCGCCTGGATGGCACCGACGTGAAGACGCTGACGCGGCTTGGAGCCATGTCGTGGGCGCCGTTCTACCATCCATCGGGGCAGTATCTGGTGTTCGCGACGAACCTGCATGGTTTTGGAAACTTCGAGGTCTATCTCGTGGACGCGGCGGGCCAGGCGCCTCCAGTCCGCGTCACGCACACGGACAAGTTCGATGGCCTGCCCGTATTCACACCGGACGGCAAGAAGCTGGCGTGGACCAGCGGGCGGACGGCCGATGGCCAGTCGCAGATCTTCCTGGCCGACTGGAATCATGAGCAGGCGCTGAAGTCGCTGGGGATCGATCCGTCCCGGGCGGTGGTGGATGTGACGGCGGCCACGGAAGCCGCGCGGAACTCGGCGGGGCAGAGCGCACCGGACTGCTCGCCGGTCGACATCGGCCGGCATGTGGACTACCTCTGCCGTCCGGAACTCAAGGGACGCCGCACGGGAACGGAGGGTGAACAGCTGGCGACGGCGTACGTGGCCGCCTACTTCGACCAGTTGGGCCTTGCCCCCGGCGGCGACGACGGTGGCTGGTTCCAGCCGTTCCAGTTTACTTCCGGCGTGAAGCTGGGCCCCGCCAATCGACTCACGGCAGGCGATCGCGAACTGGTGGTCGAGAAGGACTGGGTGCCGCTGGGCTTCTCGGGATCGGGCGAGTTCAAGGCAGCGCCGATCGTCTTCGCGGGATACGGCATGGCCGCGCCCGCGGGCGAATCGCAGGAGGAGTACGACTCGTTCGTGCACCTGGACGTGGCGGGCAAGTGGATCCTGGCCTTCCGCTTCCTGCCGGAAAAGGTGACGCCCGAACGACGCCAGTATCTCGCCCGGCACGCCAGCCTGCGCTACAAGGCCATGCTCGCGCGGGACCGGGGAGCTCATGGACTGATTCTGGTCAGCGGACCGAACTCCAGCGTCAAGGAACAGCTGGTGCGGCTGCAGTTTGACGGCTCGCTTTCCAGTTACGAACTGCCGATCCTAAGCGTCTCTGACGCGGTCGCCGAGCAGTGGCTGGCACGGGCGGGCAAGTCGCTCAAGACGCTGCAAGACGAGCTCGATACCGGCGCGATGCAGATGGGGTTGGAGATCCCTGACGTGACGCTCTCGGCCAAAGTCGCCATCGACCAGACGCAGCGTTCAGGTCGCAACGTGATTGGGCGTTTGCAAGTGGGCGCGGAGCCGAGCGAGCAGGTGGTGGTGGTGGGCGCGCATGTGGATCACCTGGGGGAGGGATCGCATGGCGCGTCGCTGGCCCGCGATGGCGAATCAACGGGCATCCATTTTGGCGCTGACGACAACGCGTCAGGCGTGGCGGCGATGCTGGAGATGGCCGAATGGCTGGCCGACGCCCGCCGCCGCGGGACGCTCAAGGCTGAACGCGACATCTGGTTCATCGGCTGGTCGGGCGAGGAAGATGGCTTGATTGGCGCGAACCATTTCGTGAAGCAGATGGAGGGGAAAATCCTGGCGTACGCGCATGCGGGAGTCCCGGGGGCTCTGGATGGGCAGGCGGAAGCCGAGCCGCAGGATGCCGGGAAAGACACAGCAGACAAAGACGCAGCAGCGGAGGAAAAGTCGGACGGCGGACAGTCTCAGGACGGCCCAGTTTCGGGCCACGGTTTGCCCCAGGCCATGATGTATCCGCTCTATCCGTATGTCTCAGCCTGCCTGAACCTGGACATGGTGGGACGCCTGGACAAGAAGCTGATCCTGCAGGGTGTCGGCTCGTCGCATCGCTGGCCGGGGGAGATTGAGAAGCGGAACGCGGCTCTGGGTTTGCCGATCACCGTGCAGAACGACAGCTACATTCCGACGGACGCGAGCGTCTTCTTCCTGCATGGCGTTCCGATCCTGGCGGCGTTTACCGGTTCGCACGAGGAGTACCACACGCCGCGCGACACGCCGGACAAGCTGAACTATGAAGGCGCGGCGAAGATCGCGCAGTTCATGGCGATGGTGGCGCGGGGAGTGGCATCGCAGTCGGACGCTCCCGACTACGTCGCCCAAGCCGCTCCGGCCGAGGGCCAGCGGCGGGCCGCGCTGCGGGCTTACCTGGGAACCATTCCCGACTATTCGCAGACCGACGTGAAGGGCGTGAAACTGTCCGGGGCCGCCAAGAATGGGCCGGCCGCCAAGGCGGGGATCCAGAAGGATGACGTCATCGTCGAACTGGCCGGTCGCAAGATCGAGAACATCTACGACTACACCTATGCCATCGAAGCGTTGAAGGCCGGCGAGCCGACGACGGTCGTCATCCTGCGGAATGGCGAGCGGCAAACGCTGAACATCACGCCCGGTTCGCGCGACTGACGCCCAGTTGTCAGCTTGCGTCGAAGCCCAGTCGAGTGGGTGGATTGTCCCTCTTGGAATCCCCCGGGTTGGCTGGCATACTGACCCCGACACGACGGGTCCGCAGGGGCGGACCGGACGGCGTGCGATGCGCGTCGAGAGCATGCACGGGAAACCAAGGTACCAGCCTTCTTGAATTATTGAGGACGAGAGCCATGAATCCGATCGAGATCCTGGAGAGTATTTTGCGCGGGGGTGCGGGAGCCCCGGGTGGTGGAGCGGGTGGGCGTGCTTCGGGGGGCCGGGCTCCCAGCGGCACCGATATCCTGACCGAGATCTTCGGCGGTTCGCGCCCCGCGCCGCAGACGCAGTCAGGTTCCGCCCGTCCGTCGGGCCAGGACCAGGTGAGTGCGAAGGACCTGGAGGACATGTTGGGGGTCAACCGCGGCGGCGCGGCTCCCACCTCGCAGCGCCAGCAGCCGCAGTCTCCCTCGTTTCCGCAGCAGCCCCAGACGCAGACCCGGGCTCCGCAGCAGCCGCAGGCCCAGGCTCCCGCCGGTTTCCCGACCGACATCTTTGGCCAGCGCCGCCCTGAGGCGAAGCCGTCGCTGGCCGTTGCCCGTCCCGCGGCGCCCTCGCAGCAGGAGCAGGCCGTGCTGCTGATTCGCGCGATGATCAACGCGGCGAAGGTGGACGGACAGATCACCGAGGACGAGCAGCGGTTCATCCTCCAGCAGGTCGGCGACACCTCGAACGAGACGGTGCAGTTCCTGCGCACCGAGTTCGCCCGTCCCATCAACGTCGCGGAGTTCGTCGACTCGATCCCGGCGGGAATGGAGAAGCAGGTGTACACGCTTTCGCTGATGGCCATGCAGCTGGATACGAAGGCCGAAGCCGACTACCTGCGCCAGCTGGTCAAGGGTCTTCGCCTGCCGCTGGAACTCGTCGCCGAACTGCACTCGCAGCAGGGCGTGCCGCCAATCTACGCCTAACGGCGGACTGGCGAGAACATTGCACTTGTTCTTCCAAGACCCCTTTCGAGGGGCAAAACAAAAAGCGGCTCCGGAAATCGCTCCGGAGCCGCTTTCGTTTTCTCTCAAACCACCGCCTACAAGTTGGCCAACGACTGCAAGCCGGCCAGCTTACAGCGAGTAGCCTTCGCGATACTCGGGCTTCACGAGCGACGCGAGTTCCGGCATGTTGGTCGACTTCAGGTTGACGGCGTCCCATTCGACGCGCTTGTTGTCGCCCACCCAGACGGCGAGGTTGCCGAGCAGAATGGTTTCGGTGAGGCCACCGGCGTAGTTTTGGAAGTTCGAGGTCGCGGGCTTCTCGCCACGGATGGCGTTGACCCATTCCTCGAAGTGACCGGGCGACTTCTCGAACTCGACATTCTTCGGCTCTTCCACGCCCAGCATCTGGTAGGCGTCGGCGTAGTCGCCCTTCGAGTAGAGGCTGCCGGCTTCACCGACGATCAACGCGCCGCTCTCGACCGGTTCGGCGCCCTTCAGCATGGCCTGGTCGACCCGCTTGCCGCCGTCATACCAGTAGAGATCGACCGGCCCGCGGTCGTCCTTGGCCGGGAACTCGAAGTGGATCTTCGACCAGCCCGGATAGGTCTCCTTGTTGTGGCCCGACGATTCGGCGGTCACGGCGATCGGGTCACGCAGGCCCAGGCCCATGTACGGCATGTTGACCGTATGGCAGGCCATGTCGCCCAGGGCGCCGGTGCCGAAGTCCCAGAAGCCGCGCCACTTGAACGGGTGGTAGGCCTCGTGGTACGGACGGTACGGAGCGGGGCCGAGCCATTCATCCCAGTGGATGAAGTTCGGGTTGCCCTTCACGTCCTTCGGACGCTCGATGCCCTGCGGCCACACCGGGCGGTTCGTCCAGACGTGGACCGCGCTGATCTTGCCGAGGACGCCCGACTTGATGATCGCGGCCTGCTTGCGGAGGCTGTCCAGGGCGGTGCCCTGGTTGCCCATCATCGTGGCCAGTCCCTTCTCCCGCGCGATGTCGGCCATCACACGAGCTTCGTAGATGTAGCGGGACATGGGCTTCTGGCAGAAGCAGTGCTTGCCCATCTTCATCGCCATCACGGCCGCGACCGCGTGGGTGTGGTCAGGCGTGCTGACGGTCACGGCGTCGATCTTATCGCCGAGTTCGTCGAGCATGCGGCGATAGTCGTAGTACGGCTTGGCTTCCTTGAAGCGGCCTTCGGTACGCTCCAGCGTCGTGGCGTCGACATCGCACACACCGACCACCTGGCCGTGACGAGCGGCATCGGCCGAGTCGCTGCGTCCCTTGCCACCGATGCCGATGCAGGCAAACTGGATCTGCTCGTTCGGCGACTTGGACTGCGCAAGGCTCACGCCGCCCGCGGCCCAGTAGCCCATGCCCACGGCGGCAGAGGCCTGCATGAATTTACGTCGACTCGGTTTGATCGGCATTGTGTGTCATCTCCTGACTGTTCAAGAAAGATCGTTGGCGGGGAAACCGGGTGGGCCCGGACGTGGCTCGCGAGCGGCCAAGCCGGGAGGCCCGCGCATCCAGCGATCCAGACGCTGCGGGCGAAGTGCTCGAAGAACACACCAACGCGAACAGGTCGGTTGGCTTCCTCGACGGCGGTCGCATTATAACGGGGGCGCAAGGCGGGTGGAAACACCGAGCCATGGGTAAATCCTTGACAGCAGGGGAACTCCCCGGTTTACGACCCCCGGTCTTCGCCGTTACCTTGGGGAGTTGCCAAGGGGCGGTCGACGCGGATTTCCGACTCGGATTTCGCTGCCGCTGGCCGATCGGCAACCGATGTGCGCGGCGCGGTGACTTCCTGCGACCGGTACCCTGCGGTCGGCGTCGGGCACCCCTGGCCGGTTCGCCCGCGCGGAGCCTTCGACCGATGCGGTTCCCCGGGTGTGTCGCCGTCGATTTGCCCAGCGGTGACACTTGTCGGTCACGCCGGCCAGTTACACCGGCCAGTTACACCGGCCAGCCGTCCCGCTGCCTCGCTCCCTAGTTTGCTTTCCACGCGTTCGCGGAGAACCATCCATGTCCATTCGTTCGCTCTCCTCGCTTCGTTGGCTCCTTGTCGCCGGTCTACCGCTGTTCGTCGGCTGTCCCCCCCAGCCGTCGGAAGTGCCGAAGGAGGCACCCAAGACGGAGGCCAGCAGCGGAGCGACCGGTTCGTCCGCGACCGTGACGGCCCCGAAGGAAGCGGCCAAGCCAGCGGCTGCCGCGCCCGACGATCCGTCCGTCGTCGCGGCCCTCAAGGCCAAGGGCGTCAAGCTGGACATGGCCGGTGAGAATATCTCGGGCATCGCCTACAGCTTTGGCACCTCGTCCGTCTCCGTCAACGACCAGGACCTGGTCGACCTCGCGAAGCTGCCGGGCCTCAAGAAGCTGGTGCTGTTCGGCCCGGAGATCACGAACGCCGGCGTCGCCCACCTCGCCAAGATCAAGTCGCTGCGCGACATCACTCTCGAGAAGACGGCCGTCAACGATGAGGGCCTCGCGCTGCTCAAGGACCTGCCTGAGCTGACGACGGTGAAGCTGCCGTACGCCAGCGTGACGGCGACGGGCCTGCAGCACCTCTCGCAGCTGCCCAAGCTCAAGACATTGGAACTGCTGCGAACGCTGACCAACAACGAAGGGCTCGCCCACCTCGCCAACGTCAAGACGCTCACGTCGCTCGACCTTCGCGACACGCAGGTCGATGACGACGGCCTCGCCGCGCTGGCGAGCCTTGGCCAGTTGCAGATCCTGAAGCTGTCCACCGACCGTATCAGCGGCCAGGGCATGGTCCACCTGAAGAACCTCAGCAACCTGACCAGCCTTACGTTCGACCTCTCGGCCGTGGATGACGAAGGCATCGCGGAACTGGCGGGCCTCACGAAGCTGAAGGAGCTGAGCCTCTACAAGACGCGCGTGGGCGACGACGGCATGAAGACGATCAAGAACTTCGCCGCGCTGCAGACGCTGGAGCTGCGCGAGACGGCGGTGAGCGTCGATGGCCTGAAGGAACTGGCCGGCATGAAGGAGCTGAAGAAGCTCGACCTCAGCGAGACCGACACGACCGACGAGGGCGTCGAGGCGCTGAAGGCGCTGCCGGCGCTGGAGGACCTGAACTTGTGGTTCTCGCTGGTCTCCGACACGGGCTGCAAGGCGATCGGCGAAATGAAGCAGCTCACCCGCCTCAACCTGGACAAGACCTCCATCTCGGACGCGGGCGTGGCGCAGTTGGCTTCGCTGGAGAACCTGACCTGGGCGCACCTGGGTTCCAACAACCTGACCGACGCCTCGATCGAACCGCTGTCGAAGCTGAAGCGAATGAAGACGCTGATCCTGACCTTCAATCGCTTCAGCGAAGAAGGCCAGGCCAAGCTGAAGGCCGCGCTGCCGGAATGCGACATCAAGTTCTAGTCGTTTCGCCTTCGTGGCGGATTGATTCAACCACGGAGATCACGGAGGTTGTCTGTGTCCTCCGTGGTTGGCTGTCGCAAGCTCGTGATCGTGCGGCAACGATACGCGCTTGTCTCGCCATCCGCCCACCGTCGCACCATGCGGCCTGCCTCGATCAGTTCGGGGTGGCGGCCACTGCCCGGTGGGCTTCACGCGCCAGCGACTTCAAGTCGGGGTCGCTGGTGGTGCTGGCGAGGCGGTGGAGTGCATAACCGATGCGGGCTCGCTGGTCGTTCGGCCAGTTCGCGCGGCCCTGCAGCGCCGCCATCGCGGCGGCGGATGCCAGATAGTTGTCACCTGATTCGATGGCGGCGATCGCCGTGTCGCACGGCGCGTCGCTGATGGCCAGCATCAGCTCCATCAACTCGCCATCCTGCCCCGCCTGCAGGTCCTCCAGCACCTTCACGACCTGCGGCGGCAGTGCGGGTCCCTGCAGCCAGCTCTTTCGCATCGCCAGCAGCCGCTGGTAGTGCGGCGCGTTTTCCGGCACGCCGACGCCGATGTTGTCGAGTGCATACTGGCGCATCGCGGGATCGTTCGCCAGCCGCAAGGTGTTCATCAGCTTGCCCGCGATCACGCCCACCGGGCAACTGGCGTGGATCGAAGCCGACTTGTTCAGGCCGCGGACCAGCGCGGGAATCGAATCCTTGCCCAGCGCCATGAAACGGTTGAAGGCACGCTGCCCGGCGGAACCGCGGATCTGTCCAATGTCGTAGGCGATGAAGTCGTCCACGATCTTGTCGAGCTGCTTTTGCCGCGGATCGACCACCTCCGTCAACGGCTGCACCGCGCGAGCCACCACGTTCACCGACTTGGTGGGGCGAATTCGGTTAAGCAGCGCGGCGTAACGCGACGGCTTGCCATCGCCCTTGTACTCCCGCACCGACTTCTCAACCCATCGCTGGTACTCCGACTCGAAGATCCCCGGGCGAGGCTTGTCGATACGCCGCGCGGCGGGACGACGCAGGGAGGCTTGGTCGCGCCGCGCCACCTGGGCAGCTTCCTCGGGGACCGGCTGGCTGGCTTCCGGCTGCGGTTGGTTCGCGGTGGAGGCGGGAGTCGATTCGTTTATCGCCGAACTTCCTGAATCGCCTGCGGATGCTTCGGGCTCCTCGGAGGCCTCGTCGTTCGCGTCGGTGGATCGCATCGACGCGGTAGCGAGAGGCGTTTCCACCTGGCGTGAGGAGAAACCGATCGTCAGAGCGATCTGGCCATCGCCGCCGGAATGGCTGCCGGAGCCTTTCGGCTGCACGAAGGATGTCAGCAGGACAAACAGGCTGACATGCGTGAAGAGGCTGACAAGCCAGCTGGGGCCGTCGTCCACCAGGGCACGCAGCACTGCGGCCCAGCTGAGTTGCCGCATCCAGGAAGGCGTTTTGCGACCGGAGACGGGCCGGATGAATTCCGGCAGCGACTCCTGCCCCGCCGGTAATTCCAGCGACCGCGGGCCGTCGGCGGAAACCTGCGGTGAGCGATCCATGGAGCGACCTTCAGGACAGGGCAAAACATCGGGCAGTGCCTGGGGGCTCCTCGATTCTAGGCAATCCCTCGGGTGAAACAAAGCAAACCGAGCCAGAAAGCGGCGATGCCTTCCCTTCTTCCCTGTCGTTGTCAAGAAAACGCAACGATCGTGGAGGCGGGATGGAGATTCGCCACATAGCCGGCGCACGCTTATGTAGCCGCCGACGCGCTTATGTAGTCGCGGCACGCTGAAGTAGCCGGCACACGCCGTGTGCCGGGCAGTGGTCGGTTGGGTGCGAATCGGCATGGGTTGGGCGCGTGTGACGGGTCGGTTCGGCACACGGCGTGTGCCGACTACAGGGTCGCGACAGTGGTCGATCGTGGAGGCGGGATGGAGATTCGCCACATAGCCGGCGCACGCTTATGTAGC
>CAZUJM010000148.1:0-1024 GCA_964620405.1 uncultured Pirellulaceae bacterium | reverse complement strand
CGGTTCGGCACACGGCGTGTGCCGACTACAGGGTCGCGACAGTGGTCGATCGTGGGGCGAGCGTGCGTAGAAGTCGACGATGTCAGGGCTTCAAGAACATCGTCAGCAGCGGCATGGCACCGGCGACCAGGGCCGCGAGGAGGATGGGGCGTGGCGGCGCCGCTCGACGCAGCTTCAGGACCAGGGGCGTCAGTGCCAAGGTGGCCACGCCCGCGACGAAAGCGACGAACAGAATGGTCCGCGCCGGGACTTGCAACCACTGCAGTTCCGTCCGCGAGCGCAGGACAAGCTGCAGGGCGATGCCCACGGCCTGCGCGGCGACGGCGGCCAGGGCGGACAGCATCCAGCCGACGGTGACCGCTTCGGCCGACTGCGATTCCGGCGGTTGCGATGCCGTGGAGGGCGAGTTCGCCGTGCGCAAAGCGCCGGTCGACTTCTTGGAGGACTTGCGTTGCGATTTGGATCCGCGTCGATTCACCGAACCACCTCGTCGTGCCAGGGGATGAACACGCTCGCGCACGGGCGTCGGCGACGGTTCCCAGGCGAGCTTCCCTGGGAACCGTCCTCCGCGGTCGATCTTAATGCACTCTTTGTCCTGGTTGGGCGCCGCTGTCCACGCCCAGCAGGAAGACTTCGGTACCACCGGGACCGGCGGCGGTGACCATGCCTTCGCTGAGGCCGAACTTCATCTTGCGCGGCGCGAGGTTGGCGACCATGATCACCAGTCGGCCGATGATCGCTTCCGGCGCGTAAGCCGCCTTGATGCCTGCGAACACCGTCCGGTTCTCCTCGCCGCCCAGGTTCAGCGTAAGCTTCAGCAGCTTGTTCGCCTCCGGCACCTGCTCGGCATGCACGACGCGGGCGACACGCAGGTCGACCTTGGCGAACTCGTCGATGGAGATCGTTTCCGCCAGCGGCTCCAGTTCCAGGGGCGTGGGGCCGGAAGCACTGGTGGGCACGGGCGCGGCGGGGGGGGCCGGCGGAGCAACTTCCTTCGGCTTGCTGTCTTCAATCATGGCTTCCA
>CAZUJM010000147.1:0-14928 GCA_964620405.1 uncultured Pirellulaceae bacterium | reverse complement strand
GACATCTTCGCGCTTTAACCAGATCTGGGCACCCCCGCATTGCTCCGTCAGCCGCCGGGCAAAATACAGCGGCGATGGACGACCGACGTAGGTCGTCATCAGCTCATCCAGCTCCGCGTGGAACTGGGGATCGAGCACCGCCTGGTCGTACTCGCGCGTGAGCTGATCGAGCGCCTCGGTGAGCGTTTCGGGAACGAACCGGCCGCCGAATGCGCCGAAGCGGCCGCGGGGGTCCGGAACCTGACTGGTCGCGAGCGTGGGGGATGCGTTTTCTCTCATGTCTCTATCCTAGCAGCGGCTTGGAGAAATGACCACGGGATCTTGTGCCGTCTCCTCTGTCCGGAGATCCTGGGGAGCATGCCAGAGCTACCGGAAGTGGAAACGATGCGCCGCGGCGTGCTGCCCGTCCTGGGGAGCCGGATTCTGGAGGTGCGCTTCCCCGACCACGGCTACCGTCCGATTCATCTGGAGCCCGAGGCCGGGGAGTTTTCCCGAAGCGTGGCTGGGCAGGCCATTGAGGAGATCGCACGACGCGGGAAACGCCTGCTGTTCAAGCTGGGAAACGAGCGGGTGATTCTGGTGGAACCGCGGATGACGGGGCTGGTGCTGCTCTCCGACCCGCCGGACTTGGAACATTTGCGGGTCGGATTTCGCCTCGATCACGCGGACTACCCCTGGCTCTGGTTCTGGGATCGACGCGGTTTGGGCCGGGTTCTCTGTCTGCGCGAGTCCGAGGTCCTGCGCCGCTTGGGCCCGGATGTCCTAGGGGTCGATGCCCTGGTGGCCACCGAAGCCGACTTAACGCGCTGCCTCGGAACCAGCCGACGTGCCGTCAAGGTGGCCCTGCTCGACCAGCGGGCCATCGCGGGAATCGGCAATCTGTACGCGTCCGAGATTCTTCACCTGGCCGGTATCGACCCACGAGTGCCCTGCCTGCGGCTCAAGCCCCCGCAGTGGCAACGCATCCACCAGGCGATCGGCGAGGTGCTGGAAGACGCCATCCTCCATGAAGGGTCGACGCTTTCGGACGGAACCTACCGCAACGCGCTGAACCAGCAGGGCGGGTACCAGAATCATCATCGGGTCTACGATCGTGCGGGGGACCCATGTCCTCGCTGCCAGCTCGGTACGATTCACCGGATCGTGCAGGCCCAGCGGTCAACGTTTTTCTGCCCCCAGTGCCAGAAACGCCGCGGCTAGCGATCGCGAGCGTGGAAGGCGTTCCCCGACCTCCGGCGGTTGCCACGGCAGGGGCCTTCGTTCGCGGCAAGAGCAGGAAGATGCGGACGGCCGACTCGCCTTCGCACGCCTGCCGCCACGGCGCCGACGGATGTTTGCAAACGGTCCATGCATCGGATCTAATGCGGCCCGCAGTGCGTTGTCCCCGACCATTGGCTCCTTTCAAAGGATGATGAATCATGGCACCGACTTCTAATCTCCACGGCCAGCAGGATGAACAGCATGGGGATCGTGAACCGGAAAGTCACGCGGGCTCGGGACGTGCGAACGACCGGGCGAGTCGCGCCGGATGGGACCGCAGGCAGTTTCTGCACGCGACCGTGGCCGGCGTGGCCGCCTCGACGATGGGCGCGACGATGGGCACGGCGAACCTGGCCCAGGCCCAGGAGGCCAACGGTGCGACCTCACGCTCGGCCGAGTCGATCGTGCGGTTGCTCCATGAATCCCTCACGCCCGGGCAGAAGGAGAAAATCTGCTTCGATTGGGATCACATGGACCCCGAGCGAGGCCTGCTGAGGACGCGCGTCGCGAACAACTGGCAGATCACCGAGCCGATTGTGAACGGCGATTTCTACACGAAGGATCAGCGCCAGATGATCCGCGACATCTTCGAGTCGATCATCCATCCGGACTGGTTGGCCCGCATGGACAAGCAGATGCAGGATGACGCGGGCGGCTTCGGGGAAAACCAGGCGATCGCCCTCTTCGGAAAGCCTGGGGACGCGAAGTACGAGTTCGTGCTGACGGGCAGGCACATGACACTGAGGTGCGATGGAAACACGGCCGAGCATGTGGCCTTCGGTGGCCCTCTCTTCTACGGTCACGATCCGTCCGGCACGCTCAACGAGAATCCGGATCACGCCGGCAACGTCTTCTGGTCGCAGGCCCTGGAGGCGAACAAGGTGTACCAGATGCTCGATCCGGCCCAGCGCAAGTTCGCCGAAGTGCCGAAGACACCGGAGGAACAGAAGGTCGCCTTCCGCGGCGTCAACGGCGGGTTCCTGGGGATTCCGGTGAAGGAACTGTCGGCCGACCAGAAGGCGGGCGTCCAGGGGGTCCTGAAGGCGCTGGTCGAGCCCTATCGGGCGGTGGATCGGGAGGAGGTGCTGCAGTGTCTCAAGGCCCAAGGCGGACTGGACGCTTGCTCCCTGGCTTTCTTCACCGATAACGACATCGGGCAGGATCGGGTTTGGGACAACTGGCGGCTGGAGGGCCCGTCGTTCGTCTGGCACTTCCGCGGCGCGCCGCACGTCCATGTCTGGGTGAACGTCGCCGATCGGGCCGATGTCCAGTTGAACGCCTGATGCAACGCCGTACCTGATCGGTACCCCGGGCGTCTTCGAGGCGGGACGCCCGGGCCGGCAATCCATCGGCGACTCAAGAGCCCCGAATTCCACGACCGGGGGCCGCTTGAGCCATCGGCTGGGTTGGGGCTGCGAGGAAACCTGCCGGGACATCAGTTGGTGGGCGTGTGCGGCGTGGCGATCGAGCGCAGCAAGGCCTCGCGGACGGTCCGGATCCGCTCTTCGCTCTCAATCTTCTTGCCGCTGCCATCAATGACGTAGAAGACGTCGACCACCTGGTCGAGGTGCGTGCCGATCCGGGCGATGGCCACCGACAGTCCCTGTTCGAAGAGCGTGCGGGCGATGTCGTACAGCAGTCCCGGGCGATCGTGCGCGAACACGTCGATGATGGTGTACAGGTCCGATGTCGCATTGTCGATGCGGACCTTGGTGGGCAGGTCCGTCAGCGGAATGCTCGATTGCCGTGACTTCGATTGCCAGGTCCGGCGGAAAGCAGGCGGTGTACCCGGCGGGGCCTGCAGGGCCTTGATCAACGCGGAGCAGACGGAGTTGAAGCGTTCCTGACTGGGTTCGCCACGGAAATCGCTGTCCTGCACCCAGAAGCGGTCGAGGCAGAGTCGATCGGCAAGCGTATGGATTTCCGCGGAGAGAATCTCCAGCCCCTGGCCGCTCAGGGCGCCCGTCAGGCGATGGAAGATGCCCGACACGGTGTCTTCGTAGACACCGACCGAGTATTCGGAGACGTTCCGTTCGGGCAGGAAACGCCCCCAGGCCTGGGCGTCCGGACGTCGCAAGGAGTGCAGGCGTTCGAGATCGCCGAGGATGGTGTTGGCACTGCCGGGACTTCCCATGTAGGCCGCCGGAAGTTCGGCCACCTGGGCCTTGAACCACGCGGTATCCTGCTTGCAGCGGGGGTCCTCGAGGAGTTCCGCCCGACGCTGGGCCATTCGCTGCGACACGCCGGTGGTCACGCCGCCGGTCAGGTGGTCCATGATCCGCAAGTAGAGCTGTTCCAGCACATCCTGCTTCCACTCGTTCAGTACGCCGGGACCCACCGCGGCCAAGTCGGCGCAGCTGAGCACGAAGAGCATGCGAAGCGTGGTGGGGGAGCCGATCTCCGCCGCATGCTGCAGGATGATCGCCTCGTCGCTTGTATCGCGACGGAAGGCGAGGTGGGGAAGCATGAGGTGGCGATGCACGAGGAAGCGAAGCATTTCCGTTTCGCGTTCCGAGAGAAACAGGGCCTTGGCGACGTCCAGGGCCAGTCTTGCGCCCACTTCGCTGTGGTCCTCCGGATATCCTTTCCCGAGGTCGTGCACGAGCAGGGCGAGGTGCAGGATGTGCTTGGATTTGATTTCGCGGCAGGCCTGTCCCAGGACCGAGTCGCTGCGGGAGAACTCGGTCGCCCGCTCCACGGCCTGGATCGAATGTTCGTCCACCGTGTATTTGTGGTACTCGTTGAACTGCAGTAGGCAGCGCGAGTGCTCGAAACCGGGGACGAGTTTGCCGAGGACCCGGAGTTCGTGGAGTTGCCGGAGTTGCCGGCCGAGGTGGTTCGACTGGGAGAGGAAAGACAGGAATCGCGTCGCGGTGTCTTCCGTGACGGCGAGGTCCTGCCGAGTCATCATGGATTGGCGGATGGCCTGCCACGTGGGGTGGTCGATGCGGCAGTTGTATCGGCCCGACAGTTCCATCAGGCGAAGCACGTCAGCCAGATTGCTGCGGAGCGACTGCAGGCCCTTCTTCGTCGCCGAAATATGCACGGGCCCCACGCGGAACTCCCGGCCGACGCGATGGCTGGTGATCATGGCGGCCAGTCGACGCAGACGCGGGTAACGCCAGCGGGCTCCTTCCACGAAATTGCCGACGATCTGTCGCACGGAGGAGGTATGCGAAAAATACTCCTGCATGAACTGCTCCACGGGCCGTTGACCTTCCTTGCCCGAGTAGCCCTGGATCTCCGCGATACGGATCTGGTCGGCCCGGTAGAGCACGTCATGGGCCGTCTTGGCATCGAAGTGCAGTTCGTTCCGCAGTTTGAGCAGGAACTCCTGCGCCTTTCGCAAGGTACTGTACTCGACCTGGGTCAGCAGACCGCTGTGCTGCAGGAGTTCCGGTTCCCGGATCCCGTAGCGGGCAAATCCGATCCAGCGGATCATCTGCAGGTCGCGCAGGCCGCCGCGTGAGCGTTTGATGTTGGGTTCGAGCAGGTAGACCGTTTCCCCGTACTTGGCCCGCTCCTCGCGCCGAGCCTGTTCCACCATGAGCACCAGCGGATGGGCTCGCTGCCTCGCCATCTTGGCGAACTGCCCGAGGAATTTGCGGTAGAGGCCGACGCTGCCCCCCAGGAAGCGGCTGTCCACCAGGGAAGTGAAAATGACGGCGTCGCGACTGCTGAGCTGACTGGCTTCCTGCGGCGTCCGCATGCTGAAGCCCAGGTCCACGCCCAGGTCGGAGATGTCACGCACCAGGTGCTGGGCGAGCGTCCGTGCCAGGTTCTCAGCCTTGCTGTCGTACAGCAGCATCAAGTCGACATCGGAGTACGGAGCTTGCTCGCGACGTCCGTAGCCGCCGTAGGGGACTAGCGCGATCGGCGCCGACTGGCCGGATACTCCGGCGGCTTCCATGGCCGACTCGAACAGGTCCAGCATGAACGTATCCAGCAGGTCGGTCAGATGCGCGCAGACCTGAATGCCGGGCGAGTGATCGCGGTGCTGGCGGAGCAGTTTCTCGCGTCCCTCCTGCAGGCTCTTCTTGACCTCCAGGATGCCGTCGCGAAGTCGGCTCTTGCCGCGGTTGTCTGCCATGATGTCGCTGGACCCCACGTGCGTGACGCTTCCACGCCTGCCCCATCGGATGCAAAAACCAGGAAGTGCATCCCACTCCCGAGAAGTCAGGTGTCGCAGGCCGTCGCGGCGATGCCGCGTTTCGCGGTCCACCGCCGCGCGATCGGTCGTCGCACGCTTTTTTAACCCACCGACCCCATTGGCCGCCGACCCCATTGGCTGTAGGCGTCACTGGCCGTCGACCGCGGATGCCCTGCGAGGGCTTCGGCTGCTCCGATCGTGCCAGCCGCAGCCTGCGGTTGAACCGCGACCCGTTCGAGAGGACGCCCCGGACTAGAGCGCGTCTTCGTCGGTCTCGCCCGTGCGGATGCGGACGATCGTGTCCAGTGACGTGACGAAGATCTTCCCGTCGCCGATCTGGCCCGTCTGGGCGGCTCGCATGATCGTATCCAGGGTCGGCTGGACCTGGCTGTCCGCACAGACAATCTCCATCTTCACCTTGGGCACGAAGTCGACAGTGTACTCCGTGCCTCGATAGGTCTCCTTGTGCCCCTTTTGGCGGCCGAATCCGCGCACTTCCGTGATCGTCATCCCGTGCAGTCCCTGCTCCGAAAGGGCGTTTTTCACCTCCTCGAGCTTGAAGTGCCGGATCACAGCTTCGATTTTCTTCATCGCAATGGGCTCCTTGGATCGTTCGGTGTTCGAGGTAGAGCGGAATGACGCACGCCGCATCGTGACCAAGGGTCTGCTTCGAGCCTTGGAGCGAACGGTACGCCTCGAGGCGGGTTACGAGAAAATATATCCTTCCTCGCCGTGCTCCGAGATGTCCAGTCCCTGGATTTCCGCTTCCTGGGGGACTCGCAGGCCGAGGGTCAGGTCGAGCAGTTTGAGCAGCAGGAGGGTGACGATCATGGAGTAGGCCGCCGTCACAAGAACGGCCACTACCTGTCCGGCCAGCAGGGAACCGCCTCCCACTTGATCGTAAAAGAGCCCGTTTGCCCCCGCAGGGTTGACGTCGGTGGTTGCGAAGACCCCCGTCAACACCGCCCCCAGCGCGCCGCCGACGCCATGCACTCCGAACGCGTCCAGGGTGTCGTCGTAACGCAGGCGCCCCTTCAACTCACTGCAGGCGAGGTAGCAGGTGACGCCCGCCGCGGCGCCGATGAACAGGGAAGGCATGGGCTGCACGAAGCCCGAGGCCGGCGTGATGGCGACCAGACCGGCAACGGTGCCCGATGCCGTGCCCAGCACGCTCGGTTTGCCCCGTTTTCGCCACTCGATCGCCGCCCAGGCCAGGGCGCCGGCGGCCGCGGAAAAGTGCGTTGTGACCAGGGCGTTGGCGGCGAGGTCGCTGGCGGCTCCCGCACTGCCGGCATTGAATCCGAACCAGCCCACCCAAAGCATGGCGCCGCCCATCGCGGTGTAGGTCAGGTTGTGGGGACGCATGTCCTCGAATCCGATTCCCAGTCGACGACCGACAATCACCGCACACACCAGCGCCGAGAAACCGGAACTCACATGAACGACCGTTCCCCCCGCGAAGTCCAGGGCTCCTCCGGCCAGCGATCCGGGTTTCTGAAACGCCAGGATCCCCTCCGCCCAGACCCAGTGACAGACGGGGCAGTAGACCAGCGTGCCCCACAGTACGGAGAACGCGGCCATCGTCGAGAACCGCATGCGTTCGGCAAAGGCCCCGCAGATCAACGCCGGGGTGATGATGAAAAACATGCCCTGGAAGGCCATGAACGCCAAACCGGAGATACCGAGCCGCAAGGGGTCTTCCGGAGCCGTTCCCTTCGTCATGGAGACGCCGTTCAAAAGCACGTGGTCCAGGGTTCCCAGCCAGGGCGAGCGGCCCATGCCTCCGAAGGCCAGCGAGTAGCCGTAGACGCCCCAGATCGTCGTCATGAGCGCCATCAAGAACAGGCACTGCATCATCACGCCCAGCACGTTCTTGCGCCGCACGAGCCCGCTGTAGAACAAGGCCAGGCCGGGTGCGGTCATGAATAGAACCAGGGCAGCGCTGGTCAGCACCCAAGCCGTGTTGCCGGCCCGCAGTCCGGCCGCGGCGGCGGTCGCAGCCGGGTCCTGGGCCAGGGCCTCGGAAGATCCCAGCGCGCAGCAGGCCAAAACGGCCAGGACGACCGGCAGGTGCGTCACCCGGAAAAGCTCGAACATGGAGAGCCTCTCAATAGAACGACTGTCTTGGAAACCGAACGAACAACGAAGGGCTGGCCGGCAACTCGGCCCCGCAGAGGCCGAGACGCACACGCGGTCAGGAGCAGCTTTGCCGCACTCGACGGGATCCACCCGGGGGCTGGCCTGCGATGGAGCGACTTCGGCCCAGAACGCCACGACCTCTCGATCCACCGGAGAGGCTCGCGACGCAGGGGGACCCAACCGGCCCAACGTCGCGAGTAGCCTAGCGAATCGTCCCCGACGGAGAAAGTCGGTTTAGCGACCCTCGTGAGATTTCGCATCCCCCACGCCGCCAGGAACGGCTCGGGTCAGCTCTCCTCGATCTCGGGAGTCATCTCTCGCTTCCGCCAAGGAATGTCCTCGATGTTGGCTTCGCGGTTGACGACCCGGGAGAGGACGAAAAAGAGATCGCTGAGGCGGTTGAGGTAGGGAACCAAGGCCTCCGAGACGGCTTCCTGTCCGCTCAGGCTAACCACGCGACGCTCCGCGCGACGGCAGACGACGCGGGAAAGGTGAAGAGCCGCCGCGGCCGGCGATCCGCCGGGCAGGATGAACGTCCTCAGCGGGGGCAGCTCCGCCTCGTAGCGATCGATCGCGACCTCAATTCGCTGCACGTCCGCCTGCGTGATGGAACCGCAGGAAGGCGTACCCCCGCCCGGCGTCGCTAACTGAGCCCCCATCACGAAGAGATCGTCCTGGACGGCGCGCAGCAGTTCGCCGATCGTCGCACTCAACGACTGGCTGCAGGCCATGCCGATCGTTGCGGACAGCTCATCAAGCGTTCCGTAGGCCTCGATGCGCAGGTGGTCCTTGGATACGCGACCGCCCCCAATCAGGCCGGTCCCGCCATCGTCTCCCACTCGCGTGTAGATCTTCATCGCCGGGGTCCTTCGCTGTGATCATTTCTGCATCGAGTTGCGCCGAACGCGTGGCTTGTTGCTTTCGGCGAGGCGGTTCGCCGCCAGTGGTGCGTAGGGCCTGGCCATGACCCGCGTGCCGAGTCGTTTCCGGTCGTCCGCAGACGGGCGCGGACGACACCGTGCCATGCCGCACCACACCGCGTCACGAGAGCGCATGCCAACACGGCCCGCAACCGGCCCTTGTCTTCGTGTCCCTGCCTCGTCGTCCAAGCGGCCCTGCCGCGAGGCCCCGGCGACCGCCGTCAGTTCACTTTCGCCCGGTCTTCCGGGGACGACGACGGCGCGTCGCGGACGATCTCCAGGACTTCGATCCGCAGACGCCCCATCAAGGACAGCACCGGCGCGAAAGCCACCAACGTGTCGTTCGTCGTGAGGCGACTGGAATGTACGGCCAGTCGCAGAGCCCCAATGTGTCCTTGGGGAAGCGTGCTGTCCAGAGGGTGCCAGTAGGTTCCCACCCAGGCTTCATTCCACATGTGGAATACAAAGCCATCCTGGGCGGGCACATGGAGCAGGCCGATCACGCCGCGGGCGGGAATGCCGCAGGCTCGGCAGAGCGCCGCGGTCAACACGGCGTGCTCCGTGCAGTCCCCCTGCCGCGAGCGGGCCACTTCCACAGCACTTGCCAGGGCCGAGGAAAAGTTCTTGGTCTGGATGAAGTGGTAGACATGGCGTTCGATGGCCCGTGCCCTCTCCAGAGTCGATCCGCCCTCCAGCCCCACATCGGCGGCAAGCTCCCGCACCTCCGACGCGTCGGACTGGATGAGCGATGAGGAGGTCGAGTCCTCCGGCGTCGGCGGAGTATCCGGCGCGTAGGGCATCTCCGACTCCCCGTGCGCGACTTCGATCTCGATCACCTCGGGAGCGATTCGCCGTATCCGCTGTCGACTTGTCGCCGAAAAATACCGCGAAGGGTCCTGCCCCGGCAGGGAGACTCGGCAGCGAACTTTCGAAATCGTTTCCGGAGACTCGATCTTTGCGGAGACCGGAACCGTCGTGGCCATGCCGAGATCCAGGAAACTGCTGCCGTCGATGGCCAGGGCCTCGGCTTGGCTGACACGCTTGGTTCGTTGCCCCAGCCCACGCACCGTGGATTCCCAGATGACCCCCGTCTCATCGGCTAGCAACTCCGAATCCATCGGCGGAGACTCGCCGAGATGCAGTTGCTGTTCGATTCGCAGTAACCGCTGGGGGCCGCCGCTCCCAGTTCGCCGTTGCCAATCACGCGCCTCCAGCGTGATCGTCGCTACTTGGTTCAGGATGGGAACGAACGCTCGCAATTCACGCCGCTCACCCGCCACCAGGGGCCGCGCGCGAAGCGACCACTCGAC
This sequence comes from uncultured Pirellulaceae bacterium, assembly GCA_964620405.1. Lineage (GTDB taxonomy): Bacteria > Planctomycetota > Planctomycetia > Pirellulales > Pirellulaceae > CAZUJM01. The sequence continues at coordinate 5,149 of CAZUJM010000147.1, read as the reverse complement.
CGCAAAGAACCCTCCGCATCGCGCGGGCAGCGCCATCGGAGCTTCCGTGGAGACACCCCCTCGGTCCATGACGACCGAGAATCCTCCGGTGGTCCTGCGTCCGATTGCCGAAGAGCGAGCCGTCCCCGCCTCCACGGTTTCCCGTGTTTCCGTGACCTCGCCTTCCGGTGTCTGCAAGCACCGGTAGGTCATGGCCTGGGACGACTTCTGCCCGAAGCGATTCACGGTCAAGCGCGTGCGCGCTTCGCCGGCCAGCAGACGCTTACCTTCTTGCTCGGTTTCGTAGAGCCGCACGACCTGCCAGCCGACAGGCTGGTCGTTGAGGTAGACGATATCCCACCTCTCGTCATCCCACCTCTCGTCCGCAGCCGAGGGCCCCACGGTTTGGGCGTTCCCCGTGCGAGGAACGGACCGAGTTTCCGGCGGTGGTGGCGAGCAGCCCAAGGAGGTCGGAAGCAGGGCCAACGCGACAAGGCCCTGGATCTTCACGGGCAAGGGGAGGGGCACGGTCGGGATTCTCCATCCGGTTCGCGTGGCGATCGGGAAACATGGCAGTCTGCGGACCGGCGGCATTTTACCCGGCATTCTTCTCGGGGGGACCGTCACTCCGGCAGGAACGAGCGGACTGCGACGAGGGGGCGCGCGACCGCGGAGAGCCGAGCCCGGGGCGAGAGCTCCCGGGGACCGTCGGCGATTTGCCGTCCTTGCCCGAGAAGTGACCGGGTATGCCCGCGACGAATCGCTTTGCGCGGTGGGAGTGACCTAATCTCTCGTTGTCGCCTTTCCGTCGTTTTTCGGTTCGCCATCGGGTTACCGGCTCGTCGAACTTCCGGATGCACTTGAGGTAGAGAATGGGCTTTTTGAAGAATTTCTTTCAGAACGTCTTCCAGGAAGAAGCGGGCAAGGTCGTCGCTCCGTCCAGCAGCTTCGAGAGCCTTTCCAAGGAGGAGCTAGAGGCCCACCTGGGTGTTCGACGCTACGGCAGTTTCACGCTGACCGATGCCATCCGTCCGTCGTACGACCTGAAGGTGGTGCCGCGGCAGGGGTATCGTCATGACGCATACCAAGACGAAGAGTCCAAGGCGGAACTGCCCGTGATCATGGCCGCCGCCTCCCAGGAGCGACTGTTCGAGCTGTTCATCGAAATGCTGGAGCCGCTGGGAAACGTAGTGGATGTAGTCCTCGAGACGAGCCATTCCCGCGATCGCAAGGGGCACGTCGATCTCTATCGCGAGCATATGGACATGCCGGTGCTGCTGAGCACGCTCTGGGAGTTCGAGGACCTGCTGACCCACGATGGCTGCACGGGAATTGCCGTGCTGAATCCTTCGATACCCCAGGAAGTGCAGTTCGACGAGCATAAACTGCTCATTGTGTACGGCCATGAACTGCGTGCCTACGAGCGGATTCTAGACCGCAGCCGGATTGTCTGCGATGAGAACCTCAAGTTCATCACCGAAGCCGAGCATGTGCATTCGTCCAGCGACGAGTACGCTCGACAGTTCGAGGAACTGAAGATGCGACTGGGAATGGACAGTCACTAGGACGCTGGTCAAACCACCGGCTTGACCAGCACGCACGTGGTTTCAAGGATCTGGTGGATCGACGCCCGTTCGCCATCCTCGAGCGACCGATCCGTCCTCCCAGCATGACCAAGTCGGTCATGTCGAAGCTTGTCTCTCTCTTGCCGTACCCGGCGGGCATTCATCGCCTGCCGATGCACGGGAGCCGCTTGCACTGGAGCCTGTGCGAGGATCTCCAGTCCGACGTCCGGTCACCGGCGGATTGGCCCACGCGAAATCGCTCTCGTTTCGACGGGCTTGCGGACGCTGATCGTTGGAAACCTGCATTCGCTGCCATGGCAGCGAGGCGATCGCGTGACTCCATCGCTGGCAAGCGGAGCCTGGGCGCTGGACGCTCGGAGACGTCGCCTCCCTAGCCGCTGCTGTCACTTTCTTCGCTGTCGTCGAACTCCGGGCGGCAAGATCGCGGGATCGGCGAACCGAATCGGCCACGTTAGCGCGTTCCCGGCGCGTGTTTGCTCTTGTCTCCCCCGGCCCTTTTCTCGACAATCCGCCGCCCGCCGTCGGGGGCCTGCTGCCCGTATCCGGGGCGCTGGAGACTGCCCGCCGAGGGCTGTTGTTTGGCTGGGAGCGTAGTCGGTCCATGGTGAACACTCTGAATCCGCGAACCTCGCAGGTTGCTGCGTCCGGACCGGCGCCGTCATCACGGCTGGCCGGAACCCGCAACGCACGCCTCATGGTTCGTGGCGCGCTGCTCACATGGCTCCTGCTCACGTCGGGCTGCGGCTGGCTGCTGCAGCACCGTGCCGCCCAGAACGTGCCGTCACTTCCCAATCCGCTCCAAGTATCCGTGACGGACCAGGAGTTCCTCTGGACGGAACTGGTCGACACCCTGGATGACTACTTCCCCCTGGCCCGAGAACAGCGGGTTCGTTGGGTAGGGGACGTCATGACGGAGGGACGCATCGAGACGCAGCCGGTCACGGGGGCTACCGTGATGGAGTTCTTCCGACGCGACGCGACTTACGGCTTTGAACGATGGCACGGCACCTTGCAGTCGATACGACGGCAGGCGGAAGTGCGTGTCATCCCGTCCGCCAGTGGTTTCAACGTACAAGTGATTGTGCGGAAGGAACTGGAGGACGTCGACCGTCCGGAACTGGCCACGGTCGGAGGAGCCGTTCAACGCCACGACGGAACTTTGGTGCGACCGCAGCGCACGACGGTGGGAGGCGTCCTCAACCTGGGGTGGATTCCGCAGGGGCGTGACACCGAACTGGAACAAAAGATCCTCGCCGACCTCTACGCTCGCCTGAATTTCGTCGAAGCGCCGCCTCCCGTGCAGACCCTCAGCGACCACCACTAGAACCGGTCTGGTCTGGAGCCTGAGTCGATGCGAGCCGGCAGGCCAGCGGAAGGAATGTTGCGACTGGCCGTCACGCGGCCCGCGCCCTCCTGGGGCTGTCCGTTTTTGCTGTCTCCGTCGCGGCGATCCCCAACGCGTCGCGCACGGCGGGATGCAGGTCAATGGTGAAGACACGCGGGTCCTGTCGCAACGCCTCGGCCACCTGGTCCAACTGCTCGATCGGGTTCAGTGCCAGGTCGACGAAAAGCCAGCGACGTCCCGCGAACTCACAGGCACCACCGGCACCGCGACCGAGGTATTCGAATCGAATTCCGTATCCGAGTGATTCCGCCAGTTCGAGGGTTCGATTGAGAACTTCCACCGAGTGCATGGGACAGCTCCTTTATCCCGGGCAGTGTGCGGACCAGCATGGGGGAGGCGATGGAAGTCGCCAGCGGAAGAGCAGGCGATGTCCTGGTCGTGGCTGGCCGGCGAACTTGGCGAAAGCAAGTTCCAGCGGAAGCAACGAGTGGGCGGCGATTATAAGGCGTTGCGGTTCAGTGGCCTAGCGGAATCCGACGATACTTAGGATCGAGACGATTGTCGTGGTGGAGGTTGTCAGGCCCCGCATGCAGCGGGGTGATTGCCTTGCATGTCTAGCAGTGATGGCGGGGTTGCGGATGTCAGGCGGCAGCATGTGGCAGCAGCGAGCAGAGGAACTTGAACGTGAGAACGCGTTGCTTCGGGAACGTCTCGTGCAGGCCCAGAAGCTGACAGCTCTCGGGGAGCTTGTGAGCACCACCACGCACGAATTCAACAACGTGCTGACCACCATCATCAACTACGCTAAGATCGGCCTTCGCAACCGCGACGAGGCCACTCGCGACAAGTCCTTGAAGAAGATCCTGGATGCGGGGGAGCGAGCCGCCCGGATCACGCACGGCGTGCTGGGCATGGCCCGGAACCGCAAGGATCGCTTCGAACGCACGCGTCTCGGCGACATTGTGCGGGAAACATTGTTCCTGCTGGAACGCGAGTTGAGCAAGTACCGCATTCACGTGGAGTGCCAGCTGCTGGAGGTGCCGGATGTCTGGGGCAACGGCAACCTGCTGCAGCAGGTGTTGCTGAACCTGCTGATCAATGCCCGGCAGGCGATGCCGGATGGCGGCACCCTTTGGATCCGCCTCTGGCAGGAAACCGACCAGGGTGTGGTCGACCTGCAGGTGCGCGACTCCGGCACGGGGATTCCGGCGGAGCGACTGCCCCGGATCTTTGAGCCTTTCTTCACGACGAAGGAGGGGCCCGATGCGAGTGGCAAGGGGGGAACGGGCCTAGGCCTGTCCGCGTGCCGCGACATCATCGAGATGCATCAGGGGCGGATTCGCGTCGAAAGCACCGTTGGCAAGGGGACTGCGTTCACAATGCGTCTCCCGGTGGCCGCCGCCGTCACTCCCGCCACGGTCGCTCCTGAGACCGCTTCGCCGCTGCCTTCGGTTTCCTCCTGAGACCGCTCCCTCTCATCCTGCGGTCGTGTGTCGCTCCGGCGTCGTCGGACGCCGATAAAGGCCGTGGGCGTGGATATAGTCCACAACGGCTTCGGGGGTCTGGTATCGGATGCTGCGACCCTGGGCAACCCGTTCTCGGATGACGCTGCTGCTGATCCCTATCTGCGGCATCTCCACGAGCGATGATCGTGCGGCTTCGAGGCGTTGGGCGGGCACAAGCGGCGCAAGGACTTCCAGGTCGGGTGACTTCGAACCGGGGCGGTCGACCACCAGGGGCAGGGCCAGTTCGCAGATGCGCTGCGGAGATCGCCAGCGAGGCAGGTCGACGAGCGAATCGGCCCCCAGCAGCAGGAACAGTTCCGCTTCCGGCCTCCGGGCCTGGATCCATTCCAACGTGTCCACCGTGTAGCTGATGCCACCTCGGTCGATCTCCTCACTGCAGACGACGAAGTCCTGTCGTCCTTGGATGGCCAGGCGTACCATTTCCAAGCGATGGTGGGCTGCTGTGGTCGTGCGGCCCTGCTTGTGGGGCGACTGGGCCGCGGGACCGAACCAGATCTCCTGCAATCCGGCCGCTTCTCGGCAGGATTCCGCGCGCAGCAGCTGTCCGAGATGGATGGGGTCGAAGCTGCCTCCATAAACACCAAGCCGCATGTCCCACAGATCCTTTTCCGGAAGGCGATGGCAGTGCACAATGACGGGCTGGCGGTCGCCGGAGCGAATGTAAGCCGGTTGATGTCCCGGATGTCGACGGCTCGGGCCCGGGCCATCCTGCC
>CAZUJM010000146.1:5542-14967 GCA_964620405.1 uncultured Pirellulaceae bacterium | reverse complement strand
GCACGACCGGGGCGATCGCTTCGCACCGCGCCGGATCTTCGCCCGCCCGCGGCCAGTACGTCCGCACTCCCGTCTGGCGATCCAGATACCACTCGCCCGGGCTGTCGATAAACTCCAGCGCGTTCTCCAGGTAGCAGCGTCCTTCCGGCACTCCGTTGAACCAGTCGTTGCCATACACTTTGGGCGCCCAGCGATGCCGCGGGCGGAGCGACACGGTCTGCGTGGCGGGATCGATCGACTGCAGCGCCTTGCGGCCGCCTTCGTTGTGCCGCAGCGACACCAGTTCGATGTCGGTCGGGTTGTTCCAAGCGACGATTCCGCCCGGGAGCACCGCTTGGTCGTACTCGAATTCGCGCGCGTGGCCGAAGATGCCCTGGCCGCCGGTGGTGTTGATGCGAATCTCGATCCGCTGGTCGGTCGATGCGTGCTCGATGGGCTGCAGCGACCTGCCTTCGCACCAGCCTTCGTTGGGCGTCCGCGCGCGAATCGCCCGCTGGCCGTTGATGAAGAGTTGGCGAGGATACCAGCGTCCGGCCCGGACCTCCGGCACCTCCGTGGTCCAGCGTCCATCGTCCGTTAGTGTCCAACCGTCGATCGTCCGTCCGCCGCTGACGACCACCGCTTCGCCCTCGGCGGCGCGATAGGTGATCGAGAACTCGCGCGTGCCCGAATCCTCGGGGCCGAACACCAGCGGCTCCGTCAGCCGATAGGTCCCGCCGTGGATCTCCACGACCAAGTCCTTCGACAACCCGTCGCGGATCTTCGCGCGCACCGCCTCACGCGCCCGGCCCAGTGTCGCGAAGGGTGCGGACTCCGTGCCCGTCTGCAGGTCGTCCCCGGTGACGGCCACGTGGAAGTCGGCGGCGGGGGAAGTCGCCATGGCACGCGGGATCAGGCCGAAGACCAGGCCGCCGGCGATGAGCAGTGCGAGGCAGCAGAGACGCGGGATCGGGAGAGTGGTGGGGCGCATGGTGAACCACGGAGGGCACGGAGTGACACGGAGAGAACGACACGGAGTGAACGACACGGAGAGAACGGCGCGGCAGCGAGGGCCGCGCTATCGAATGCGTGTGGGTCAGGAGGCGTACTGGATCGCGAGGTGGGGCGTGGGCAGGCGCTTGCCGCTTTGTTGGCGCGACGTCAGCAGGCTGTCGAGCAGGCCGGTGGTCAGCAGCGTGCGTTCCACCGGATAGGTCGGCCGGCCCGCATGCACCATCGCTTCGATGCCGCGCAGCAGTTCGGCGAAGTGTGGATAGTGCGGCTCCCGGTGCTCCATCGCCCGCACCGCGACGGGTGGCTGGCCGGCGACGCGCCAACTGGCGGAGATCGCCGCCGCGACGCTGGGCAGCATCAGCACCGGCGCCTTCAAGCCGTCCCGGTATTCGATCAGGAACACCACGGCGTCGTTCAGTTTGCTGGCCAGCAGCTGTTCGCGCGTCGTCTGGCTGGCCGCCAGCCCCGCGTCCAGCAGTTCACCATCCAGCGTGCCGTTGGCGATCATGTCGGGGATGGCCTCGCCCGACAGGCTCTGCACCGCCGCCACGCCGGTTTCGCCGCCCGCTCGCCGCTCGAGCATCACCTGCAGGAATTCGAGCGTATGGAAGCCGTAGATATCGAGTCCTGAGTAGCCGATGCCGAGGCAGGCCGCGACCCGCTCGCCGCGCGGGAACGTCGTCTGCGGCTCGCGAGCGCCGACGGCCAGCGACGAGCCCGCCATGAAGGGAATCTTCAGCTCCTGCGCCCGCCTGTACATCCAGATCGCGTCGGCCCATTCCGGGCCCAGGTGCTTGTCGTTGAAGACGGGCACCACGCGTCCGCGGCGTTCCATCGTGTCGGCGATCTCGCGGAAGAAGCGTTTGCGCGGATAGAGATGCTGTTCCTTCTCGTTCCAAGGATATTCGCCATGCTCGCCGATGCTGATCACGCCGTCCACGGCGACGCGATCGGTGCCGAGCGTCAGCGCGTCCTCGATGCGATCCACCAGCGGAAATCCATACTCGCGCGAGAAATCGCGCGCCATGTCGCCCGGGCCATACTGGTCGACGTAGAGTGCCGCGAGCTGCAGGTCGGGGCCTGGGCCGCCGTCGTACTTCCAGCCGCGGAGGATCTTGCCGAGGATGACGTCCGAATGCGAGCCCTGGCGATAGATGGTGACCACCGCCGCCACCGGTCGCTTGGGGCGTTCCGCGGCGCGGGCGTCGCCGGAATGTGTCCACGATCGGGGAGTCAAGGACGCGGCCGTCGCCGCTCCCATCGTCTGCAGGAAGTGACGACGTGTGGTCATCGGGCGGTGGCTCCTTGAAGTCGGGCGCAGGGCGATGCAGTACGCCGCAGTGCGATCTCAGGCCAGGATGTCGTGCACGACGTGTGCTTCCTCGACACCCGTCAAGCGTTCGTCGAGGCCGCGGAACTTGTAGGTGAATCGACGGTGGTCGATCCCCAGGCAGTGCAGGATCGTGGCGTTCACGTCGCGGATGTGCATGGAGCCGTCGACGACGTTGTAGGAGAAGTCGTCGGTCTGGCCGTATTCGAAGCCGCGTTTGATGCCGCCGCCCGCCATCCAGATCGTGAAGCAGCGGCCGTGGTGGTCGCGGCCGGACGACGGGTTGTCCAGCTGTCCCTGGCTGAACACGGTGCGGCCGAATTCGCCGCCCCACACGACCAGCGTCTCGTCGAGCATGCCGCGTTCCTTCAGGTCGCGCAGCAGCGCTGCCGTGGGCTGGTCGATGTCCTGGCATTGGCGAGGGAGCTGCGCGCGGATGGCGATATGCTGGTCCCAGCCGCGATGGAAGAGCTGGATGAAGCGTACGCCGCGTTCGGCCATGCGGCGCGCGAGCAGGCAGTTGGCGGCGTAGCTGCCGGGCTTCAGCACCTGCGGGCCGTACGATTCGAGCGTCGCTGGCGATTCGTCGCGCAGGTCGACGAGGTCGGGCACCGACGTCTGCATGCGGAAGGCCATCTCATACGCGGCGATGCGCGCCTGGATCTCGGGATCGCCGGCCTGCTGGAAGTGCGCCTGGTTCAGTTCGGCAAGGTCGTCGAGGATCGCGCGGCGGCTGCTGGAGGTGACGCCGGGCGGGTTTGCGAGATAGAGCACCGGGTTGGCACCGGGCCGCAACTGCACTCCCTGGTGGTTCGACGGCAGGAAGCCGCTGCCCCACAACCGCGCGAACAGCGGCTGGCCGGGATTCTTGCCCGTGCCCTGCGAGAGCAGCACCAGGTACGCGGGCAGGTTCTCGTTTTCGTTGCCGAGGCCGTAGCTGAGCCACGCGCCCATGCTCGCCTTGCCGATCTGCTGCGAGCCGGTATTGATGAAGGTGATGGCCGGATCGTGGTTGATCGCCTCCGTGTTCGCCGACTTGATGATCGTAATGTCGTCGGCGATCCCCTGCATGTGCGGCAGCAGGTCGGACATCCAGGTGCCGTGCTGTCCGCAGCGCCGCATGCCCCACAGCGGCTTCACCACCGGGTAGCTCCCCTGCCCCGACGTCATGCCGGTGACGCGCTGCGTGCCGCGCACGGAGGCGGGCAGTTCCTTGCCATGCCACTCGTCCATCACCGGCTTGTAGTCGAACAGGTCGACCTGCGACGGGCCTTCGGACTGGAAGAGATAGATGACGCGCTTGGCCTTGGGCGCGAAGTGCGGCAGGCCGGGCAGGCCGCGCGACGAAGGGGCCGTTGGAGCACCGTCTGCGCTGCCTGCGTTATCACTCGCGGCGAGTTCCCCCGCGCGTGCCGGCGATCGCAGCAGGTCGGGAAAGAGCAGCGTGCCGAGTGCCATGTGGCCCAGGCCGCGCGAGGCGCGACTCAGCAGCTGGCGACGATGCAGGGGAGAAAAAGCGTCTAGCATGGTGGAGTGTTCCGGTCGAAGGTGATCGAAGCAGGGTCTGCGGCGCGGAGGGCACGGCGCGCCCATCAGCTGCGCGTGACGGTTTCGCTTAGGTTCAGCAGCAGCGAGCCGACGCTGGTCCAGGCGGCGTGTTCTTCCGGAGGCAGCTGGCCGTCCCGGTTGGATTCGCCGATCGACAGGTACGCGCGGGCCGCGTTCGGATCGGCCGCATAGCGAGCCCGTTCGCGCTCGTACGCGCGGCGCACGATCGCCCGTTCGAGGTCGCTTGCCGGGCGGCCGAGGACGACTTCGAACGCGAACCGCAGGCGGGCCTCGGTGTCGGCCGGCGCTTCGCGCAGGATCCGCTGCGCCAGCGCGCGGCTCGCCTCGACGAACTGCGGATCGTTCAGCAGCACCAGCGACTGCAGGGGAGTGTTCGTCGACGATCGCTGCACCGTGCAGACTTCACGGGTCGGCGCGTCGAACGTGATCATGGAAGGCGGCGGCGACGTCCGCTTCCAGTAGGTGTAGAGGCTGCGGCGATAGAGCTTCTCGCCATGGTCCTGCACGAAGACCTGCGAGGTGGCGGGCGAACTGCCGAAGTGGCTGATCTCGCGCCACAGCACGCCGGGCTGGTAGGGCAGCACGCTGGGGCCGCCCAGGCGATCGACGAGCAGTCCGCTGACGGCGAGGGCTTGGTCGCGGACGAATTCGGCCTGCAGGCGGAAACGCGGGCCGCGGCCCAGCAGTCGGTTGGTGGGATCGGCCGTCAGCTGTTCCGGCGAACTGTCGGAACTCTGGCGGTAGGTGGACGACATCACGATCTGCTTGACGAGTCGCTTGACGTTCCAATCGTTCTCCATGAAATCGACGGCGAGCCAGTCGAGCAGTTCGGGGTGCGAGGGCGGTTCGCCTTGCGCTCCGAAATCGGCGGAGGTGCTGACGAGTCCGGTGCCGAAGAACAGCTGCCAGACGCGATTCACGGCGACGCGGGCGGTCAGCGGATGCTCGGGTCGCGTGAGCCACTGGGCGAGTCCCAGTCGGTTGGCGGGCTGGTCGGGCGCGGCGGGCAGCAGGCTGGCGATCGTGGTCGGTTCGACCTTCTCGAGCGGCTGGTCATACTGGCCGCGGTTGAGGATGTGCGTGGCGCGGGGCGGGTTGGCCGAGTCCATGACCATCACGTCCTGCGGCTGGGTCAGGTACGCGATGCGTTCCTCCAGGTTCTTGATCTGGAAACGCGTGTTGGCCAGCTCCGTCGCGACACTCGCGTGGTACCCGCGGATGCGTTCGCGCTGCTCGGCCGATCGCTCGCCTTCCGCCACCTCCAGGATGTGCTGCACGTCCTCGGGAATGTTCGTGCCATCGTCGTTGCCGGTGATGGCGACGACGCGGTACTGGCCGGCTTGCAGGCTGCCGTTGCCGAACGGGCCGCCGCCCCAGACCAGCATCACGGTGATGAAGGGTGTGGTGGACGGATCGACGGGCGACGCGAACTGCCAGGTGATGTGCTGGGGCGTCTGGTTGTGGGGATGCGGGGACCAGCCGTTGTGGTCGCGTTCGTCGAGTGTATCGGCGGGGGGGAAGTCGGGATGCGACGCGCTGGCGGTCGCTTCGCGGATCGGCACCATGCGGTAGAGGTCGATCTGGTCGGAGGGCACGCCGGTGGCCGACGCGGTGAAGGAGGTCAGCACGAAGCTGCCTTCGAGGCTGCTGGCGTCGCCGCGGCCGATGCCCGCATTCGGAAGGCTTTCGTGCGGCGTGAAGAGGATGCGCAATCCGGTGATCGGCGTCGTGATGCCTTCGAGCGCGGCAGAGATGCAGAGGCTGCGGTCGCTGCCGCCCAGCGCGTTCACCGTGCCATCTTCCTTGACGTCGTATTCGCCGCCGCGGTTGGGCGACGTGACCTTCAGCACCTGAACGGGCAGCACCTGCAGGTCGCGGCCGCGCCGGGCCAGCTCCTCGCGCGCCGCCGTCTCCCATGCGGGCTGGCTTTCCAGGGGCTGCATCATACGGGATTGCAGCGTCACCAGTTCGGCGCGCAGGGCCTCGATCTGTGCCGTGTCGGATGCGAATGTCGAGTGCAGGCGCTGCGACGGCACGGAGTTCACGCCGCCATCGCCGTCGAGGCCGCGGTCCTGCAGTCCGTTGAAGTACGCGAACATCTGGTAGTAGTCGCGCTGCGTGATGGGGTCGTACTTGTGGTCGTGGCACTGGGCGCAGCCGAGTGTCATGCCCAGGAACACTTCGCCCGTCGTACGCACCCGATCGGCGACGTAGTTGACGAGGTTCTCTTCCGGGATCGTGCCGCCTTCGTGCGTGATCATGTGATTGCGGTTGAAGCCGCTGGCGACCAACTGGTCGTTGGTTGGTTCGGGCAGCAGGTCGCCCGCCAGCTGGTCGACAACGAACTGGTTGAACGGCAGGTTACGGTTGTAGGCCTGGATCACCCAGTCGCGATACAAGGTCATCTGCCGGCCCCCGTCGATGGAGTAGCCGTTGGTGTCGGCGTAGCGCGACTGGTCGAGCCACGCGACGGCCATGCGTTCGCCGAAGTGGGGCGAATCGAGCAGTTCATCGACGAGCCGTTCGTAGGCGTGGGGATTGCTGGAGAGTTCCAGCGCGGCCGACTGCTGCGGCGTGGGCGGCAGTCCGGTGAGGTCGAGGTACAGGCGGCGGACGAGCGTGCGAGCGTCGGCGGGAGGCGATGGACGCAGGCCTTCCTGTTCCAGGCGGGCGAGCACGAAGCGGTCGATCGCATGGGCGGGCCAGTCCGGGTTGCCCACGGTTGGCTCGGCCACACGCTTCGGCGCCTCGAACGACCAGTGCCGCCGCATCGTCGCGCCCTGTTCGATCCAGCGGCGCAGCACATCCTTCTGCGCGTCCGTCAGGTCCTTGTTGAACTCCGGCGGCGGCATGCGCTTCTCGGGGTCGTTCGACTGGATGCGCTGCCAGGCTTCGCTGCCGTCCAAGTCGCCAGCCACCAGGATGTGTCGCTCGGCGAGGTCGGGCGAGTGCTGGTCGAGCCGCAGTTCGGCTTGACGCGTGTTGGCGTCGGGACCGTGGCAGGCGTAGCAATGGTCCGAGAGCAGCGGCCGGACATCGCGGGCGTAGTCGATCGTGTCGGCCGCGCGCAGCGGGCTGTCGGGCAGCACGATCATCACGAGCGAAGCCTGCAGGAGCGAGGCCAGTGGCAGGGCGAAGACCGCGGCGCGGATGCGAGGGATCGAATCGAAACGGATGCGGGGGATCATCATGGAGTTCGCCGGAGGAGTGAGGAGGTCAGCGAGCGAGTTGGGGGGCCGTGACACGCGAGTCTGCGTCCGGCGACACCCCGGCAGGATCGGTCGCATTATAAGCGACGACCGGGGCCCATGGAAAACAGAGTGGTACCGCACCGCGTCCCGGCCGCACCGACCTCTTCGAGCGGCAGACCAGACCGCTTCAGCCCTGCCGCAGAGCGACCCAGCCTGTCGTCGCGCCGCGTCCCGGCCGCTTCAAAACCGCAACACGGGGCGATTTAGAGATCGCGAAGGATTTCGGTGGCGGCGTTCTTGCCGCAGGCGCCCATCACGCCGCCGCCCGGGTGGCTGGCGGCGCCGCACAGGTAGAGGCCGCCGACGGGCGTGCGGTGGTCGGCCCAGCCGGCGACGGGCCGCATGCAGAAGAGCTGGTTGAAGTTCATTGCGCCCTGCATGATATTGCCGCCGGTCAGGCCGAAGGTGCGTTCGAGGTCGAGCGGGCTGAGGATCTGGCGATGCAGGATGGCTCCGGGCACATTCGGGGCGTAGCGCGCGACCATCTCGATGCAGCGGTCCGCGAACGACTCCTTGATGTCGTCCCAGTTGCCCTCGGCCAAGCGGTAGGGCGCGTACTGGACGAACATCGACATGACATGCTGGCCGGGCGGCGCGAGGGTGGAGTCGACGCTGCTGGGCATGGTCATCTCCAGCACGGGCTCGAGGCTGGGGCGCCCATACTTCGCGTCGTCGTACGCTCGTTCGATGAAGTCGAGCGTGGGCGAGATGTGCATGGTGCCGTGGTGGTGGGGCGCGATGCCGGTGGTGGGAGCGCAGGTGAACTGAGGTGGCTCGGAGAGCGCGAGGTTGATCTTGGCGGAGGCGGAGGAGTAGTCGATGGCGGCGACGGCCTGGCGGAACTCGGGCGGCAGGACCTGGGGATCGAGGAATCGCTCGAAGGTCAGGTGGGCGTCGACGCTGGAGGCAACGACGGGCGCTTCGATGACGCCTCCTCCCTGGAGGGTGACGCCGATCGCGCGACCATCGCGGGTGAGGATCGACTGCACCGCGGCCTCGCGGACAATGTCAACATGCAGGTCGTGGCATGCATGTTCCAGTGCGTCCGCCAGGCCGCCCATTCCCCCCTGCACGTAGCCCCACACGCCGCGTGCGCCGCCCGCTTCACCCATCACATGGTGCAGCAGCACGTAGGCCGTTCCGGGGGCGGAGATGGACGCGAAGGCCCCGATAATCGCGTCCGTCGCCAGGGTCGCTCGCAGCACATCCGTCTCGAACCAGCGTTCCAGCAGCGGCCGCGCCGCGCCCGTCAACAGCTCCACCGCCTGCGGCAGGTCCGCGCCCAGCTGGCTCACGGCCTTGTAGAGCTCCAGCATCTTCGCGCCATCGCGGAACCGTTTCGTGACGCCGATCTTGCGCCAGTCTCCGGGCAGGGGCAGCGGGTCGGGCGCTGCCTGGTTGAGCACCGGCTCCAGCTGCTGCGCCACGCGCTCCAGCAGGCCGTTGTACTCCGGATACCGCTCGGCGTCGCGCGGGCTGAACTTCGCGATCTCACGCTGGCAGGCGGCCATGTCGGGTCCGAGCAGCAGGGAGCGTCCGTCGAGCAGCGGCGTGAAGGACGACGGATTCCGCGGCAGGATCTTCAGGCCGTATTCCTTCAGACGCAGTTCGCGCATGATCTGCGGGAGGAAGAGGCTGATGACATAGGCCGCGGTGGAGACGCGGAAACCGGGCCAGAGCTGCTCCGTGACCGCGCAACCGCCCAGCACATGACGACGCTCCAGCACGCACACGGACTTGCCGGCCTTCGCCAGGTAGGCGGCCGTGACCAGTCCATTGTGTCCCCCGCCGATCACAATGCAGTCGTAGCGGGCTTTGGGCGGCTTCATGCTCGTCAATTCATGGCAGGGCGCCGTGCGGCGCGGTGGACGGATGCGGTCTCAGCGAGCGGTCGAAACGAGGACTGGCGCGGCTGCGTGCGGAGGTATCTTTCGGCGATGCGGCTTCTCCATCGCGCGAAAGACAACTCCCTGTCACTCCAGGGTGCGCACCAGCCCTCGGGGAACGCCGCGCGAGCAGCCGGCAAAGGCGGTCGAGTCATGCGGCTGGGTGACGCACACTCCCGTCGGTCCCTTCGAAGTGCTCTGCGAGGTGCAAGGAGATATCGGACAGGAGGTCCGGGTAACTTCGGCAAAATGGAAAAATGTGCCGGGTCAGGGGAGCGTGAGCGTCCTCGCTCGCATCTGTCAGAAGACGAGCATCCTCAATTGCATGAGACGAGAGCGCGAGCGTCCTAGCTCGCACGAGACCTGCACCACGGAGCGCGAGCGTCTTCGCTCGCC
>CAZUJM010000146.1:244-5532 GCA_964620405.1 uncultured Pirellulaceae bacterium | reverse complement strand
CGTTCTCATCGGCCGTCGTCAGGCGACCGCCGAGTCCTTTTCATCCTCCGCGTCCGCTTGCGATCGCCAGTAGGCGTCGAAGGCGGCGGCGATGGCGGCGTTGCCAGACGCGCCGCCGTTCGCCTCCGTCGACGCGACAGTGCCTTCGGCTTCCCCTTCGGCCGGTACGGCGGCCGGCAGTGCGGCAGGCGGCGTGGTGTTGAGGTAGTTCAACACAAGGAGTGCGTCGAGCGGTGACACGAACATGTCCGAGTTGGTGTCGATGAAGGCGGGGGGCGTCTCGGTGGGCGTCGTCAGCGCATGGCCGCCGACCGTATTCAGTTCGTTGATGATCAGCAGTGCATCAATCGGGCTGATGGTCGAGTCGTCGTTGACGTCCAGAGGTTGAACGGGGTTGGTCCACGACAGCACCTCCTGGTTGGCCTCGGCCGCGGCGATCAGCTTCTGCTTCATCGTCGCGTAGTTGTCGGCGTTCGCCAGGGTATGCGTCGTCAGGTTGTAGACGTCGATCTGCTCGCTGTTCGCGTCCAGGATCACCACGTCGCGATACTGGGCGGGGAAGGAGTTGAGCCAGACGTCGGAATTGCCGTCGTTGTTTTTGTCTTCGTCCTGCAGCCAGGGAATGATCCGACCGGTGGTCGCCTGCGTATTTCCCGACTCATGGCCGATCTGGTTGATTCCGAGCACATTGAATTGGAGGTCGGGTCGCTCCTGGGCAAGCTCGCGGGTCATCTGGTCGAGGTAGCCGAACTGGCTACGGCAGTAGCCTCACGTGGCGTGGGCGAAATACCAGGCAGACATCTGGCCCTGGAAGTCGCGCGGGGAAACTCGCTGGTTGGCGGTCGCGGAGTTCGGGTTCACATCGAGCAACGAGAAGTCGGCGATTGGCTCGCCCTCCGGGGCGACTTCGACGACCGGTGCTTCGCCTTCGGCCGGCAGGGCCAGGGCCGAATGGAGCGCATCGGCGGCCAGCGCGCGGCGGATCTCGAGCGATTCCAGGGCGAATCGGCGGCGGCGAAGCGGAAAATGCGACGAGCGGGTAAAGCGAGACATGCGGCCCTCGGCAGGTGCAGCGGTGTCGGATGGTGATCGGATCGACGGCAGGGACAGACGGCGTCGCCTGGACGGAAGCATCAACGACAGAGCGACGGCCAGCGGTCGCAACGGCCGCCTAATTTTCGATCCGGTTCTCGCCCGGACCTCCCCAGTATACGCAGCACGGGCAAGCCCGCCAGCAAAAAGGCCCGCTCGACGGGGTAACCCACAAGTGGCTGGCAGCCAGGGGCCGGGGCAGCCGTCAAGCGTCCTTAGCGGGGAACCAGCGGGCGAACTTGTTTCTCAGGAACCGGACGCTCTCGTGAAGCTGCTCCATCCCGTCCTCGCCGTCCTCGATGCTGACCCAGCCGTCGAAGCCGACCTGGCGCAGGGTCGCGAAGATCTTGTCGTAGTCGTTCATGCCGCGGCCGATGACGCCATGGGCCAGCCGGCGGGCGTAGCCAACCGAATCCTCCTCGCGGCGCAGGTCGTCGATCGTGCCCTCCTTCAGGTAGCGGTCGCTGGCGTGCATCGTGACGATGCGGTGCTTGACTCGATCAAGCAGTTCCAGCGGATCTTCACCGGCGAGGATCGTGTTGCTGGGGTCGTAGTTGACGCCGAAGTGGGGCGACTGGATGCGGTCGACCAGGTCGCAGAAGACGTCCATCTTCTGGGCGAACTCCGGATACTTCCAGTAGTTGTCCTTGTAGTGGTTTTCGATGATGAGTGTGATGCCGCGCGCGGCGGCGTGGGGGATGCAGGCTTCGATCGATTCGGCGGCGTAGCGGATGCCGTCCTCGCGCGAAACTTCCGGCCGGCGCTGTCCGGAGAGCACGCGGCAGAACTGGCCGCCCAACTCGGCGCACATGTCGATCCAGCCCTTCTCCTTGTCGACTTCGGCCTGGCGGAACGCCGGGTCGGGGTGGGTGAAGTCGGGGGAGCAGCAGAGCATGGGGATGGTCAGGTTGCGGTCCTCGGCCATCTTTCGCGCCGGAGCCCAGGCGGCGCGATCCTGCAGGTCGAGGAACCCGCTGTAGAACTCCAGGCCGTCCACCTCCAGCGTGGATGCCATCTCGATCCATTCACGCAGGCTCAACGTCCCGGTCTTGCAGAGCGGGTCCATGAACGCTTTGGGAAAGACGGCCAATTTAGGCATGGGAGCCTCCGGGTGCGGGAATATAGATAAGGGGGCAGGGCTGGCCGATGGGCCGCTGAGGCGGGGTCTTTTTTACCACGGAGAACCACGGAGGATTACCACGGAGAGCCACAGAGGATTGGCACGGAGAACCACGGAGAGGCTTCTTGGGATCGGCGTGGTTCAATCGACGGAGCGGCAGCTAGGCGCGGGGGGCGACAGCGCTGGCGTGGACGGCTTCGCAGATCCTGCGGAGCGACTCTTCGACGTTGCCGGAGGCGGTCTGGAAGCGATCGCTGTCGATGACGAGGGGAGCGCCGAGGACGACGAGGGGCGCGCCGTACTTGGGCGTTTCAATGGCCTGTTCCAGCGAGAGGCCGCCGACGGCCTGCACGGGGATCTTCACGGCGTTGACGACATCGCGGAGCTGGTCGAGTGGATTGGGGGCGCGGACGCCGCGGGCCGCGATGCCCCGGCGCTCATCGTAGCCGATGTGGTGGATGACCACGTCGCAGCCCAGGTCTTCGATCCGCTTCGCGCCGGCTACCATGTCGGTGCAGGCCAGGTTGTCGCCCATCACCTGCACGCCGTAGTCCTTGCCCGCCTTGACCACGCAGCGCAGCGTCTCGTCGTGCGCTTGTGCCATCACCACGACATGGGTGGCCCCCGCCTTGGCCATCATCTCCGCTTCCAGATAGCCGCCGTCCATCGTCTTCAGATCGGCGACGATCGGCACGTTCGGGAACTCCTGCCGCAACATCCGCACGCAGCGCAGGCCCTCCGCCAGAATCAACGGCGTCCCCGCCTCCAGCCAGTCCACCCCGGCCCGCATCGCCATGTGCGCCGTCTCCAGGGCTTCTTCAATGTTCGTGACATCCAGCGAGATCTGCACAATGGGCTTCATGGGGGCGCCTGCGGCGAGGGAGGAGGAACGGGGAAATAAGAGAGCGGAAAATGCTTGGCGCCTCGGGCGCCTTGGGGTGGTCTTTGTAACCGATGGTTTTGGCTGCTGAAAAGAGGCCGGGCGGGTGGCTGGGAAAGATCGCAAGGCGGCCGTCGTTGGGGAAATGATGCGGCGGACGAGGAGAAAGTGTTTGGAGAATTGAACGGCGTGTGTTATCCTGCCCGCTCGGTCGTCGCTGGAGGCGGCGGCCATGTCTCTGGAAGTCTCTGGTAGGGAGGGAGCCCCATGTCGACGACGCGCATTCCGTTGATTCGAGCCGAGGAGCAGAGCCGCGACCAGGAACGCCGCTTGGAAATGAGCACGGCGGAGATCGGTTTGTCGGTGCGCACGACGAACTGCCTGGAAGAGCGAGGCATTTTCACGGTCCGCGACCTGCTGAAGTGCACCCGCGACGACCTGCTCGGTATCTCCAACTTCGGCGAGAAGACGCTCGAGGAAGTCTACGCGGCCCTCGAGAGGATCCAGTTCTACCGTTCCGGCCGATCGCCGCGCTAGCGGACCCCGCCAGGCCAGGAATCTGCTTCTGACCCAGAAGCTCCGCCCGCAAGCCTATCCCTTCGCAACGCCCTGGCAGAATCCTATCTGCTGCCCAGGGCGTTGTTTCATTTCCGGCCGAAATTACGCGAGGATGTTCACCACGGTGGGCACGGAGAAACACGAAGCGTTTCCGTATGCCTCCGTGTTTCTCCGTGCCTTCCGTGGTTAAAAAACGCCCGCCGACAAAGTCGCACGGTCGCGCGCGCGGCGGCTGTGGGCCACGGACATTCGCTATACTGCGGGGAAGCCGCAGGATTGGTGGAGTGCGGTGGGGAACGAGGTGGGCTGATGAGCTTTCAGGACGAACTGGCCAAGCTGACGGCGGCGCAGCGGCAGGCGGTCGAGCATATCGACGGGCCGATGCTGGTGCTGGCCGGTCCGGGCAGCGGCAAGACGCGCGTCGTGACGCACCGCATCGCCAACCTCATCCACCAGGGCGTCTCGCCCAGCTCCATCCTCGCCGTGACCTTCACGAACAAGGCGGCGGAGGAGATGAAGGAGCGGGTGCAGCGGCTGGTGCCGGGCAGCTGGGTCTGGATCGGCACCTTCCATCGCTTCTGCTCACGGCTGCTCCGCCGCTACGCGCGCCATGTCGGTCTGGACGCGAACTTCACCATCTACGACACCGACGACTCCCGCCGGGCGCTCAAGCAGGCCCTCGAACAGCTGAACCTGCCGCTCACGATGACCACGCCGGACCGCATCGCGCAGCAGATCAGCTGGCTGAAGAACCAGCTGGTGTCGGCGGCGGAGTACCAGCCGCGGGCGGGCAATGAGATGGGGGCGATCCTGCGCGACGCGTACCCGGCCTACCAGGAACGCCTGCTGTCGGCCAATGCCGTCGACTTCGACGACCTGCTGCTGCACGTCGCGAAGATGCTGCAGCAGAACCCCGACCTGCGGGCGCTGCTGGATGAGACCTATCCCTATATCTTGGTCGACGAATACCAGGACACGAACCTCGCCCAGTACGCCATCGTCCGCGCGCTGTCGATCGACCATCCGAACCTGGCGGTGACGGGCGACCCGGACCAGTCGATCTATGGTTGGCGCGGCGCGAACCTGAACAACATTCTGGAGTTCGAGAACGACTATCCGCAGGTGCGGGTGGTGCGGCTGGAGCAGAACTATCGCAGCACGCCGAACATCCTGGCCGTGGCCGATTCGTTGATCCGCAACAATCGGCGTCGCAAGCACAAGCAGCTGTTCACCGAGAATCCGGACGGCAAGCCCGTGCGGCTGGTGACCTATCCCTCGGGCCTGGACGAGGCGCGCGACATCGTGGCGCAGATCCAGCACCTGTGCCGCGAGGAGGATCGCAAGCTGAGCGACTTCGCGATCTTCTACCGCACCAACGCGCTGTCGCGAACGGTCGAGTATTCGTTGCGGGACGCGGGGCTGCCGTACCAGATCGTGAACGGGCTGGAGTTCTACCAGCGCAAGGAGATCAAGGATGTCCTGGCGTACCTGCAGGTGATCCATAATCCGCGCGACGACGTGGCGCTGTCGCGGATCATCAACGTGCCGCCGCGACGGATCGGAGCGACCAGCATCAAGCGGCTGGCGCACCACGCGCACGAGCTGCCCGCCCGTGATGGCGAGCACTTCGGCCTGCAA
>CAZUJM010000146.1:0-234 GCA_964620405.1 uncultured Pirellulaceae bacterium | reverse complement strand
AGCAGCCCGCCAAGCCGACACCATCACGGGCCTTGGCAAGCCCGCCCGCCAGGCGATCACCACCTTCGCCGCCCTCATGGATCGACTCGGCGATCCCTCCATCGACGGGCTGCTGTCCCGCATCGACCTCATCTTGGAAAAGACCGGCTACCTCGAGCAGCTGCTGCAGGCCGGCACGCCCGAGGAGGACGAGCGGGCCGAGAACGTCAAGGAACTGCTCTCGGCGGCGAGGGA
>CAZUJM010000145.1:0-15053 GCA_964620405.1 uncultured Pirellulaceae bacterium | reverse complement strand
CCTCGCGCGAGGAAAGGTTCCCTGTCTGTGCTGGACGCTTGCTCGATCATGCGTGCGCCGCGTCCCCGGGGAGGAATTCCAGAGGCACCGCGCGAAACACTTCTTCCGGTGTCGTATCGCCCTGCGCCACGCGCAGTCGAGCGGCGGTGCCGAAGTCGATCATGCCATTCGCCTGGGCGTGGCGATAGAGTTCCAAGTTGGAGTGGCGACCGTGGATCAGCATCTCGCGCAGGTCGGGATCCATGACGAACGCTTCCGCGATGCAGATGCGGCGATTGTAGCCTACCTCGTGGCAACTCCTGCAGCCGAGTGCTCGATAGACGGTTGGCTGCGTGTTCGGTTCCATCCACCGCTGCACGTCCAGCAGGGGCAATGGGGAGTCTTCCGCGGAAATCGGCACGCGACATTCGGGGCAGAGGCCGCGGACGAGTCGTTGGGAGAGGATGCCCACGATGGAGCTGGCGAGGAAGGTGCGATTCACGCCGTAAGCCAGCATGCTTTGCAACGCCGCGACGGCCACGGGCGCGTGGAGTGTGGCGAGGACGAGATGGCCGCTGTTGGCAGCGCGAACGGCGGTCTTGGCCGTCGTTTCGTCGCGGATCTCGCCAACCATCATGACGTCGGGTGCCTGCCGCAGGCAGGCGGTCAGCAGGTCAGGGAAGTCGAGGCCGATGCGCGGATTGATCTGCGCCTGGTGCACGCCATCCAGCACGAACTCCACCGGGTCCTCCAGCGTGTTGATCTTCCGCGTGCCGTCGTGAAGGTACTGGAGGCAACCGTAGAGGGTCGTCGTCTTGCCGCTTCCGGTGGGGCCTGTGACCAGAATGAGTCCTGCGGGCTGGTCCAGCAGGGACCGAACGATGCGGAGGGCGTAGGGCGCCAGTTCTAGTTGTTCCAGGGTCATCAGTCCTGTTTCGCGATCGAGCAGGCGGACGGACACGTCCTCGCCGAATAGGGTGGGCACGGAGTTCAGACGCAGGTCGATGGCTGGTCGATTTTCACGAGGGAAGATGCGACGCCCTTCGCCGGGACGCAGGTGGTCGGCGATGTCGGCGCCCGCGGAGGCTTTGATCGTGGCGATCATTCGCTTGCCGAATTCGGGACGCACCTTCGTGATCAGGCGCACCGCGCCCAGGTGCCTCAAGGCGACCGCGACATATCCTTCATGGCTCGTGAAAAAGAGATCGCTCGCGCGGATCTCGCCCGCGTATTCGATCAGTTTATGGACGGCGTCCTCCACGCCGTACGATTCCCAGTCGATCGAGTGCTGTTCCGGTTCGGGTTGCGTAAGCATCGTGGATTCCCCATGAAGTGGACGGACGACTTGCCGGAGGAAGATGGCTGGGTGCAGTCTGCAAGCGGTTGCGTTGCCCGCAGCCCGCTGACGGATCGTTGTAACGACCACGGGACTCGCAACAAGACCTGGGCCATGGATTCGCGGGCATGACGCGGTAAACCGCGGAGCGTGCGACGAAATAGAACGGCCAGCGGTTGATCGCCGGAGTCCCCTGCGGTTTCGCTCGCATCAAACAGGCGTCGTGATCGCCTTGGCAGCTTTGCCAGTGCCACGATTGCATGTGCCAGCACGGCGGACGCGGTGCCGCGTTCGTGCGCTGAACATCGACTCGGAATATTGCGGGTTGGGCAGTCTGGTCGATGTTTCTATAACCGTCGCACCAGGACAGACGCGGAACGATCCAGCGAGAAAGCGGGCCAGGGACACATGCGTCAATTCGCGATCATCGGATGCAGCATGGCCATCATCGTCGCCGCATGGTGCGCTGCCGCTTCGGCCCAAACGCGCATCGGCCGCATGGCCGACGATGCCTGGAACCTGCGGCGGTCGGTGCGATCGCAACTCTTCGAGCAGATCGACGAGCTGCCCGAGGCGCAGGTGGGGGACGATCCGGAGGCGCCGGTGGAGCGTTTCAAACGCGGCTTCTTCCAGCGTGCCGCAGTCGCGGGTGGCTGGCTGGTTTCCGGTGACGATGCGGACGACCTGAACATCACGAGCTGGGATGCGTCCGTCTCGTTCGCGCTTCCCCTCGGCAGCCTCGACAACCTGCTGGTGGTGACTCCCCAGGTCCGCACCGACCTGCTCGATGGCCCGACGCTCGTGGATGTTCCCGGACAGTTGTACGAAACAGGAGTGAATTTCCTGTGGCGCAAGGACCTGAATGACCGGTGGAGTGTGCTGGCGATCGTGGCGCCGATGGTCCGCAGTGACTTCGAGAATACCGACAACGCCTTGCGGGTATTTGGCCTGGGTGTGGCGTCGTGGGAGTGGATCCCGGACGAGCTGAAGCTGCAGTTTGGCGTCGTCTATCTGGATCGGCATGATATTCCCTTGCTGCCGGCACTGGGCCTGCAATGGACGCCGACTCCCGTCTGGCAACTGGACCTGACTTTCCCCCGGCCGCGCCTGGCCTACCGCCTGGGCAAGGACGGAGCGAACCACGAGACGTGGGCGTACCTGGGCGGCGCGCTGGGAGGCAACACCTGGTCGGTGCGCCGTGCGGATGGAAGTGACGATCAGTTGTCACTGCGTGACTACCGTCTGGTGGTGGGCGTCGAACGAATCGTCGCGGGGGGCGGTGGCCTGTTCGTGGAATCGGGGTTCGTTTTTGGCCGGCGTCTGGAATACGATTCAATGCCGGACGATTTGGACCTGGACCAAGGCCTCGTGCTGCGGGGCGGCCTGTCGTTCTAGGAGAGGCGTTCCGGGGGGGCCCGAGGACGCCGACGGCCGACGGTGGTCGCCCCCAAGGGATCCTCGCCAGTCCAGTTTCGGCTGGCCTTCCCTACTCGACTTCGCCGCGGGCTCCGCGCTGGCCATCGGTTCATGATACGGACGCTGAACACGCCGTCGTTCTGCCAAGTTGACCGACTGCCGTTTCGAGACCATACTGCCGGAAGTGTTGGGCAGCCAGCCGGGGACGGGTCTCATGGATTTTCAACGACGAGCGAATCGGTCGACGATTGCGGCCCGGGGGCGCCATGCGTCCGCCGCGTTGCGTTGGCTGCTGCTCCTGCTGATGTGGCCGGGTCCCGTGCCCTGGTGTCATTCGCACGCGAAGATCGCCCGTTCCGAGAGCCCGGCGGCGGCGACCTGGTTGCGGGAGCATCTGCGGGTCCGCCACGGGTTGGCGGGAGTTGCAGGTATCCAGCAGGCGAGTCTTCAAGAAGCGGGGGCCCAAGAAGCGGGGGCCCAAGAAGCGGGCTGGCACGTTCACTTCGCGCTGCCCGGTTCGGGGGATGGCGATTCCAATTCGGACAGGCCGCAACCGACCTTGCCGCTGGTGACGTCGCCTTGCGAAACGCAGGGGTTTGAAGCCCAGGCGGTCTCGGTCTATGCCCTCGTCGCTACCCCGGTGTGGCTACCCGCTGCGCGGCTAGGCGGGTCGGGGAGCAGCGCCGCTTCGCGGCATTTTCTCGATGGTTTCGCGCCCTCTTTGGCGCTGCCGCAGCGGCTGGGTATCTTCCGCTGCTAGGATCGTTGCCAGCGATCTCTCTCTCGCCTTGGCGTTCGCCGTTACGATGGGGCCCCTATGGTTCCGGCGCCTCGACGGTTTCCCTCACGGACTTTGGAAAGTATCACGGTGATGACCTCGAACGATTCAGCGCAGAAATCCTCTCCTCGCCCATTTGCTGCCCTGGCCGGGTTGGCCGTTTCAGCTCTGGCCTTGCTGGCCTGGTTCGCAGCCTCTCGCGCGCCTTCTGTCCCGGACGCAGCGCGGGCGAAGCTGGCCGCTTCCGCAACGGGCGATGACGTGCGGGGCGAGGAAGAAGGACCTTCGGTTGAAGTGGCGAGCGGGTTGATCAAGTTTCCCGAGGTGTCCTGGTCGGCAGCGGGGTTGAAGGTGATGCCGGTGGAAATGAAGAGCTTCTCGCGGAGCGTTGCCCTGACTGGCAAGGTGTCCCTCAACGAAGACCACATCGCCCACATCTATCCGCTGGTGGAAGGCCGCGTTGCTTCGGTGCGAGTCAAGTTTGGCGACCACGTCAAGAAAGGCGATGTCCTGGTGGTGGTGCAGAGCCAAGATGTAGGCAAAGCCATGCTCGAACTGTACCAGGATCGGCTTAAACGCGACTTCCTGCGCAACAAGGATCACTGGACGCAGGAGGTTTCCAAGAACGCGCGGGAGCTGATCGAGGCGCTGCGCCACGAAACGCCCATCGAGCAGATCGAAGCCCGCTTCCAGAACCGGCCGATGGGTGAATATCGCGAGAAGCTGCTTTCCGCGTATGTCGATCATGCCAAGTCGAAGCGTGACTATGAGCGGCTGGAACCGTTGTCACGGGATGGCGTGGCGTCGGGAAAGCAGTTGGTGGAGGCCGAGGCGAATCGAAGTTCGGATCGGGCGACGCTGCAGGCGTGGATGGAGGAGATCGACCAGTCCGCGCGGCAGGCGGCGCTGGAGTCGGAGCAGGCGTTGAAGGAGGCGGACACGCGGGTGTCGGTGGACGAGACCAACCTGAAGATGCTTGGGTTCAGCAATGAGCAGCTGGCGGACATCAATCCCTCCGAACAGGGCGAAGCGATCGCCTACTATCCGATCATCGCTCCGTTCGACGGTACGATCATCTCCAAGGATGTCGCCCTGCTGGAACGCGTCTCACCCGAGGCGCAGATCCTCAGCATCGCGGACATGCGGACGGTGTGGATCTCCGCGGACATCTACGAGGAGAGTTTCTCGATGCTGCAGGGCCTGTCGGGGCGCACTGTGACCGTGCGCAGCAAGGCTTGGCCGGATCGCGCGTTTGAAGCCAAGGTGTTTTATACGGGCGACATCGTCGAGGAGGAATCGCGAACGATCGCCATGCGGGCGCTCGCGACCAACGACGAGGGACTGCTGAAACCGGGCATGTTCGTCTCGGTGGAGTTTCCAGAGCAGCAGGACAAGCCGGTGGTCCGGTTTCGGCCGTCCAAGAGCATGAGGGCAAGACCTTCGTGTTCGTGCACGGCGAGGGCGACCAGTTCGCGCGGCGCGACGTCTCCCTGGGTCGCTCCAATGGGTCGGAGCAGGAGGTGCTCGCCGGGCTGGAGCAGGGAGAGCCCGTGGTGGTTGGGGGAGGATTCGCGCTGAAGTCGGCCATGCTCGCGGAACTGCTCAGCGAATGACCATCTTCCACGCTGTCGTCTTCCACGCTGTCGTCTTCCACGCTGTCATGAAGAATCAACTGCACCATCCATCATTCACGGGGACTTCCGCGTGGTTAATGTCCTGATCAAGTGGTCGCTGGAAAACCGCTTCATTGTCATGCTGCTGGCGATCGTCGTGCTGGGTGTCGGCGTCATCTCGGCCATGACGTTGCCGCTGGACGCCGTGCCCGACCTGACGAATGTGCAGGTGCAGGTGCTGACGACCTCCCCGGCGCTGGGGCCGGTCGAGGTGGAGCAGTTCATTACGTTCCCGGTCGAGAACGCCATGAGCGGCCTGCCGAAGGTGAGCGAGATCCGCTCGATCAGCCGGTTCGGCCTGTCGGCCGTGACCGTGGCCTTCGAGGATGGGACCGACATCTACTGGGCTCGCAACCTCGTCAACGAACGGTTGCAGCAGGCGCGTGAGAACATTCCGCCGGGCATGGGCGACCCGCAGATGGGACCCATCGCCACGGGCATGAGCGAGATCTACCAGTTCGAGGTACGCGCCGAGCCCGGGCACGACTACAGCCAGATGGACCTGCGGACAATCCTCGACTGGCAGATCGCCTTCCAGTTGCGTAGCGTTCCAGGCGTGATCGAGGTGAACACGTTTGGCGGTGAACTGAAGACTTACGAAGTGCAGCTCGATCCAAATCGGCTGTTGAACTACGGCATTACACTCAGCCAGGTCTTCAAGGCCTTGGAGGAGAACAACGCGAACGCGGGCGGTGGCTACATCCGGCACAACAGCGAGCAGCGGCTGATTCGCGGTGAGGGCCTTGTCGGCTCGCTGGACGACATTCGCAACATCGTCCTCGACAGCCGCAGTGATGGCACGCCGATTCGCGTTTCGGACGTGGCGACCGTGGCTTTTGCGCCGATGCTGCGGCAGGGAGCCGTGACGCGCGACGGGAACCGGGAGGCGGTGACCGGGATGGTCATGATGCTCATGGGCGGCAACTCGCGGCAGGTGGTCGCGGATGTCAAGGAGAAGATCCAGTCGATCCAGCAGACGCTGCCGGCGGGCGTGGTCATCGACACCTTCTATGATCGCACCGAACTGGTCGCGAAGACGATTTTCACGATCGCCGAGAATATCGGGCTGGGCGTGGTGCTGGTGATCCTGATGCTGTTCCTGCTGCTGGGCGATGTGCGCGCCGGACTGATCGTGGCAGCGGCGATTCCGTTGTCCGCGATGAGCGCCCTGATCGCGATGAAAGTCGCGGGCGTATCCGCGAACCTGATGAGCCTGGGAGCGGTTGACTTCGGCGTCATCGTGGACGGCGCGGTAGTGATGATCGAAAATGCCGTGCGGCGCGCGAGCCGCTACCAGCACGAGAACCCCGGGCAGCGGGTGCCGCTGGCCGTGTTCCGCGATTCTTCGCTGGAAGTCGGCAAGCCGATCCTTTTCGCGGGCTTGATCGTCATTATTGTCTTCCTGCCGATCTTGAGCCTGCAGGGGGTCGAGGGCAAGATGTTCCGGCCCATGGCCTTCACCTTCATGACCGCGCTCACCGCAGCCCTCATCCTTGCCGTGACGGTGATGCCCGTGATGGCCTCCCTGTTCCTGGTGCGCAACATGCGCGAGAAGGAGACGTGGCTCATTCGCGGACTGAAACACTCCTACGAGCCGCTGCTGAAGTTGGCGATGGCCCGGCCGCTTCCGCTGGTCGGCGGCGCGCTCGCCGTGTTCGCGCTCAGCATGATCGTGGCGTCGCGGTTCGGCCTGGAGTTCGTGCCGAAGCTGGACGAGGGCGACCTGGCCATCCAGGCCGTGCGTCTGCCGAGCGTGTCGCTGGAGACCTCGCTGGAGATGACGAAGGCGATGGAGCGGACGTTGCTGAAGTTTCCGCAGGTGGAGTCGGTGGTGTCGAAGACGGGGCGGCCCGAGATCGCCAACGATCCGATGGGCGTGCACCAGACCGACCTGCTGATCCGCATGAAACCGCCCGAACAGTGGCCTCAGAAGATCGCCAAGGAGGACCTGGTGATCCAGATGCAGGAGGCGTTGGAGCGCGAAGTGCCGAGCAACTCGTATGGCTTCACGCAGCCGATTGAACTTCGCGTGCAGGAACTCGTGGCGGGCGTGCGTTCGGACGTGGGATTGAGCCTCTATGGCGACGACCTGGACGTGCTGCGGGTGACGGGGGATCGGATCGTGCGGGCGCTCAACCAGGTGGAGGGTGCCGCCGATGTGCAAGCCCAGCAGGTGGCGGGGCTGCCCTACGCGCGAATCCAGGTGCGCCGCGACCAGATTGCCCGCTATGGAATCAACTCTCGCGCCGTCCTCGACGCCGTCAGCATCATCGGTGGCCAGACCGTGGGCGAGGTGTTCGAGGGCCAGCGGCGATTCCCGCTGCAGGTGCGACTCGCTCCGGAGTTTCGCGGCGACGTGGAGTCGGTGCGCCAGTTGAAGATCGACGACCCGCGCGGCCGGCAGATTCCGATCAGCCAGGTCGCCGACATCAAGATGGAGGAAGGTCCGTCCGAAATCAGCCGGCACGCGATTCGTCGTCGGTTGTTGATCCAGTGCAACGTGCGGAAACGCGACCTGGCGGGGTTCGTGACGGAAGCCCAGAAGGTCGTGGCCAGCCAGGTGAAGCTGCCCGAGGGCTACTTCCTGACCTGGGGCGGGCAGTTCCAGAATCTCCAGCAGGCCAGCCAACGCCTGATGGTGGCCGTGCCCGTCGCGCTGTTCCTGATCTTCGCGCTGCTCTACCTGACGTTCCACTCGGTGAAGCTCACGCTGCTGATCTACCTGAACGTGCCCATCGCCGCGACCGGCGGAATCTTCGCGCTCGCGCTGCGTGGCATGCCGTTCTCCATTTCGGCCGGCGTTGGGTTCATCGCTTTGTTCGGCATCGCGGTCATGAACGGCGTGGTGCTCGTTGAACACATTCGCCACCTTCGAGAGACGGGCCGTGACCAGGAGACGTCGGTGGTGCGCGGATCCCTCGACCGGCTACGTCCCGTGCTGATGACCGCGTCCTGCGGTGCCCTGGGGTTCCTGCCGATGGCCATTTCGACCAGTGCCGGCGCGGAGGTCCAGCGTCCGCTGGCGACGGTCGTCATCGGTGGCCTGATCACCTGCACGATCCTGACGCTGCTGGTGCTGCCCGCCATCTATCGCTGGTTTGAACCGACCGAGTCGCATGTCGCGGCGATGTAGACGCGGGTGCTGGGCCGCAGGCGACGCCCACCCAGGCGTGCGTCGCCTGCGGCGCCAGCACAGCGGCGGCAGCGATACGGTCGCAGTGCGGTTCGTGTACCTGCAGGATCGCTTGGGACGGGGGTGTCCGGGAATGCCGCCATGGAGGACGTCTCAGCGGGAGTCCGACGGTTGCCCTGCGCGGTGTGTCAGGACTTGCCGCAGGGCGTCCTGCAGGCGGGCCTCGGATCCGGGGCCGACCCACAGCCATTTGTCGTGGAAGCCGTGCTGGAAGTCGTCTTCGGTGGGAACGTAACCGGGCCAGCATTCGCCGTAACCGATGGCCAGCACGGCTTGGTCGGGCCGCAGCGTCTGGGCCCATCGCTGGTAGGCCACGAAGGTTTCACCGGGCAGCAGCACCAGCGAAGCGGGACCGAGATCGACGGATACCACGTCGATCGGCTGTCGCCGGGCAACTCGCTGGCGGCTGGCGAGCCCCATGGCCGCCAGGATGCGGGCCTCGGTCGTTTGCGAGGCGTCGTGCAGCACTTTGCCAAGCGACTCGACGGTCAGGTCCGGGTGCGGATGGAATTCGAGTTCCAGCGGAGCGTGGCGAAAGGTGATCGCCTGCAAGGGGACTTTGCGCTGCGCTTCCCAGGCCTGCCGCATGCCGGTCTGCATGCGCTCGATCAACAAAGCGCGCGAAGCGTCCGAACCGTCGTTGTACTTGCCGGCCGTTACATCGCCGCTGCAGCCGCTGGCGTAGATCTGCGCGACGCCGGGCAGGTCGATCTGCCGGCGAGCGCGGGCAAGGCCAACGAAGTCCGACGAAACACGTCCCTCGCCGTAACGGCTCATCGGATGCGTGGCGTAGGTGGAGAGGGCAAGAAGCGGCGAGTCCTGGTTCCAGAAGGCAAGCGTCCGCAGGGTCGGATCGACGTCGCCTTCGGGCGCCGCGGCCATGGCGAAGTCGGCGCCACTGCGGCTGCCGCGGTCATAGGATATCGAACCGTCGGCGCGTCGAACGCGGCGGCTGGAGGCGATCTGTTCCACGCGTGCCTCGCCCACGCCCACGTGAGTCACGGGAACGGCATGGAGCAGGCTGGAGCGAAGGGAATCGGCCACGCGCCGCAGCGTCTCGTCGTGGAACGTTTCGTCGTACAGTTCGCCGCGCAGGCCCGCTTCGGCCAGCAGGCGGGCCGCGTCGCGATCGACCACGGGCGCGTCATGCTGGTGCAGGCTGCTGACCAGCACGCGTTCACGCGTCGTCCCCGCCGCCTCCGCCAGCGCCTCCCGCCACTGGTCATACGCGCCGTTGCGTATCTCGCACCAGTCGACCGCCACGTAGACGATCGGAGCCTCCGGTCCGAGCAGCACGAAACCGTGCGCCTGCAGGGGATCGTCAACCACCTGCGACTTCGTGGGTAAAACGCCCATGCAGCGATGGTTCAGCGGAATCGTTACGTCGGCCGAGAAACGAGCGAGGCGGAATGGAGATGCCGCCAGCACGTTGGACCACGTGGCCAACAGGCCGGTGAGCGCCATGAGGCAGAAGAAGACGCGGGCTGGAATGGCGAGGCCCCAGCGCGGCGCGCCCCACCGCCACGTGAACAGCGAACCTCCGCGAAGGTCGATCTGCGAGACCATGTTCATGCGAACGCTCCGATTGTTCCCACGGGATCCGTCGTGCATAATCACCGCCTCGGGACAAAAGGACGCGTCTCCTCGACCGCGACGAGGCGGTCTGTGCCGACGTCACCGACGGCAACACGCATCCGCCATTCCTGTCGTCGCCAGGCAGGTGACGCTCTCCCCACAGCAAAGGCTGCGATCATGATACGCGCTTCGAACAAGGGCCAGCAACCACGTCGAGCGGCACTCCTCGCGCTCTGGCTTGTCCTGCCGGCGTGGATGCTGTTCGCCGACCAGCACGCGGCACGCGCCGAACGTCCGGCCATCCGCCACGAGCGCGTGTTCGGCCCTGAAGTGAAGACGGGCGACTACAAGCACCCGTCGTGCATCGAGGAACTGGCCAACGGCGATCTCTACCTGGCCTACTACGGTGGCGAAGGTGAGTACGCGCAGGAGACGAAAGTCTACGGCTCGAGGCTCGCGCAGGGGAAAGATCGCTGGACCGATCCCGTTGTGATCGCCAGCAACCCGATCCATTCGCTGGGGAACCCCGTCATCTGGCAGGCTCCGGATGGGCTGGTCTGGTTCTTCTTCGTGACACGGTTCGGCGAGACCTGGACCAGTTCGCGGATCGCAGGCAAGATCTCCCGCGACGGCTGCCAGACCTGGTCCGATACCTTCATGGTGACCTTGGACGAAGGAACCATGGTCCGCGGACAGCCGATCCAGCTATCCAATGGCGACGCCTTGCTGCCGATCTACCGCGAGACGGGCAACGACACGGAACAGACCGGCGCCGACTCGACGTCGCAGTTTCTCCGCAAGAAGGCCGGCGAGTGGACGTGGAAACCGAGCGGAGAGATTCGTTCGGATCGTGGCAACCTGCAACCGGCCGTGGTGCAGGTCTCGGATGACCACCTGATCGCCTTCTGTCGTCGGGCGGGTGACTACCTGCCCACGACCCGCGGTTGGATCGTACGCGGCGACTCCCACGATGGTGGTCATACGTGGTCGCGCGGCGTGGATACGGAGTTTCCGAACCCGAATGCCGCCATCGAACTCATCCGTCTTCGCAATGGCCATCTGCTGCTTGTCTACAACGACAGCATGGTGGATCGCACGCCGTTGACGGCCGCGATTTCGACCGACGGCGGAAAGACGTTTCCCCATCGTCGCAACGTCGCGGAAGGCCCCAACGATTACGGGTATCCCACCGCGATTGAATTGAAGGACGGCACCCTGTGCGTGGCCTACACCTCCGACGAACGCACGGTGGTCAATGTGGCTCGTTTCCCCGAAGCGGCGATTCTCGCTCCTTGAGTCGCTTTTTCTCGAAGTGTTTTTTGTTGACGCTTTGGGTACATGCAAGTTGACAGCCCGGCAGGATTGCGGTGCGTCGCTCGCAAGTGTAAATGCGCCGCGACGAATTCGCAAGGGAATGAATGGGTCTTAAGTTGACATGTCGGGGTTACACTGAATATCGTGATCCGCTTGCTCCTGCGGCTTGGGATGGAAGTAGGGAGTGAAGTGGCCGCGCGGCGTCAAGCTTGGGCCGGCAAGTTCCCCGTCGGGTTCATCCCCTTCGGCTTCGTTCCTGTCGGAGGCGAATTCGGCGCGCGGGAGAGCGGTGCTTGGTCGGGCTGGCAGGAGGTGGCTTCGACGTCCCGGCCTGGTGGGTGATGGTGTGTGGGTTCCGTGGGGTCGGAAGTCGCACGCGATGCCCCCAAGGTCACCGGTAAGTCGCGATCAGGGCCACGCCTGCCAGGCGCGGCTACGCGGAGCACTGGATGCGACCATGAGGTTTTGTTTGCAGCTGCTGGGAGTCGGCAACTGCAGGTGTTGAGTTACCCGAGATTCTAGATTCGTGGAGATGCTTCATGTCCGTTAGCAAGAAGTCTGTGTTGGCTGCGGCCGCACTGTTTGCGTTGAGCTTCAGCAATGCGCAGGCGATTGATGTCCGCTGGGATGGCGGAAATGGTGATTGGACCGAGGATGCCAAGTGGAACAATGGCCAACTCGTGTCGGATATCGTCGGCCGTCGTGACGGCTCGAACGGTTACAAGGGCACGAGCGGCGAGCAAGAGAACTTCTTCATCAGCTCGGGCGTGGTGAGCTACGATGCCAACGCCGTCGCCTCGGACTTTCGCTTGAAGCAGGGCAGCACGCTGAAGATCTCGAACGGCGCCACCTGGCAGCAGGTGTCGACCAACGACTGGTCGGAAAACCGCTGGACGGAAATGGACGCCAGCCTCCTGTCGATGGACGGCGGCACCTTCCGCCGCGTCGGAGCGGTGAACGACGAGGGCGGCGGCGCGCTGATCTTCGGTTCGTGGCGCGGTGACGACAACTTCGATCATCCCCTGTCGCTCGACCACTACGAGCAGACGGTGGAAGTGATCAACGGCGGCAAGCTGATCAACGAAGGCCAGATGTGGTTCGGTGCTTGGGGCGACGTTCCCGCGGGCGGCACGAAGATCACGATGATCATCAACAACGGCGAAGTGGACCTGAGCGGCGGCGACGTGTCGATCGATCCGGATGAAGTTCCGGCCCAGGGCGACCTGCTGTTCACGAACCACTACCTCGAGCCCGAGAATCAGCCGACGTACGCGATCAATTTCACGGGCCCCGGCAAGATCGTCGTGGACGCGGCCGGTATCGTGAATACTCGCATCGACGAGAACGGCGAGTGGCAGGGCACGGATCCGATCTCGTACCAGACGCTGTGGGACCAGGGTGTCCTGCAGGCCGACGGCAAGAGCGGCAAGACGGGTGCTGTGTTCGCGCAGTACTTCTCGGTCACGGGCAATGTGGGCCAGGACAACTACACCCTGACCCGCAGCGCGACCCCGTCGGTTGCCGGCGACTTCGACAAGGACGGCCAGTTGACGGCCGCTGACATCGACGCTCTCTCGGGCCAGGTCCGCGCCGGCACGAATCCTCCGGCCTATGACCTGAACGCGGACTCGAAGGTGAACGACGACGACCGCCAGGTCTGGATCGTGAACCTGAAGAAGACCTACTCGGGCGACGCCAACCTCGACCTGCAGTTCGACAGCAGCGACTTCGTCGAGGTCTTCCAGAAGGGCAAGTACGAGACGGGTTCGGCCGCCGGTTGGGCAGAGGGTGACTGGAGCGGTGACGCGCTGTTTGACAGCAGCGACTTCGTGGCGGCCTTCCAGATGGGCGGCTACGAGAAGGGTCCTCGTGCGGCGGTGTCGGCTGTGCCGGAACCGGGCAGCGCGGTGCTGTTGGCGCTGGGTCTTCTCGGCCTCGTCTCCCGTCGCCGTCGCGCCTAGTCGACATCTCGCCTGATCCGGGCGAACCTGACGTAACGCCACGCCACGCGATGGCCTCCCCCGGGAGCCCATCGCGTTTTTTTGTGCGCACACGGTGTGGGGAAACATGCCACGGAAACCCACGTGGGTCCCGAGGCGTCGCCACGCACCCGGCGGTCCTCTCCATAAACTGACTGGGCGCGTTTCGCAGGCGGGTGAAGGCCGTTCCAGGATTCTCCGCGATCACCGTGATCTCCGTGGTGATAATCAGCCAGCCGTCAGATTGAGAGATTGGGTACGGCGTGCGCTTCATGAACTCGGTGACCGCGTCGACGGCCTCGGATCTTGGTGTGAGGCCGGTTGTTCTCGGAAAGCCGACGCCACGAAGTTCACCTTGGTTGACGCCTCCCCGCACGACTCAGTTCGGCCGCCTCCCTTTTGGTTGACAGCCCAACGTTCGGCGAATAGCGTGAAAATCTAGGTAGGGTCGAGCACGCGAATGCGGCTGGAGTGGTTCTCAAGTGCGGGCGGCTCCTCATCGGCGCGCTCGGGGGCGAATCGTGCTCGACCGACTCTTGTAGGACGCATTGCTTCGGCGCTCAGGCGAACGTCGATGCTGGTCTCTTGAGGTACGGACGCGCGTGGGCAGTCGGTGGTTCCGACTAGCAGGGGCTGGGTGACGTGACGACTTTGGACATCGAACGTGGGGGCTTTATGTTGATTCGCAAGAACGCTCGGTTGTTGTTGGTATCGCTGCTGGCGAGTGCTGCCGGAGTGGCGCAGGCTGTGGACATTCGCTGGGACGGCGGCAATGGAGACTGGTCCGAAGACGCGAAGTGGAACCAGGGACAGTTGGTCGATGAACTTGCCGGTCGTCGCGACGGGTCGGACGGCTACAAGGGAAAGAGTGGCGAGCAGGAAAACTTTTTCATCAGCTCGGGTGTAGTCAACTACGATGCCAACGCCATCGCCTCTGACTTCCGGATGAAGCAGGGCAGCACGCTAACGATTGGGAAGGGTGCGACCTGGCAGCAGGTATCGAACGATGAGTGGTCGGAGAATCGCTGGACGGAGATGGACGCAAGTCGCTTGACGATTGATGGCGGCGTGTTTCAGCGCGTCGGCACGGTGCTCGACCAGGGCGGAGGCGCGCTGTTGTTCGGCTCGTGGCTGGGTGGCGACAACTTCGATCACCCGCAGTCGCTCGATCATTTTGAACTGCTGATTGAGGTTATCAATGGCGGCAAGCTCATCAATACTGGCCAGGTGATGTTCGGTGCCTGGGGCGACAATCCGCCGGGCGGCACGAAGGTGACGATGGTCATTAACGACGGAGAGGTCGATCTGACGGGCGGCGAGATTGCGCTGTGGGAAGACTGGGCCATGTCGGACTTGATCTTCACGAACTATTTCCTCGAGGAGGAAAACCAGCCGACCTACGCGATCAACTTCACCGGGCCCGGTAGCTTGACCGTCGATGCCTCAGGCATTCTGAATACATTCCGTGATGAGAACGGCGAGTGGCAGGGACGCGAACTGGTCAGCTACGAGACGTTGTGGGACCAGGGGATTCTGCAGGCCGATGGCAAGAGTGGCAAGACCGGCGCAGCGTTCTCCCAGTATTTCACGGTCAAGGGCACGCTGGGCCAGGATAACTACTCGGTGATCCGCGGTGCGGCTCCCGTGGTTGTCGGCGACTTCGACAAGGACGGCCAGTTGACGGCCGCTGACATCGACGCTCTCTCGGGCCAGGTCCGCGCCGGCACGAATCCTCCGGCCTATGACCTGAACGCGGACTCGAAGGTGAACGACGACGACCGCCAGGTCTGGATCGTGAACCTGAAGAAGA
>CAZUJM010000144.1:12469-15140 GCA_964620405.1 uncultured Pirellulaceae bacterium | reverse complement strand
GGTCACGGCCTCGCGGGCGATCGGCGTCGGGACCACCTGGTTGATCTCGAGCCGCAGCAGCCCCCTGCCCGCGGGCGCGGCGTAGATGCCGGATCCGGGCCGCTGCGTCGGGTCGTTCGTCGGGTCGACGCACTTGTCGCCGCAGCGCACGGCGCCGGTCGGGCACTCGCCGCCGCCCCCGGTGCAGCGGTTGCCGTCCTTGCCCGCGACGCCGCCTGCCTTCTCGGCCTCCATGATCCGCTTGTTCGAATTGCCTTCGAGCAGCTCGTCCAGCGCCTTGCCGTACTCGTTGCGTTCCTCTTTCTTCTTGCCCTTCACATGGCACACATTGCAGCTGGCCTTCTGGAAGGCTGCCTTGAACTCCTCGCTCCCGCTGCCCTCCACATACTTGTCCTGGAAGGCCTTCTTGAACGGCGCAATGGCCAGGGCGCTGGAATGAAGGCCTCCGAGCACGAACACGGAGGCAACGGCCATGATGACGAAACGCTTCATGAAAGAACTCTCCTTTGGGGCAAACCGGCGGTCACCGATTCACGAAGCATCGGATCGGCCAGGCGAATGGGTTGGATGACGACCGGGATTTCCTGTCCATAGCGGGTGGGTAGACCTGGATGAGTCCGCGGGTGCGGACGAGGCGGTCTGGACAGTGGGCAGGTTGGATAACCGCTACGCCCCTTAGTAAACCGTCCTCGCCCCCCGCCTGTCAAGCAACGGTGCCAACGGGGTGTCACCAAGCGAACTCCCCAGGATTCCCCCCTTTCGGAAACCTCGCCATCCGAACCCTCTACGCAGGAATCTCCCGCATGGATCCGACAGCCGCTTCGAGAACCACGGAACGGGGTCAGAACTGGAACCGGGGACGTGTACGGCGAGGAGCATCCGTCTCCGGTTCCGGGAGTCGTGGCAGGTCGGACGCCACGAGTCCACGGGCAGCCCGGTCGACCGGCGTGGGCATGCCCGAATCCGGGATGGCCAGGGTGTAGTCGCTGGCGTGGTGGCCGTGCAGGGGCCGGTTTTTGTCCACGGGGAACCGCCACTGCACCTGCTGCCAGCGGCTCTGCGGCTCATTCCAACGCGTCCGCCAAGCTTCGAAGTCGAGCGAATCGACTTCCGCCATGCCCCGTGGTCGCACTTCCCAAAACGTCTCCATGCCAGAGTAGTCGTTGCCACGGCCCCGGTAACGCAACTGGTCCCGGAAAACACTCGCCGCGCCGGAACCGGATTGCAGCACGAGCGGGTGCCAACGTTGGGTCACCAGGACGCATTGCTGGCAGTCGACCGTGGTGGGCAGCAGGAACGGGTGCGATGTGGAATTGACCAGTTCGAGCAGGCCTTGGTCGGCCACGGCCGTGACATGGTGGAGACGCAGGTCGAACTGTTCCCCGTCGGCGGGCCGCTCGCGGTCGCCTCCCAGGTGCGCCAGGCGTTCGCTGGTCACCAGCAACCCGTTGTTCCATTCCAGTCGCACCGGCGTCGCTTCGTGAATCAGCAACCCGGTCGCTTCGCCTCGCAGCACGCAGTTGACCAGTTCCAGCCCGACGACGGGCCGCGCCGCCGCATCCGCGCGAATCCGCTTCCCATCGCGCGGCGCGGCGACGCAGTCGAAGAAGGCCACGTCGTCGAGGTTCCCGAAGCGGCCACCGTAGGAGTTTTGGATGGTGATCGAACAGTCCTGCAGCCGCAACTGGGGCGCTTCGGTTAATTGGAAGAGCGACCATTCGCCGCCGAGCGTCTCGACGAGTTCCCAGTGCAGGCCCTGCATCTCGAGTTCACCGCCTCGGATCCGCACCATCGGCTCGGTGCTGGCCGGCCTTGCCTCGCCGGATGGGGCGACTGAATCGGCGAAGGCTCCCCGGTCCAACCTGGCTGGCTGCGGATCGACGCGGAACGCGAGCACCGGAGTGTAGCCGTTGGCGGCGACCAGCCGCAGACGGCGACCGGGCAGGGCGATCGAGAGCGGCGGCAGCTCCAGTCGGCCCTGGTGACGGATCTGGATCGTCTCCAGGCTCGCATCGTCGGCGACTCGCCGCAGCGCCGTGGGCAGGTCGGCCACTACTGCCAGCGAAGTGTCAGCCGGCAGGCTGGCATCGACCACCAGCGTCCCCGCCGGCACGAAGGTGCCCCGGGCGTCGAGCAGCCCGTTCGGACGTTCTCCCGCCTCCGCATCACGCGTCTCCGACAACTCTGCCCCCTCCTCCTGTCCGCGTGCTGGAGCGGTCGGGGGCGGATTGGACAGGGGCGACGAGGGCTGCGGTACTACCGGCGATGCGTCCAGCGAGCCAGCTCCCGATCCAGCCGGAACGGCTCCGGCTTCGGGGACACGGCCCTCGGAGACGCCGTTCGGACGCGGAGCGGTCGACGGCTGGACGCGGTCCCCCGTCGGCTGCGTCGGCATTCGGAACGGAGGCTCCACGGAGTCGCCGGGGTGACGGGACGACAGCAGCGGGTCGAGGGCCAGGGCGGCGAGGCCGAAGAGCACCAGGGCCACCAGCCAGGGCAGGTGCGGCCGCAGACGCTCCAACCCATTCGGTTCCGGCGCGATCCAGATCGGCTCCACGCGCGTCTGCAGGGCGAGGCCGTGCCGGTCAGCCAGGACCAACAGGTCGCCGATCAGCTCCGCCGGACTCTGGTAACGCTCGGCGGGACGCTTCGCCAGCATCCGATGCACGAT
>CAZUJM010000144.1:0-12459 GCA_964620405.1 uncultured Pirellulaceae bacterium | reverse complement strand
TCAGCTTCTGCAGCACCGTACCGTCCGGAAAGACCGGATGTCCGGTGAGCATGTAGAACAGGGTGCAGCCGAGCGAGTAGATGTCGCTGCGGGTATCGGCCGTGCGTGGATCGCGCGCCTGTTCGGGCGAGATGTAGTCGAACGTGCCGAGAGTCACGCCGCTGGCGGTCAGGTCGCCGGGCACGCCATGGATCGGCAGCAGCCGGGCCAAGCCCATGTCCACCAGCTTCGCCTTGCCCGTGGTGGTCAGCAGCACATTCGACGGCTTGATGTCGCGGTGCACGACCTCGCGATGGGACGCATGGTCGATCGCCTCGGCCAGCTGCAGCGTCACCTGCACCGCCTCCTGCCACGGCAACGGCCCACGCTCCAAGACGATCTCCCGCAGGTTCTTGCCCTCGATGTACTCGAAGACAATGAAGTTCCAGCCGTCGTCCTTGCCCACGTAGTAGACCCGCGCGATGTTGTCGTGGTCGAGCCGCGCAGCGCTCTGGGCTTCGTTCTGGAACCGCTTGACCGTGTCATCGTCGCGGCCCTGGTCGCGCGAAAGCACTTTCACGGCCACGACGCGGTTGAGCATCGTGTCAGTGGCGCGAAAGACGGCGCCCATGCCGCCGCCTCCCACGAACTCGTCCAGCTGGTAGTGGGCCAGACGACGCCCCAGCAGCGAACGTCCCAGTTCATGCGAGGCGATGGAGCCTGGCTGGCCGGGCACAAGTATCGGCGGCTGCCGCGAGATAACCGTCGGCTCATCCGGCAGGTTGGACCGGTCAAGCTGTTCCATCGACCGGCCCGCCTCGCGCGCGGAACCGTCGGCTGGCAAGCTGGAGGAAGAAACGCTGGAGCCGTGTGCCGATCGAGGTGGCTTTCGGCGCGAGCAGCAGGAGAATCGTCGCTGCCGCGACCGACGCGCGACCTTGGTGCGGGCGGTGCGCTGCAGACGTTCGGCACACGGCGTGTGCCGACTACGTGGGTACCCTGCGTGGTGGTTTGCTGTAGTCGGCACACGCCGTGTGCCGATCGAGAGGGCTTTCGGCGCGAGCGGCTGGAGAGTCGCCGCTGCCGCGACCGACGCGCGACCGTGGGGCGCGTGGGGCGCTGCAGACGTTCGGCACACGGCGTGTGCCGACTACGTGGGTGCCGACTACGAAGCACGCTGCATGCTGGCTGTGGGGGATCAGGCTGCGCGGCGCTGGGGCAGGCTGGAGAGCGAGCGTTGGCTGGAGCTGGTGCGGACCAGGTGCAGGATTTCTTCAGCGAGTGCGACGGCGCGGAGCCCTTGTCGGGCCGGGACGCGCGGCGCTCGGTGGCGCTGGATGCTGTCGACGAAGTCAGCCAGTTCCTCACGCAGCGGGTTGGCTTCCGGCGCCTGGTCACAGTGCACGGGCAGCAGCTTCTCGAAGACCACGTTCTGGTAGCTGGTGATTTCCGCGCCGGTCCAACGTTCCACCTGCCACTCGCCACGCTGCAGTTCGGGGCAGCGTTCCAGCCACCGTACCTGTCGGCCGTTGA
The DNA here is from genome assembly GCA_964620405.1 of uncultured Pirellulaceae bacterium. Classification (GTDB taxonomy): domain Bacteria; phylum Planctomycetota; class Planctomycetia; order Pirellulales; family Pirellulaceae; genus CAZUJM01. The sequence goes on along the minus strand of CAZUJM010000144.1, from coordinate 10,947 downwards.
GGTCGACGACGGCATGCAGGTCGGAGCCGAAGAGCGACAATTGGCGCTGCGCGGTGGGGGTGACGCGGGAGGCAAAGAAGCGGGCGACGCAGCCATTGGCGAACGTCACGTGCGCTTCGGCGAAGTCCTCGCTGCTGGTCACCACCGGCGCCCCGACGGCCGACACGCTGACGATCGGGCTGTTGACCAGCGCCAGGACCAGCTCCAGGTCGTGCACCATCAGGTCCATCACGACGCCGGTATCCATGGAGCGAAACGTGAAGGGCCCGGTGCGGACGGCTTCGACATAGATCGGTTGGTCGATGCGGCGGGCGGCCATCTGGAAGGCCGGATTGAATCGTTCAACGTGGCCAACGGCCAGCACGGTGCCGGCGCGGCGGGCCGCTTCAGCCAGCTGTTCGGCTTCGGCCAGCGTCGGCGCCAGCGGTTTCTCGATGAGCAGGTGGACGCCGTGGTCGATGAGGTCGAGGCCGACGTGGGCGTGGAGCGACGTGGGCGCGGCGACGACGGCCGCTTCGATCTCGCCCAGCAGTTCGTGGATGTCGGCAAAGGCGGCCGTGCCAGCTTCCCGCGCGACGGCTTCCCGGGCCGCCGGCCGCGGATCGATCACGCCCACCAGGCGGACGTTCTCCAGCTGCGCGAGCAACCGGGCATGGATGCGGCCCAGGTGGCCGCAACCGATGACAGCAACGGGCAACTGGGTCACGCGGCTCTCCTTTTCTCGCGACCCCGACCGAAGCGACCATCTTGCTGGTGGTCGATGAAGTCGAGCATCGCCTGGACTTCGGGCCAAAGCTTGTCTTCTGCGCCGAGTGTTTCGCGGGCCTGGTCGAGGCCGACCTTGGAGCGGAACACGAGGCGGTGGGCGTCGGAGAGGCCGCTGATGACCTGCGGCGAAAAACCGTTCCGCTTCAGGGCCACGATGTTCACGCACCGCGGCCGGCTCGGCGAACCCTCCACCAGCAGGTAGGGCGGCACGTCCTGCAGCACACGGCTCAGTCCACCCACGAAGCTGAAGCTGCCGATGGTCGTGTAGTGGTGCACGGCGACGCCGCCCGAGAGGGCCGCATGGTCGCGGACATGCACATGGCCGCCCAGCAGGACGGCGTTGGCCAGGATCACATGGTTGCCCACATGGCAGTCGTGCGCGACATGGCTGCAGGCCATCATGTAGCAGTGGCTGCCCACGACAGTGACGCCGTCTTCTTTTTCCGTCGCCCGGTTGATCGTCACGCCTTCGCGGAACACGTTGTGGTCCCCGATCTCGACGCGCGTCGGACTGCCCCGGTAGCTCAGGTCCTGCGGTTCGCCTCCGATCACCACATTGGCGTGGATCACGTTGTGACAACCGATGGTCACCTTTCCAAGGACGGTGACGTGGTTCAGCAGACGCGTTCCGGCGCCGATGGTGACGTCCGGGCCGATCACGCAGAACGGACCGATCTCCGCGGTCGCGTCGATGGACGCCCGGGGGTCGATCGCAGCCAGGGGCGAAATGCGGGGCGCTGGTTCGCCAGCGTGCGAATCGCGGGAGGACAGGTCGCGGGATGACATGCGGGCAAGGCTCCCGTGGGCTGGGTGGAGGACGGGGATGGAACAGGTCCGTTTCCGTGCGGGGGCTCGTCTCGGGATGGCGTCGTGCGGTGCTGGTTACGGGGAGTCCGGCGATGGCGGGCACGCAGGGTGTGGGTCCGCGGGTTGCTTCGCCAAGTTGTCTAGGTTGTGGGCGGATTCGAGGCGAGGCGGCCCGAGCCCGCCGGCTCGGGGGGGCCGGGAGTTCAGGCCGAGGCTCTCCAGTCGTAGATCACCTGGTATTCGGCGAGCAGTGCCTGCACCATCATGGCGTTGAGGCGATGGCCGCTGCGGTGGGCGACGAAGTGGCCCATCAGGTCGCAGCCGGACAGGGCCAGGTCGCCGACCATGTCCAGCACCTTGTGGCTCACGCACTCGCCTTCCATCCGCAGGTCGTTGTCGATCGGCCCGTCGGGGCCGAAGACAAGCAGGTCCTGCGACGTGCATCGCTGGGCGAGTCCCTGCTGCCGCAGCCACTCGGCCTCCTCGTGCATCACGAAGGTACGGGCGGGCGCCAGTTCGTGGCGGAACACGTGCGGGTCGATATGGCCCTTCCAGCTCTCGCGGCCGATCGGATGATTCGGGCCGTAGTCGAGCTTGTACTGGATGGACAGGCCGGAATGACGCGAAGGGCGGGCTTCGATCCACGCCTCCTGGTCCCCGACGCGGGTGATGTCGCTGATGATCAGGTACGGACGCGGTTCGGTCTGCAGCACGGTGCCGGCCTCGACGAGTGCCTCCACGAAGGGCAGGCTGGAGCCGTCGACGCCGGGGAGTTCGCTGCCGTTGAGCCACACCTCGCAGTTGTCGATCTGCAGGCCGGCCAACGCGGCCATGACGTGCTCGATCATCTCGACGCGGGCGCCCTGGGCAGTCAGCGTCGTGCGGCGCGGCGACTCGATGCGGTTCTGCACACGGGCGGGGATCCGCACGGGCGAACTCAGGTCGTGGCGAACGAAGACGATGCCCGTGTTAGCGGCGGCCGGGCGGAACTCGACGCGGATGTCGCGTCCTCCCCAGAATCCGTAGCCATCGACGTGGATGGAACGAGCGATCGTGCGTTGCGTGCGGTGTGGAGCGATCAAGGTGGTCTGGATCCGGCAGGGCATGGCGGCAGCTCGGGCGGCAGGCCTCCGGGCAGCGGCGAGTGATCGGGGTCGATTCGCAGAGGGCCAGTTCGGGCGGTCGGCTCGGAGCGGGATCTGCCGGGCCGAGGGAGCCGGCGTCCCTCGAGGGAACGCTGGCTTCAGGTGGTCACTTGTCCGGAGAGGCAGGCACGTTTGCTCGCCGGGCCGCGGAGGATCGCGTGGCCCGGGGCGGCTAGCGGCTGAGGCTTCCCGGAGTTACTGACGGACCGGACGCTTGGCGGGAGCACCCGCGGCGGCCGGGTTCTGGGAGACGCGGGGAGCGCGGTTCAGGCGATCCAGCACCTCGCGCGTGATGTCCAGGTTGCGATGGTAGACGATCGCGCGATTCACGCCCGTCAGCACCGACTGGCGATCCTCCGAGTCGATCTCGTCGCCGTTGTAACGCAGCACGAGGTCGATGTTGTTCATGTTGGCGAACTCTTCGATCGACTTGCTCACCTCGTTGTAGACGTCGAAGTAGACCTTCGCCTCGCGGGTCAGGAACTCCTTCTTCTTCAGCTGCGTGTCGACCTGCAGCTTGGCCGCCTTGTCGGCCATCTCACGCTCCAGCTTGTCGTAGTTCGGCGTGCCCGGCTTGAACTGCAGCAGCTGCTCACGCTCCTGCGACAGCTCCTGGTGGCGAGCTCGCAGTTGCTCTTCGTACTTCTGCACCTCGGTCTTCATCGCCTCCATCTGGCTGTTGAAGCCGGCATGGTTCTTGAAGATGTAGCCGACGTCGACGACGGCCACATGGCCAGCCGCCTGCGATTCGGCGGGACGAGCGGCCGGAGCGGCAGCGGGACGCGGCGCGGGACGATTACCGGCCGGAGCCTGACCGAAGGCCAGGGAGGTCGCCTGCAAGCAAGCAAAACCCAAGAGAAGAAGACGAGGCGATTTGACTGCAGATTTCACGTTCAGCACTCCTTGCTGGTTTCGGTCGTCCATGACCTGGTGGGTCGCTACAGGCCGCGCTTCGCGACGTGCTCGCGACGCAGGGCGTGTCTCGGCCCTCGATCGCCACGAACGGCCTCGCGAGGCTGTCCCTTGGCATCGGCGGACATTCTGCCGTCCGTCGACGGTCGGGTAAATAGCAGATTGTCTTCGCGGGCTCTACACCAGTTCCCGAGGTTTTTTCGCCAGATTCCCGGGAGTTGCTCGCGGGGCGCTTCTTTAGCGCGCTCGCGGACACGCGACTTGCCAGCAGTTTTCGGCACACGGCGTGTGCCGACTACGACCGGTGATCTGACCTCGTAGCCAGCACACGCCGTGTAGCCAGCACACGCCGTGTGCTGGGTGGGTTTGCGCGAGATGCCCGCCCGCAGCGCGGCGATGGGGTGGGCGTGGGGCCCGCACGATCGCGACCTGGGGCAGGTTCGTTCGGCACACGGCGTGTGCCGACTACGACCGGTAACCTGACCTCGTAGCCAGCACACGCCGTGTAGCCAGCACACGCCGTGTGCTGGGTGGGTTTGCGCGAGATGCCCGCCCGCAGCGCGGCGATGGGGTGGGCGTGGGGCCCGCACGATCGCGACCTGGGGCAGGTTCGTTCGGCACACGGCGTGTGCCGACTACGACCGGTAACCTGACCTCGTAGCCAGCACACGCCGTGTAGCCAGCACACGCCGTGTGCTGGGTGGGTTTGCGCGAGATGCCCGCCCGCAGCGCGGCGATGGGGTGGGCGTGGGGCCCACAGGATCGCGACCTGGGGCAGGTTCGTTCGGCACACGGCGTGTGCCGACTACGAAGCCCGGCCGGGAGTGTCGGGGGGGCGGGCGAAGGTGGGGCGGCGATGCCGGTTGGTGGGAGATCGCCCGTGTTGCGGCCGCGCGCCGTCGTGTCGTGCCGCGTTCGCACCCTGGCAACTCTCGCGACCTGGGGGCCTGACGTCTAAAATGCGGTCGTGCCCGCAGCCAACCGTGGCTGCCGTGCTTTCCTTCTCCCGCGAGAGGTCGCCTGTGTCCGTTCCGTTTGAGCCCGTCCCCAGCTTGCCCGTGCCCAGCCTATTCGTCATCGAGGGCCGCGACCAGGGGCGGCGTTTCGCGCTGGAACAACGGCAGGTCGGAGTGGGCCGCGACGCGGTGAACGGCGTGCGGCTCCGCGATACCGAGGTCTCGCGGCGGCATGCCGAAGTGCGTGTCGGTGAAGCGGGGGTGGAGTGGGTGGATCTGGGCAGTTCCAACGGTTCGTTCGTGAACAGCGTGCGTGTGCAGCGCCAGACGCTCCGCAGCGGCGACCGCGTGCAGGTGGGCCGCACGCTGATGATCTACACGGAGACGCCCAGTCCGCGCCAGCAAGCCAACTTGGCCTCCGACCGCGACCATGTCGACATCGTGGCGGTGGAGATGGACGCGATGGAGTCGCAGATCGTGCGGGCGGCGCGGCGCGAGGACGCGCCGCTGCTGGGGACCGGCCCGCAGGCCAGCAACGACTCCTGGCTGGCCCAGACGCGCAGCAGCCTGGAGGTGATGTACCACACATCGCTGGCCGTCAGCCACACGCTGGACATCGACCAGCTGCTGGAGCGGATCCTGGAACTGATCTTCGCGTGGGTCGAGGCCGATCGAGGCTGCGTCGTGCTGCTGGACCGGGCCACCGACCAGTGGGTCCCCAAGGTCCGTCGCGATCGACGCCGCGGCCAGCCCGGCTCGCCCCGCGAATCCAGCCAGCGGATGGCCATCAGCCGTACGATCCTCGACTACGTTCGCGGGCATGAAGAAGGCGTGCTGACCAGCGACGCGCGCGACGATGGCCGTTGGGATCCCGCCGCCAGTATCGTGAAATACGGCGTCCGCGAGGCGATCTGCGTGCCCATGCAGGGACGCTACGGAACGGTGGGCGCGATCTATATCGATACGTACACGCCGCCCCTGGAACGCCTGCAGCAGCCCGATGCCAGCCGGCGTTTTTCCGACGACCACCTCAAGCTGATGATGGCGATCGGCCACCAGGCGGCGCTCGCAGTCGAAGACACATCGTACTACTCGGCCATGGTCCAGGCCGAACGCCTGGCGGTCATGGGGCAGACGATCGCGGGCATCTCGCACCATGTGAAAAATATCCTCCAAGGGATGCGCGGCGGCAGCTTCCTGATCCAAGAAGGTCTCAAGGCGCAGGACTGGGAAGTGACTCGCAAGGGATGGGATATCGTCGAGAAAAACCAGGATCGGATCTCGACGCTGGTCATGGACATGCTGACCTTCAGCAAGGAACGCGAGCCCGACCTGATGCCCGGCGACATCAACCTGGTGGTGGGCGATGTGCTGGAACTGATGGCGGCGCGCGCGGCGGAGGAGCAGGTGCAGTTGGTGGATGCCCGTGCGCCCCACCTGCCGCCGTTTCAGTTTGATGCGGAGGCGATCCATCGCGCGCTGCTGAACGTGGTGGCAAATGCCATCGAAGCGTGCGCCGGCATCGGAGCCGCACAGGAAATGGCCGGAGGCGAAGAGGATTGGGAGCAGGCTTGGATCGACGAAACGGCCGCCGGCGACGCCGAGGACCACGCAGGGCAGGCCGAAAACTCCGAAGGGCAGCCTGCGGATTTCGAAGCATGGAACGGCGTGGATCCGGCCGAAGCAGGCCGAGGTGGCGAGCCGCGTGAACGACCGAAGATGCACGAATCCACGGCGGTCGGCGACGGTGATATCGGTAACGGTGGAGCCGTTGCCTCGGAAACGGCATCCGTAGCAGCGGCCAGTGACGCGGTCGCGCGGCGGGTGGAGGTGCAGACGCTGCTGGATGCGGCGGCGGAGAAGTTGGTCGTGCTCGTCCGCGACAACGGGCCAGGCATTCCGCCGGATCAGTTGCCGCGAATCTTCGCGATGTTTGTGTCGAGCAAAGGCCATCGCGGCACGGGGCTGGGGCTGGCGGTGAGCCAGAAGATCCTCCGCGAGCACGGAGGCCAGATCACCGTCGAGAGTGAGCTGGGGCGGGGAAGCTGTTTTCGGCTGGAATTGCCCGCGATTTCGGCGATTTCCAGTGGAGCGACCGGCGCCTTTACGACGCGGGTGCTGGATGCGGACCGACCGCAGGATGACCGGACCGGGCCTTGATTTCCTGGCCGAGCGGGCTGGGCCGAGCGGGCTGGGCTGAGCGGGGCAACTCGGCCCGGAAGTCGCCTCGGAGCGTCTTGGAGTGCCCGAGGCGCTCGTCAGGCTTTGCGCAATTCGCAACTCGGACCCACCTGCTGGACTCCCCATGCCGCAGCTGAAATGTGCGAAAAACTCGCAGAAATCGCCCGTTTTCACCCGCGCGGCAACTTGGCGACCTTGCGGCGGCTGCCCCGGGGGGGAGGTGTTCACAAAATTGTGTGACTTTCATCTGGGCGACGGGCTCGAGGCTGCGTACCATGGAGGCGGACGTGGCTGGTCTATCTGCGGTGGCCAATCGCTCTAGGATTCCCGACCGGAAAAGCTTGCTATCGCATCGGGATTGTGATAGTTTGCGGGGGCCGGCGGGTGGCTGGCAAAAGTTTCACGTCTATCGTCATTCTCGTCGCTTCGATTCGTTTGCCTTGGGAGAGGGAGGAAGTATGAGAGCACCATCTCGGAAAGCGTTTACCCTGGTCGAGTTGCTCGTGGTGATCGCCATCATCGCGATTCTCGTCCTGCTGCTGTTGCCGGCGATCAACGCCGCTCGTGAGGCAGCCCGTCGTGCGCAATGTATCAACAACCTGAAGCAGATCGCGCTCGCCTTCGTGAACTACGAGTCGACGTACGGCAGCTTCCCGCCGAACGTGCCGAACTGCACGGTGGCGAAGAGCTTCGCCGACCATCTGCCCTCGACGGGCACGCAGGCCGGTCTGGTCTGTGCTGGTCCGAACTGGGCCATGCAGATCCTGGGGCAGATGGAAGAGGAAGCCCTCTACCGTGCCACCGTGGCGTGCATGACGCAGAACCCCAACGACGGCTTCTCGGCGCCGGACGACTGCGAACACGGGCCTTGGTACGTCGGATCGTGGGACGGTGCTGGCACTCCGAACTTCATGCTCTGCCCCAGTGCGCCGACGCCGCTGGTTCCGCACGACAACTCGGGTGCGACGGCCCTCGAGCGGGCCGCGAAGGGTAACTACGCCGCTTGCCTCGGTGCCGGTACCTACAAGCAGTCGATCGACGGCAGCCCCCTGGTGGACGATCAGCTGGAGAAGGAAGGCCTCACGAAGAATGGCGATGTGCCCAAGCAACTCCGCGGTGTCATCACCACGGCGGTGATTCCGGGACGCGTCTCGGGTGAGAACGCCAAGGGCAACGAAGGTATCTGGAAGTTCGGCCACGGCAAGGGTGTGAAGATTCGCCGCATCAAGGACGGTACCTCCAAGACGATCGTCGCCAGCGAAGTGCTGACGGTGGACGGTCGTGTCGGTACGGATGCGACGAAGTCGGAAGACATTCGCGGCGTGTGGGTCGCGCCCACTCCGGGCGGCAGTGCCTACTCGCACCTGACCACGCCGAACTCGATCGTTCCCGATGAAATCATCGGCTGCGAGAAGGATGCCAACGACCTGCCGCCGAACTCGAACCTGATGTGCAAGAACAAGCCCATGCGTGGTGCGTCGGCCGGTGATACCTTCGCCGCCGCTCGCAGCAAGCACACGGGCGGCGTGGTGGCCAGCCGGGCAGACGGCTCGGTGGGCTTCTACACCGACGACATCAACGAGGCGATCTGGCGTGCCCTGGCCACCCGTGCCAACGCCGACCGCGTCGAGGAGTAAGCTCCTGGCGAGCTTCGGGGCGATCAACGAGTGACCGCCCTTCTGAACGACGAAGCGATTGTTTATGATGGGGGGCGCCACCTTGGGTGGTCAGCCCCCTGTCTTATTTGGGGGCAGGTTTCGTGGGAGTGGTCGTGGGTGTTGGTTATCAGCCCACTTCTTTGGTGACCCCGTTTTCAAGGGATGGGAGTGACGATGATTCAAGGTAGTTGCGGGATATCTTGGTTCGGACGGCTCAGCCGTTTCATGGCCCTCTGCGTGATGGCCGTTTCTCTTCTCGGTTGTGGCGGTGCCCAAGAGGCCCCGAAGGCCACGGGCCTGACGGACGACCAGAAAGCGGTCAACAGTATGGTGGGCAGCATCAGCGACTATGCCTCTTCGTTGGAACGCCTGAAGTCGAAGTTTGTGAAGGCGAAGCCGCCGAAGTCCAGCGACCTGCCAAAGTTTTCCGGCGTCACGATCTCGACGGATGGCGACATTGTCGTTTCGGGCGACACGGCTACGGTTCCTGTGGCGATCATGAAGTACGATGCGAACGGAAACGCCCAGCCGCCGGTGAAGCAGACGTGGAAGTTTGCCAAGGAGGGTGGCGAGTGGAAGTACGCGGAGACGCCGCTCTAATCTGAGTCGCTTCACACCCGGATGATATCGACGCACCGATGAACCACTCGACGAGCCACGATTCGACGAGGAGCCATCGAGGCTGGATCGTTTCGCCGTGGTTTGATCTCGCGTTCATCGTCAACGTCTGGTGGCTTCTGGCTCTTTTGCCGGCGACCCGCGGGGTGTCGGCCAGCCAGGACCCGGCGTTTGATATCTGGCAGAGCTATTTTGTGATCGCTCCCCCCCGCTTGATCACGCTGGTTCTGGTCGCGACCGACCCGGACCGGCGGGAGGGACGCCAGCGGTTCTTCTTGGGGATTGCCCTGATCGCCGCGGTTGGCGTGGCGCTGGCCGCCTACGGTTTCGGGTCGCTGCGCTGCGTGGTGCTGGTCGACTTCCTCTGGAATGCGTGGCACTTCGCGTCGCAGCACGGCGGCATTCTGCGCATGTATGGTCGCATGGCGGGCGGCGGCCGACCGCTGCTGGAACGCTGGGGGCTGCGCGTCTTCATTACCTACACCAACCTTCGGGCTGCGGGCTGGGCCACGGGGTGGACGGAGCAGGTACCAGCGGCGCGGACGGCGATGCTCTGGCTGGATGGCATCGTGATGGTGCCCGCGCTGGTGCTGCTGGTGCTGGAACTGATTGATCGGCCCTGGGAACGCCCCGGCAAGTCGCTCTATCTGCTCAGTGTCATGGGCCTGTATGGGCTGCTGCTGGCATCGATTCGCGGCGCCGATCCGCGAAGGGCGATCCTGATGGCGTCGGCCACGTCGGCCTTTCATTCGGTGGAGTACCTGGCCATCGTGTCGTTTTACGCGATGCGTCGGCAGAGTTCGGGGAGTCCGCAGGGGCTGTTCCGTCTCATGGCGCGGCAGTGGGTGCGCGTGCTGGCGATCTACATGCTGGTGTTGGGGTTCAGCGGGTTGTACCTGGATCGGTACTATCACGAGTGGTTCCTGGGCATCAATCTCTGGGCGGCCTTTCTGCACTACGCGTACGACGGCATGATCTGGAAGCTGCGGCGGCCGGAGACGGCGCGGACGTTGAACGTGGAGCTGCCGGGCACGGCGGCGGGGTAGGCGGAGTGCCATGAAGCACAAGGCTTCTGCCGCGCAGCCGGGCGTGGCTGCCGGGCGCGCGAACGCTGGGCCCACGAACGCCGGGCCGAACCACGATCCGTTTCGGCCGCGCGATCGGTGGTCTTGTGTGCTGCCCGCTGCGTTGGCGATGGCCATGATCGCCGTTCCGTGGCTGGCGTTGAGCTGGCCGGGGCTGCTGACGGGCGAAGCCTCCTGGGCGCCCGCTCCGTTCGGCTTCCAGGCCATCCTGCTGGCGCATCTGCTGGGGCTGGTGGCGCTGGTGCTGTGGAGTGCGGCGTGGATGGTGCGCTGGGCCCGCGCGACCGCGGGCGTGTTGCGACGAGATGCGCGGCAGGACGCGCGGCGCGACAAGGCGCACGAAGGGATGGAGCAGCGAGACGAACGTGGGCCGGCGGAGGCCGCGACGGGAGTCGGCGTGCTGGGAGTCGGGATCCCTGTGCTGCTGGCCTTGGGGCTGGCGCTGCTTTCGGCCGCTTCCGCGATGGGTGCCGCGAGCTTGGCGAGCGGCGACCGGCTGTTGACGCATCCGCTGCGGCTGGGGTGGGTGTATCTGCTGGAACTGCCCTGGGCCGTGGCCTTGATCGCCTCCGTCCCCGCGCGTCGCTGGTGGTTCCAACCGACGGCGATCGACGGCGTCATCGGCGTGCTGCTCGCCCTGTTGCCTGTGGCGCATGTGGGGCAGGTCGTGCAGCGCGAGGAACGGCTGTTGGGGGAGTCGCTCGCGCATGCCCAGTACCAGGAGGCTTGGCAGCTGGTGGAGCGTCTGGCGGCGGTGGGAGACTATCCGATCCAGGGGCGTCCCGCCGCGACCATGCAGAAGGTGTTGATGCAACGG
>CAZUJM010000143.1:0-15208 GCA_964620405.1 uncultured Pirellulaceae bacterium | reverse complement strand
ACCACGATCGTGTAGCCGATCTCGTCGCCGATCTTCGACAGCGGATCCGCCGTCAGCTCCACGTCGATCGACGGCTGGAACAGGTTGGTGGACCATGAAGCCGTCTTCGTGTCGGAGAATCCACCGTTGCCAGTGAAGGTCCCGGCGACCACATTCACCAGGGGATCCGGGTCGCCGGGGAGGACGACACGGGAGAATTGCGACGTCCAAACTTCTCCCGGATCGAGGAGGTTGTTGTTGATCTTGCTTTCGAGGAAGGAGTCGACGGACAGGTCTCCCAGGAGCGAATCGGTGATGACCACCGGGGACAGGGAGGGCGTATTGACAACGCTTTCACTGGTGATCGTCACGTTGTAGTTGACGGGATCGCCCACCTTCGAAAGCGCGTCGCCGGTTTTCGAGATCGAGAATTGGCAGTTGCCCACTCCGATGTCTTCCGTGATACGAGCGACGTAGTCCTTCATCTGCGCGGTAAAGGACGACGAAGCGCGGCTCTTCAGGTACGCGGTGCCGAAACTGCGGCAGACGCCCGGCTTGTAGATGCCCGCGGCCGTCAGGTTGACGGCCAGTTCGCCGAAAGTGGCCGTCTTCAGGGTCCGCGGAGCGTCGTCACCGAGCGGATCCAGCACGGCGGTGGTATTGATCGCTCCCTCCGCGAAGCCACCACTGCTCAGCGGGTTCTCCACTCCCCACTTCTCGTCCCCGGCCACGGCGGGATTATCGATCCATTCCCGGTAGGAGATGACGACCGTGCCCTGGCTGCTCAGGTCGTAGGTAAAGAGCAGATCGCCCGCCGTCCTGACGGGAATGCCCTGGCCAGCATTGTACTCCTGGTCGGACTGGTTCAGCTCGAAGTCCAACGTGGTGTCGCCCGACTCCTTCCAACGCTGCCACCCGAGGAACAGATACTGATCACCGTTGTAGCTCTGGTCAGCGACGTAGAGACGCGTCAGGTCGCTCTTGTTGGGAGGAATGGCCCCCAGTGCGACTTCCGGGTTGATCGTATCTTCTTTCACGCCGGCGCCGAACGACTCGTCGGTCGCCGAGTTGAAGAGGTCTTTCGCGATCGCTACCTGCCCGACACTGGCCCAGTCCGCTGCGCCCTGGTTGACGACCAGGTCCCCGTCGATTTCAAATCCGCCAAACACCGTCATCACCGCGCGTGTTTCCAGAAGCTCCAGTTGCGTATGCCGGTTCGCTGGAGTCCTCATCGAACGGCCCAGCTTGCGAGAGCGTCCCAGTTTGCGAGACAGTTTTCGAGTACGCGCGGTCATCTTCACGTCGTCCACCTTTGAGTTCCAGCCACTTGGGTCTGCCGCAAGACGCGCGACGGAACGCACAATTCAGCAATCCGCGTTTCCATCGAGCAAACGAGAAGGCCTGTACCGCCTGCTCGGGGGACATAGACGAAACGCTGCCGCCGCGCAGCCGTACTTCTTTGCCAGTAGTCGCCAATCCGCAGTCGTGGTATCCAGTCACGCGAACGGACGACGAATTCCCGCGTGTCCACGGACAAGGACCGCGTTCACCTGACTTCCTGTCCGCCAGTCGACGCATCACGATTGCGGTGTTGCTTCACGCATCGCCCGCGCGACGTTGCAACCTCTTGGCTGAAGCAAGGCCCTCGCATTACATCCATGCATCGCATCCACCAAAAATTGCGGTGCGGCGTCGCGCGCGCGAAGAGTGCCAAGAGGAGGAGTCGTCGTGCATGGCCACGCGGGGCGCGCGCCGAGAAGTCAACTTCGGGAGTGAGCAATCTCGTGTCCCAGGAAGGACATGCGGACGGTGGACCCGCGTGCGATTCAGCGCGGGTATGGACTCGCGTGGCACTGCTGAGCGTCCCCAGACGCCGGGGGCTTCGATCCCCCAACCTCCTCGCCAACGATTCCCTATCCACCTGCGAACCACCGTCTTTTCGCCACCGGGGCGAAGTCCTTGTCCGGCCGCTCGGAAATTCGCAAATTTCCCCTAAAGACTTAATGCATAAACACTTAACACGCCTGGCAAGAGACTTATTTCAGGAGCCGTGACCAAACGTGTCACGCCGGTGGCGAAACTTCGAACCCTGATGGCGGGTGGCGAGGAATGGGCCAGCGGAACGGAGCCGCGCGACCAAGCCACGGCCGCAGGCGGCAACTGGTTGGGGTTCGTTGGGCTTTCGGGAGACCGCTGGTTGCTGGCGAGGCGGGCGTCGCGTTCAATGCGGCCCCTCGAACGTCACTGGAACCCTCGATCGGGACTCCTGCGGAGAACAAGCGCACCGGGAACAGATACCTCGGGAAGGAGCGTCACTCGAGGCAAGTAAACGTCGTGAACCACCGCGGTCGAGGCGTCTGGGGCCGCGCGGCCAAGAGGCGTCCAAGGACCACTGAGAAGTTTTTTGTGAAAGGAACCCTGAACCGAAATCGCACTCCCCCATCTTTAGACCTTCTTCGAACAACTACCGGTCAATGCCTTCTGGCAAGCAGCGGGTCGCCTTGGAACGGCGGCGAGCGGCGGGCCTGCGGCAAGAGAGCAGGAGCAGTTCGAAGCACCTCGCGTCGTGTTCGGTGATCGTAAAACCACTTCAGGAGCAAAACCATGCAAGCTGATCTACTGCGGCGTTTCTACGAGACCGGATCGACCAAGGACTTCGATGCGTTCGCCCTGGCGTGGGAGGATTGGATCTTGCGTGTGGCGTATCAGACGATCGATCGGGGGACGCCGAATCGGGAGTTGATCGCCGAGGAGGTCAAGAGCGAGATCCTGCAGCGACTTTACCAGATGTCGCCAAAGCAACGTTGGTCACCCGAGGTGGGTCCGCTGGAAAAATGGCTGGGCACCCTGGTGCGAAACTATGTGATGGACCGATTCCGCAGCGCGACGCGCCGGCGCAAGCGGCAGCAGGAGTACGCCGACCAGTTCGCGGGCCTGCATGTGGAGCCGCATGTGGAGAAGTATCGGGCGGAGCAGCAGCGTCTGGAAGACCGAGAGATCCTGCCGCGGGTGATGGCAGAGGTCCATGCGCTGCCGCCGATCTGCCAGGAGATGCTGAGCCTGCGGTTTATCGAGGAGAAGAGCTATCCGGAGATCGGCAACCTGCTGGGGATGAACAACCAGAAGGTGCGTCGCGATACGCTCAAACTGGTGGCCGCCCTGCGGCGGCAGTTCCCCGACGACGGCGGGTGCGCCGCGTAGAAGTCGCACCGGCTCGGCGAGACAGCTCGTCGCGCCGAGCGCATGCGTTGGGATCTTGAATCCGTAGCCTCCGCTTGGGCCGAGCGATTCGATCGTCGGTCCAAGCGGAAACGGGAACTCGGCGAGCCGATCGCGTCGTGAGAACGCGTGGCTGGATCAGGGAGCGGGAGCACCTGGGGGCGGCGCGGGCAGGGTCAGCATCTGGGGAGACTGCTCCATCTCCTGCGCGTAGTGTTTTAGCAGACCGTAGGTCGACTGGAATTCGGGCAGTTCGGCGAGTCGCGTGTATTGTGGATCGCGGCGAATGGCTTCGAAGCGATCCAGGCACGCCTTCATGGCTTCGGGGGTGGGATGACCGTTTTCATAGTAGACCTCCAGCGGCAACGCCAAATAGTTCTGCCAAGTGGGATCCAGCATCTTGTAAAGTTGCGGGGCGACCAGCGCGAGTTCATCGCGGATCAGGGTCGCTTCGTCCTTGGAGTGTCGGGCGGCGAGTTGCGAAGGGCGAGCGGCATCGGCCGGATTGGGCGGGGCGCCGTTCGTGCCGCCGCCGGTGAAGCGAGAGATGTTGCCCACCAGCTGTTGCGCGGCCGGCGGAACGACCACCGGTGCCCCAACGCTGGGGGCTCGGTAGTACGAAGCGTTCGCCAGCGAGTCGACCTGGATAACCGAGCCGTCGAACGAGACGCCGGCGAACAGGCCGCGGCTGCGCGAGTAGGAATAGATTTCGGCGGACAGCCGCGTATCGGTGCCGGCGGCCGCTTGTCGACCCACGGGCCCCGCCGCGACGGCCGCGTCGGCGCCCAAGGTGAACTTGCCGTTCATGATGCCCTGGATGCTCTGCGGCGTCTTGAAGATCAGCACCACGTCCGTCGCCTGGACTCCAACCTGCCAGCCAATGTTGCCGCCCGTCAGCGTGATGAACACAGGAGCGTGCCAGCTCCCCTGCTCATCACGCACCAGCAGCACGCCGTTGCCGTGGCGGGCTCCCACCACGAAGCTGCCCTTGATCACTCGGGGAATGACCGCCACGCCATGGGCATCCTTCAGCAGCGCCGCCGGAATTCCGTTCGCGGGAATCTCCATGACCTCGCGGAAGACTTCGATGGACTGAGCCACCGTGTTGTCTTCGCGCGTCTGCGCCCAGGCGGCACCACCGGCGAACACCGTCGCCACGGCGATGAAACAGAATCCCAAACCGACCCTTGTGAGTGTTGCAGCAACTTGTCGCATGAGCATCCTTTCCCGCACGGGAGACAACGCGTGTCACTCCCTGACTGTTGGCATGATCGCTGGCCAGCACCGCGACGGCCGACCCTTTTTCTTCCGCCGCCAGACGACGAACAATCTAGCCCTGCTGGGAAATATGGGTCAAGTCGAGTATTCGATCTCCGCGAGGCAGCACACACGCCGCCAGCACCGGGGACCGGTGATCCACCGAGCACCGCCCGCTGTCGGGACACGTTCGGTTGCCTGTACCGAGTCAACAATTCTTCTCCAGGATGACCGTTCCACCGCGGAGCCGCCCCGGTACCGGGGCGGCACTGCAACGCCCCAACACGTCCCGCGAGGCGATGATCAGAAAAAAGCAGACCGGCCGATGCACGGCTGCTATCATGCGTCAGCCGGAAACGAAACGGCCTCTCCCGATCTCATCTAAGGCGACTCTCCCATGCACGATGGCCCATACGATGCTTCCCAGGAGCCGTCCGATGCTTCCCTAGAGATCGCCGCGCGCGACTGCGGACTGCTGCGGTTCCTGTCGACGGAATTCCATCGCCAAGGCCTCGACGCCGTCGACTGCCAGTCCTCGGATCCGCGCGACCGCTTGGACTGGACGCTGTCACGCGATGAGTTCGGTTTCATCATCCACGTACCGGGCGATTTCGAGTCCCCGCTGGGGGACTACCTGGAGCATCTCTTCGGTGCTCCGCACTTTCATCACGACCGGACGCGGATCTATCGCAACGACCGCCGGAAGGTATCGGCCATGCTGAACGGACCTGCCGCGTCCGGTGAGAACTGCGACAGCACGCAGTTGATCGTGCTGCTGTACAGCGACCCGGCGGTCGAGCAGCAGATCTCGGACCGGTGCGAGCAGGCGATCGAACGGCTCTTCACGGATGCCTTGACCGAAACGAACCAGCTGATGGACGAGCTGCAGCAGGAGCCGGACGAGCGGCGGCAGGCCGAACTGCTCGACACGGTCGAGGCCAAGCTCATCGACCTCGATCAAGCATTGCAGAGCCGGCAAAAGCACTTGGGATCGGGACCTGCGGCCCAGGAATGAAGGGGCGCCCGGAAGGCATGGTTTCCTCCGGACGCGATGCCGCGTAGGCGAGCGGCGAGGAGCGCGTGCGCACGATCAACGTTTGGTGCGCCTCCCCTTCCCTACTCCTCCAGCACCATGATTTCGACGCTTCGAAAATCGATCGGGTGGCTTTCGGACTGGAGGGAGATGGAACCGCCGCTCAACTGGACCGTTCCCTGCTTGGTAGCCAGGTCGCGGGCGTGAGCATCCGCATCGTCGAGCTGGGGCTGGTTGTATTCGAGGACGACCTGGTTGTCGATCTTGTGGCGGATGACGCGATTGCCGTGGACTTCGATCTCCACCGTGACCCAGCCATCTCCGTCGTAGGTCTTGGAAGTCGAACTGGTGCAGTGCTGCTTGATGAGTTTCTCATTCATGACGACATGCGTGCCGGGGGTACAGAGGTTGGCGGTCGAGCGAGGGCCGGCGCCGAGGCCGCCCAGGAACTGGACTTCGATCGACGCCGGAAAGTCTTGGTCCTTGCCCATGGTCTGGGGCATCTCCCCATGCAGCATCACGCCGCTGTTGCGGGTGGCCCAGCCGGGCCCGCCCTTCACCTGGTCGCCGACGAAACGGTATTCGATGCGCAAGCGGTAGTGTGAAAACGGCTGCTTGTAGAACAGATGACCAAACCGCTCGTTGAACTCGTCGTAGCCGTCGTATCGCACCTTGAGCAGACCGTCCTCGACGCGGAACGTTTGCTTGTAGTTGTCGCCCAGTTCGCAGTAGCGAATCTTGGGCGTCCAGCCTTCGAGGTTCTGGCCATTGAAGAGGGCGACCCATTGGCCGCGCGGCAGGGGTTCGTCGGCGCATGCCGCCGGGGCCATCGCGAGAAAGGCGAGCAGAAGCAGCGGAAGGCAGGCAGCGGAGCGAACACCGGGGTAATTCGAAGAGCGGCGGATGGGAAGAGGCATGGAGTGGATCCTGGAGGGTCGATTGATCGTGGAGGGAACCTGATGCAGGCGAACCGATCGAGCCAGCCGATCGGGATCATGCGCGGGCCGCGAAACGGTTCAGGACGAGGGCCTGCAGGCGGCCGCATTATAGCGTCACGCCACCTGTCATCCCACGCACGGTTTGCCGCGCACGGTTCCCCGCGCCCCGCCTGCCGGGCCGCCCGACCGAACAAGCGACCTCCACGGCCCCAGCGGTTCCCCGCGTCACCGGACGCAGGCGGCCGCCTTTCGGGCCCCGTGGATGGGGCCAGAGTTCCTGCCGTATCCAGCCGGGGACTGCCGGTCGAGACGGTGAAAGGGGGCTGAGGCCGGGACGCTGCGGGCAGCCAAGCCCTCCTCCGCTCTCGGCCCGCATCGCAAACCGGTATAGTAGTGGGTCGGTATGTGGCTAGTTCGGAAAGCGACGGGAGTGCCATGGAACTGTTCGTTCTGTCGGTCGTCATCGTAATCGGTCTCTCGGCCTTCTGCTCGATGAGCGAAGCGGCGTTCTACGCGGTACGGGTACCGTACGTGCGGGGCCTCGAGGAAACGGGCAGTGTCTCGGGTCGAATCCTGGCGCGTTTCAAGCAGAACATGGAACAGCCGATCACGGCGATCCTGATCTTCAACACGGCGGCCAACACGATGGGCGCCGCCATCGCCGGCTGGCAAGCGACCGAGCTGTTCGGCGAGAAGTCGCTGCTGGTCTTCTCGACTCTCTTCACGCTCGGCGTGCTCCTCTTCTCCGAAATCCTGCCGAAGGTACTGGGCGTGGTCTACAACCAGCCACTGGCGCGGGCACTGGCGCGGCCCTGGTCCTGGATCGTGACCGGCCTGACTCCCGTGATCTGGCTGATCGAACGCATCACGGCCGTGGTGAAGCCAAGCGAGCCGTACCTGAGCGCGCCGGAAGAGGAGGTCGCCCAGATGGCGCAGATGAGCGCCGAGGAGGGCAGCATCCTGAACTACGAGGCGGCCCTGGTTCGCAACGTGCTGCAACTGGACGACCTGCGTGCGCGGGAGATCATGACGCCGCGTCCGGTGGTGCTGAAGCTGCCGGACAACCTGACGCTGAAGGAAGCGTTCGACCAGATCAAGGACTGGGTCCACTCCCGCATCCCCGTCTACTCCCACCGTGACCCGGAAATGTGGATCGGTTTCGTGATGAGCCGGGATATCCTGGCGGGGGTCGCCCACGACCGCTTCGACATGCAGCTCGCCGACCTCGCCAAGCCGCTGTTCTTCGTCTCGGAAAACCTGCCGGGGCATGTGCTGCTGAAGTCGTTCCTGCGCCGCCGGACCCATCTGTTCGGCGTGATGGACGACCTGGGCGACCTGACGGGAATCGTCACGCTGGAGGACGTGCTGGAGGCGTTGATCGGCGAGGAGATCGTCGACGAGGTGGACACGGTGGCCGACATGCAGGAGGTGGCACGACGGCGGAAACGCGAGCACTTCTCGCGACAGGAAGCCGCCTCGGATCGCTTCATCAAGTCGGCGGGCGTTCCCAAGAAGCTGCCGCCCGCCACCCGGGAAGGTGACGGAGAAAAGAGCCGCTAGCGGCTTGGCTGCGACGCGGTAAGTCTGTGGCTTCGCAGATACTTCCGAGCCTGACCGAGCCGTCCAGCCTCGCAGCCTCCCGGCATTCGGGAGGCTGGTCTATCCAGGTCTGGGAACATCCCGGACCGACAGCCCGGCCCCAGCAAGGCGGCCGGCCTTCTTAGAGTACGCTGGCCACGGCCCGGCACAGCGGGTCGATGTTCTTCGAGGTGATGCCGGCGACGTTGATGCGGCCGGTCCGCACCATGTAGATCCCATGCTCATCCCGCAGTCGATCCACCTGCTCGGGCTTGAGCCCCGAGAAGGAGAACATCCCCAATTGGGGCAGCAGGAAGCTGAAATCGTGGTGCGGCGCGTGCTTGCGCATCGTCTCGACGAACGAGGTCCGCATGTGGCTGATGCGGTCGCGCATGAAGGCGAGTTCGGTTTCCCAGGAGCGGCGCATGGTTTCGTCGCCGAGGATCGTCTCGACCACCTGCGCGCCATGGGCGGGCGGGTTGGAGTAGTTGGTGCGGACGCAGGTCTTCAGCTGGCTGACGACGGCCTGGGTAACGGCCGGAGTGCCCGCCAGGACGGTGAGCGCGCCGACGCGTTCCCGATAGAGGCCGAAGTTCTTGGAGAACGAGCTGCAGACGAGGATTTCGGGGAGCGACTTGACGAGCGTCGCGAGGCCCACGGAGTCTTCGCGGAGGCCTTTGCCGAAGCCTTGGTAGGCGAAGTCGACCAGGGGCAGCAGTTGGTGTTCGGCCAGGCACTCGGCGATCGCCTGCCACTGCTCCGGGGTGGGATCGACGCCGCTGGGGTTGTGACAGCAGCCGTGCAGCAGGACCACGTCGCCGGCCGGCAGCTGCCGCAGCCGATCGAGCATCGCGTCGAAATCGAGGCCGCGTTGCGAGGCGTCCAGGTACGGGTAGGCCTCCACTCCCAGCCCGGCAGCCTGGAAGATCTGGGGATGGTTCGCCCAGGTGGGCTGGCTGCACCAGACCGTGGCGCGAGGGAATCGCTGGCGGATGAAGTCGGCGGCGACGCGCAGCGCACCGGTGCCGCCGGGAGTCTGCAGCGTGGCCACGCGTCCCTCAAGCTGAGCGGCTCCCTCCTCGCCGAGCAGCAGCTGCTGCACGCGGGCGTCGTACGCGGCGGAACCACCGATGGGCAGGTAGGACTTCGTGCGTTCCCGCTGCACGATCATCTCCTCGGCCGCCTTCACGCAGTCAAGCACGGGCGTGTTGCCCGCGTCGTCCACGAACACTCCCACGCCCAGGTTGATCTTCTCCTGGCGAGGATCCTTCAGGAAGGCTTCATTCAACCCCAGAATCGGGTCGGGCGGAGCGACTTCGATGAACTCGAACATCGGACGATGGTTTCCTTGGATGCGTGAGGATCTTGGAGGAGTTGAAGGAGCTGCGGACTGCGGGCGCACCGCAACCGGAGCAGGCGGCCGGCAGACCCGTCTTCCGGTCTCTGGTATCCGACTTCCTACCGCTGGCCCCACGGCCGCAACCGCAGGAGTTTCCCGCGGCCCACAGGTGCTTCATCGTAAAGGCTTCGCGGATCGGGCACTAGAGGTCCGGGGCGAAGGCCCAGCGCCTCGAACGCACCCCTCTTCCTTCTACTCGTCTAGGTCACCCTCCCCGTCACTCTCCTCGTGGGACGCAGCGGTGTTGCGATGTTTTAGCAGTTCGCGTCCCAGGTAGATGCAGTAGGCCGTTTCGGCATCAACACCACGTGAATGCACCTGGGGAAACCAGATCGCCTGGAAGCGTTCATCGACGACGGCGAAACCGGCCTGGGAGTTCCGACGAGCCGCGGCCACCAGCGCCGGGACACCGAAAAAGACGCCCAGGAAGGCGGGGCGCACGTCGCGAAAGCCGGCGTCGGCGAGGTGGCTGACGGCCCGGCGGAGGAAGACCTGCTGCGGGGGCGAAGCGTCTTCCAGGGCCACCTGCCGCAGCTCGGGATGCTCGACGGAGGCCCCCGCGTAGGCGGCGTAGACGTCGTCGATCTCCAGATGGTCCAGATCCACGGGCAGCGCATGGCTGAAGGGCCCGGCGATCGCGATGCTCGACCAACCGTTTGGCGATTCTCCGTATTGATAGCGAAACAGGAAGCACTCGCACGGCTCGTCTTCGCAAGGCCAGTCCAGCTCGCGGTGATCGAGCAGCTCCAGACTCCGCGGCGGGACGCCGAAGAGGTCAGGTTCCGCGAGCCGCACGACGAGCTGCGCCTCGGCGATCGACTCCGGCCGACGCGCCTCTTCAGGCATGTCGTCGAGCTTCCCTACCTCATCCGCGTAGTGCAGGGCCCGCAGTCGCACCAGCGGTTCCTTGGCGAGTGCCTGCAGCGCCTCCAGTCCGGCGGGTTCCTCCATGCGAGCCAGCGCCGCGGCGGCTTCCACGCGCAGCCGACGATGCTCCAGCCCCAGCAAGCGATTGAACTTCCCGATGGCCGGTCGGTGATCAAGCAGGGTCAGCGAGTCGGTCAGGGAGATGGCGACGGCGATGACTTCGGTCACCTGGCCCGCCACCTCAAGGTCGCGCACGCCCCCGGTTCGCGACGCTTCCTCGAACCATTCCAGACGTTCCACGACATCGCCGAGCAGCGCGGTCCAGGCGTCGGCGCGATCGCGTCCGGGATGCTGCGGAAGGCGGCCGGCGCGGACGACGTAGTTGGCGAGATCGAGCACGACCGAGGCGGCGGCGGGATGCTCCACGGCGTCCAGGAGACGCGGGAAAAGGCGATCAAACGGGCCCTGGTGCGTCTTCCAAAACGGCGCCACGACTTCGACCAGGTGCCGGATGTCGCGGGGAGGATCGGCTGCCAGCAACGCCGCGCACGTGGCCCACGCCTCCGGCTGTCCCGTGGTCGCCAGCCATTGCAAAAGGCGATGACGGTTGATCGAGAACGGTCCGCAAGCTTCGTGGATTTCCGAAATTTTTTTCGCTTCCGCGACCCCGATTTCCATCAGCGCGGAAGTCGTCGCTTGATCGCGCACGAGCGCTTCCAGCAGCGCGTTCATGGACGGTGCGTGGAGCGCCTCGCGACTGGCCAGTGAAGCGAGCAGATCCCACATTCGCTGGAACTCGTCGCGCGAAAAACCCGCGAATTCCGGCCTGAAAACCGGCTTATTCGCCGCATCGTCCGCGACATCGCGCGATTCGACGCGATCCTCGCGCAACTCCAGATGATAACGCCACTCAGTCACTCGATCCGACATCAACGACTCCTCGCATGCCATACACGCCGTGAGTTTCGGACGAGTAGGATGCGCGCGATTTGCAAAAGTTTGTTTGAGGAACGCAAATTAATCTTGACGAAAGACGGGCGGACTTGGTTCAATGCGCGACATGGTCAAGGTGGTTGGTGTCCTGCGACACTAGCCGTTGTGACCACGAAACGGTTGCGACTGAAAACGGTCGCAATCGGATCGAGACGCGATCGACTCCTCAACGGAGGCTCGTCCGCGGCCGGCCCTCAGGTGCATGTGTCTTCAAGTACACGGGCATCGAAACCCTCAGTGTAGACGCAAACGTTCGCAGTGATCACCGGCGGTCCAGTACCGACCCGAGGAAAACGAGCGAACTGCAGTTCCACACGAATAGGGTGTGTCGGCGGGACGTGCTGGCGAGAATCTTGCGGGGAGAGGTACGCGGCCGGAAACCGGCCGACCCAGGGTGAAGCGGCGAGACCATGCCGATGCCTTCGGGGCAGGTCCAGGATCCGGTTGGAGGGCAGGTTTCCATGGCCGTGGGGATCTGCTGGCATCGCCATGGACGACCCGACGTCGCGGACTCGCTCGTCGATCGCATCCCAGGCCCGGGCATTCGGTTGTCCGCGACCAGGGAAGCAGACGAGGTAGTGTTCGGTGACGTGCCAGCGAACAGCCTGTCCAGGCTGAGACTGGCTGGGGCCGTTCGCTAGCGGATGTCGCCCAGTTGATCGGCCGCTGCAGGGATGCGAACCGTCAGGGATCGACACGGACGACTTGCATCATGTGCGCGAACAGGCGGCGAACCCCGAATCAGGGATCGCCGTGGATTGCGAACCGCGAAATCGGATGAGACTCCCTCGGAGTTCAATCCGAACAGGCCGCGGTCGAGAAATGGAACTCACGGGGTGGCTTCTCCGCCAGCCGCAAGGCTTGCGGATGCCAGTCCTTGGTGCTTGTGGTTTCGAAACACGCAGCTTCCCCCGACAGGGTACCCAGGGGGAGCGTTTGCATGGGTAGGTTGGGTACCCGACGAACAGGAGCCATCACGATGGCAAAGAAGAAGAAGACCGCGAAGAAGACCGCCAAGAAGGCCTCGGCCAAGCGTTCGGCGAAGCGTTCCGCTTCGACGAAGAAGAAGGCCACCAAGAAGAAGGTCGCCAAGCGGTCTCCGAAGAAGAAGGGCGCCAAGAAGGCTGCGAAGGGCACCGCTGTGAAGCGTAAGGCTGCCAAGCGCAAGACCACCAAGGCTGCTCCCGCTGCGGCTCCGGCCAACTAAGCGGTTCTTCGGCTACCACCGAACATGTCACAACGAGACAGGCCGGCCGGCAGGATTTCACCCTCTGCCCGCCGGCCTATTCTGTTTCCGCCCAACTAGCTTCCTGCCCGCGGTCGTCTCTCGCCGTCGGTCGATTCCCAGGAGCCATCATGCGGCGGCCTTCCTCGGGCCTCCCCGAAACATCACCGGTCTTCAGCGGACGGGTCCCCCCAACGTTTTCGCGAGTAGCGGCGACTCTCGGGCCAGTCATCCCCGGAGGATCGGTCAGGAAAATCTCGAGCTTTCCCGGGAAGGCAGGTGCCCCCCCGCCTTGAAGCTGGCTACAATGCTGTCACCAGTGGGTCGAGCCTGAGCAAGTGCAGGCACGGAGGCTGGGCCAGGCACGGATGGGGGCACGCTCCCAGTGGAGCGAAGAGCCCCTTGTTCGTCCGCTACTCTCTCCGATGTCGCGTGCTCGATCCCGGGACGATGAGAATCGCATCGGTTCGGAACGTTGTCGACGCGCCGGCAGGCTTCCGTGATCCCCGGATGCCTTGGATCCCCGGGCCAGTGACGCCCGAGGGCCTGGTGATGGCTGCAGCCCGCGATGCCGAGACGTGATGTCCGAGAGACGGGCGGCAGGCAGCAAGGCAACGGCACGTCCGGCGATGGTTGACCCCGCGGAAGAGGTCGACATTCCGACCAAACCCTTCACGATCAGATGAGGAACGATGGCTTCCAAGGAGCAGTTCGCCGCCGACAGTTTTGATGAGTTGGACCTGTCCGACGACATGATGGCGGCATTGAAGGCGGCCGGCTATGAAAAGCCGACGCCCATCCAAGCGGGATTGATTCCCTTCGCTTTGCAGGAGGGCGATGTGATCGGCCAGGCCCGCACGGGCACGGGCAAGACGGCGGCGTTCGTCGTGCCGATCCTTGAGTTGCTGGACCTGAAGGACCGGTCGCCCTTGCCCCAGGCGTTGATCCTGGTGCCGACGCGCGAACTGGCCGTGCAGGTCAAGGACGAGGTCGAGAAACTGTCCCGCGGCTTGAAGGTATCCTGCGCCGCGATTTACGGCGGCACGCCGCTCAAGAGCCAGGTCACGAAGCTGCAGAAGGGCGTACACGTGCTGGTGGGCACGCCGGGACGCGTGCTGGACCATCTGTCCCGCAAGACGCTTTCGTTCGACCGCGTCGACTGCGTGGTGCTGGACGAAGCCGACCGGATGCTCGACGTCGGATTCCGACCCGACATCGAAAAGATCCTCCGTCGTTGCCCGCAGGATCGACAGACGCTGCTGCTGAGCGCCACGCTGCCGCCGCCCGTGCTGCGGCTCGCGGAAAAGTACATGCGCGATCCGCAGACGCTCAACTTCTCCGAATCGGACATGACGGTCGAGACGATCGACCAGTACTACTTCACGGTGACCCCTGACCGCAAGTTCGACCTGCTGGTGCGGTTGCTGGAACGGGAACAGCCGCGTCAGGCGATCATCTTCTGCCGCACCAAGATCGGTGCGCAAAAGATCTTCGAACGGCTCAAGAAACGTTTCGAGGGCGCGGGCTGCATGCACGGCGACATGGCCCAGCGAGAACGCGATCGCGCCATGACCCGGTTCCGCAGCGAGGAAGTGCGGTTCATGGTGGCGACCGACGTGATGGGCCGCGGCATCGACATCTCGGGCGTGTCGCACATCGTCAACTACGACATCCCGTCCTTCTGCGACGACTACGTGCATCGCGTCGGCCGCACGGGACGCATGGGCCGCGAAGGCGTGGCCTACTCGTTCGTGACGCCGGAAGAGGGCGGTGAGCTGACGAAGATCGAACAGCGGATCGACCGCCTGCTGATCCGCGACGACATCAAGGACATGGAGTTGGTCAGCAAGAAGTCGGAATCCGCCCCCTCGGGCGAACCGGGCGGGGAAGCTCCCCCGGCCGAGAAGCGAGAAGTGCCCTCGCTGCTGAAACGCGACTCGCGCCGCCGCAAGCACCGCCGCTGGTAAGCGGCCAAGAGCCGTCCGATCAAGGCCAGACCAGCCGGGCCTGGCCCTTCTGTTCGACCAACCGCCCGCAGGCGCTGAAGCCCGCTCGGGCGGCAACCTCCGTGGTCCTCCGTGCCTCCTCCGAGTCCTCCGTGGTTAATTTCCCAGGACTTCGCGTTGGTTTTGCGGCAGGATTCTTTTTTCACCACGGAGGGTGCGAAGATTTGGACTGAGGGTCACGGAGGCGATTATCAGAACTCCGCACCCGTTAGCTGACCGCTGCCGCCCCGCCCACGTTTAGCCAACGCGGCGACGACTCAGCAGGAAACCACCGCAGGTCAGGCCCACGATGAGAGCCGACGACGGCTCAGGCACCGTGCCTGAACTCAGAGCATGGCTGTGGAACTGCACGTTCTGGAAGTCCATGTAGCGAAGGGTCGACTGGGTCCAGGTGTAGAACCGGAAAGTCACCGGCGACGAAAGGCCCGTGAAGCCGGTGACATTGAACCCGGGGTGCTGCAGTCCCTTCGCCGTTCCGTTTGGTGTGGTGTTGGAAAAGCGATCGGTGGTCTAGCCATCCTGGCTCGACCGCATATAAAAACACACTGGGTGGGGAGGGGCGTGTGCGAAGAGACACGAAGCGTGTCGTAGAGTCCTGAACCGGAAGCCACTTCATCGCGAGCGCGGCCCAACCGGAGCACCGCCGCAGCCATGCCCTCGCAGCCGTTCGCTCAGACGGCCTGGGTCGCTCGATCCGGCCGATTGGCCGATGCT
>CAZUJM010000142.1:0-15213 GCA_964620405.1 uncultured Pirellulaceae bacterium | reverse complement strand
TTCCCATGAGGTGCGGCTGCAGGCCGTGTGTCAGCTCGAGGATGATCGAGAAAATCATCGTCGTGGCCCCAACCACGGCCGTGCCGATCAGCACCGGTTTGGCCGTAGCCTTGAAGGTATTGCCAGCACCGTCATTGAGCTCTAGGTTCTCCTTCGCCATGGCGAAGTCGGGCGTAAAGCCGAACTCCCGCTGGACTTCGCTCGCCACATTCGGCAGCGACTCGATCATGGACAGTTCGTAGACCGACTGCGCGTTGTCCGTAACTGGCCCGTAGCTGTCGACGGCGATCGTCACCGGCCCCATGCCCAGGAAGCCAAAGGCCACGAGCCCAAAGCCGAAGACGGCGGGTGCCACCATCATGTCGGCCGGGATCAACAGACTCATGCCGTACGCGATCCCCATCAGCAGCATGATGATGATGCCGAGCCAGTAGGCGCTGAAATTACCGGCGACGAGGCCCGACAGGATGTTCAGCGACGCGCCACCCTCGCGGGACGAGATCACCACTTCCTTGACATGCCGCGACTCGGTGGAGGTAAACACCTTGACGATCTCCGGGATCACCGCCCCGGCCAGGGTGCCGCAGGTGATGATCGTGGAGAGCTTCCACCAGAGCGACTCATCTCCGGCCAACTGCGGGATCAGCAGCGCGGAGGCGACGTAGGTGAGCAGGACGGAGGACAGCGAAGCCAGCCAGACAAGCAGAGTCAGCGGCGCCTCGAAGTTGAAGTGCTTGGCCGCGGCGTACTTCGCCACCGCCAGTCGCTCGTTCACGAAGTACGATAGAGCCGAGGAGACGACCATCATGACGCGCATCATGAAGATCCAGACCAGCAGCTCCACCTGCACCTGCGGATCGCGGACGGCAAGCAGGATGAAGGTGATCAGCGCCACGCCCGTCACGCCGTAGGTTTCGAAACCGTCGGCCGAGGGCCCCACCGAGTCGCCAGCGTTATCGCCGGTGCAGTCCGCGATGACGCCCGGGTTGCGCGCGTCGTCTTCCTTGATGCGGAAGACAATCTTCATGAGGTCCGCGCCGATGTCCGCGATCTTCGTGAAAATGCCGCCTGCGACTCGCAGTGCCGCCGCTCCCAGCGACTCGCCAATCGCGAATCCCACGAAGCAAGGACCGGCGTAATCGCCCGGCACGAACATCAGGATCACCAGCATCAGCAGCAGTTCCACGCTGATCAACAACATGCCGATGCTCATGCCCGCCTTCAGCGGAATGGAATAGCACGGAAATGCCTGGCCGCGCAGGGACGCGAAGGCGGTGCGGGAGTTGGCGTAGGTGTTCACCCGGATCCCGAACCAGGCCACCAGGTAGCTGCCGAGGATGCCAACCACGCTGAAGGCCAGGATGATCGCCACCTTGGTGGCATCGAAGTGCAGCAGGTAGTGGAAGTAAAAGACGATGACCGCGGCGATGAAAATCCAGAGCATGAACAGGAACTTGCCCTGGGTCAGGAGGTACGTCTTGCAGGTCTCATAGATCAGCTCAGAGACCTCCAGCATCGACGCATGCACCGGCAGCCTCTTCAACTGCCCGGACACGGTCAAGCCGAACGCTAGCCCCAGCACGCAGACCACCACGCCGCTGTAGAGCAGCGTGCGGCCACCGACCTGTCCGCCCAGGAAGGTTGCGCGATTCAGGTCGGGCAGCTTCAAACTCGCCTCGCCCCCCACGTGCGCGTGCCCCGAAGGTTGCACGGCGGCCGTCGCCGCGTCGGACGGCGAAGCCCCCTCCTGCCCCCAGGCGTTGCCGCCCACCCACCAGGTTCCAACCAGCAGCAGAAGAACCACCCACGCAGGCCAGTTGGACGATCGTTCAAGCTTCATAAGTCGTTCCGAAGGCTGAAAAGGACTCAATGATCCGGCTTCACAGGCTCAGGCTTCTTCAAGCTCCCCCGTGCTTCCGTATCGAATTCCCTGGGGGCCGTCGTTCGGTACCGGCGGAATCGTGATCTATTTGTCGGACAAACGATCGAGGCATCGCCACGAAGAATAGGGGATCCACCGGGTGTTTGATCGTGCCAAGACGTTGCCACCCCATGGAGGGAGCAAAGTTTACGCATCCTGCGCAGCAGGAACCAGTCGAGGAACGGGCCCCGAGTCGCAAAATCGTCGAGTCAACAGCGAACCGCTCCGGAACGGTGCAGTCAAGGCTTTTTCCGCAAGAGTTGGCCAGCCCCTCTGAAGACTTCGATGACTTACGCTTCGTGCCGCGAAAGTTCGGCTCCGACACAGACTCACGCCGCCGAGGAGTCGTGCGGAACCACTCAACTCGTCGACACAACGGCCCACGCTTTACGATACCGGTACGAGTCGGGAATGGGCTTCAATACGTAACTGCCGGAGGCCCACGCCCGCTGCCGCTGCCACGGAATCGTTTCTCCCACCACCCCGAAGAACCCCGCCATGCGGCCCGCAGGGCGTGTGCCTCACCCTATCTGCCAGAATCGCTCCAGCCAACTCCTCATCGGAGTCGGTGGCTGGCAACTCACGCGACGTGACGGCCGGCGAGCGTTCGCGGCGGTGCTCGCGACGCCCTGGTCGCTGGGCGTCGGCCGGTGTCAATACGAGAGCCCGATCGCCGACCGAGGCCGACCACGGGCAACCGCCGCAGGCAACACTCCGCAGAACCGCCACTCGGCGCCCTCAGCACACCCCGCGCGTCTTGCCCCTACCATGGCGTCGAAGAAATATTCGCCCCGCGCGAAACAGGGGTGGAACCGCCGAGTTCCCGTGGCCGATGGAGCAGGAACCCCGCGCCGCCCTCGGGTTGCCCAGGGTGAGACAGTGCCTGGATCGAGAGCGCAGGCCGTTCGGACGGAACCCCTGCCACCACGGCGTCCGGCCCCGACTCTTCGTCGCAATCGGTTAACATTGCCACCCGCTCAGGCGGCCAGTACAATCGTGGTTCGCACTTTGGAGCCGTAACTGATGTCCGGAAAACGGTTTATCCTGAACGCCGCCCGCTCGGCCACCCAGGGCACGCTGATCAACGTCGGGAAGCACTCCCCGGAGTACATCGCGTTGACCACGACGATGACCATGGCCGCGGCCGACATGGTGGAGTTGGGGCTGGCCGAGGGGCAAAGTGCGTTGGTGCGAACGGAGTTTGGCGAGGCCGAGTTCAAGTGCCAGGGGGGCAAGGTCCCCCTGGGAATGATCTTCGTGCCGTACGGTCCCCCGACCTGCAAGCTGATGGGGGGCGACACGGGCGGCACGGGCATGCCGACGTCCAAAGGATGGGAAGTGGAAGTGATTCCGCTTTCCTGAGGAGATCCATTCCCGGATGCGACGATCCGGATGTGACGAAGCGAACCACCTGCGGGAGTGAGTGATGAGCGACAAGCGACCACTGGACCTGACGGCCCCCGATAGTCCGCACTTCTCCACGGCAGGAGACGTCGCCGACGCGGCGCCATGGACGGAAATTGAGGCCGGCCGTTTCCTGCCGCGTCGCGTCCGTGGCAGCTGCCACGGACGGGCCCTCGGGTGAGTGTTCACCGTGCCGCTGTCCGGTTCGGACAGCTCCCCCTGCGAAGACCACGCGTTGACTTTGAACGAAGATCAAACGCCCGACCAATTCGACACCGCCCAACCGATGTCCGGCCCTGCATCGTCGAGCGACCTTCGCTCGACCAACGACTGATCTGGTACTGCCCAGCCGACAGCGCCTGGACGCCGTCCGGGCGTGGCGCGAGCTTCCCCCGGATCTGTCGAAGCGGGGCTTGGCACACTGGGGTCGGCAGCCAACGACAAGAAGAACCCGCAACCAGGGGAGAACCCAGATGAGCCTGCAAGTCATCCAAAACGCAACCTGCACCTTCTGTGGCTGCGTGTGTGACGACATCGAACTGCACCACGACGAAATGCGGATCCACAAGGCCAACCGCGCCTGCGTGCTGGGAACGGCGTGGTTCCTGAACCACACGGCCGAGAAGAAGTATCCGGTGGCCCTGGTCGATGGCCGCGAAGCAACGCTGGACGAGGCGATCGAGACGGCGGCGACGCTGCTGCACGCCGCCGACATGCCGCTGGTTTACGGAATGAGCAACACGACCTGCGAGGCGCAGAAGGAGTGTGTGGCGATGGCCGACCTGCTGGGCGGCCTGCTCGACAGCCACACCTCGTTGTGACACGGCCCAACGGAAATCGCCGCCCAGTTGGGAGGCAAGGTCACATGCACGTTGGGTGAAGTGAAGCAGCGAGCGGACTTCATCATGTACTGGGGGGGCAATCCTGCGGAGTGCCACCCCCGGCATTTCACGAAATACACGATCATGCAGAAGAGCAAGTTTCTTCCGCGTGGTCGCAAGGACCGCACGATGGTGCTGGTCGACATCCGCGAGACGAAGAGCGTCAAGGCGGCCGATATCTTCCTGCAGGTGCGACCGGGCAAGGATTTCGAGCTGATTACGATCCTGCGCGCGATGGTCAAGGGCCAGCGCGTGACGGACGAGCAGATCGCCGAGACGGGCCTGGACCGGGCGACGCTGGACGACCTGATCCACCGCATGAAGTCGGCGAAGTTCGGCTGCATGTTCTTCGGCATGGGCCTTTCCATGACGCGGGGCAAGCACATGAACAGCGCGGCGCTACTGACGCTGGCGGCGGAGATGAACGCCTTCACCAAATTCGTGGCGATGCCCATGCGGGGACACGGGAACGTGACCGGCGCCGACGTGATCATGCGGTGGCAGACCGGCTATCCGTTCGGCATCTCGTTCAACCGCGGCTATCCACGGTACAATCCCGGCGAATTCTCGACGGTGGACGTGCTGGTGCGCGGCGATTGCGACGCGGCGTTCATCATCGGCGCGGACCCGGGCGGTACGATGCCGCAACCAGCCATCGACCACCTGAAACGGATCCCGACCATCGTGCTGGACCCGCATGTCACACTGACCAGCGAACTGGCCCGCGTGCATATTACGACGGCCCCCCAGGGCATTGCGGCGCCCGGCACGGCCTACCGGATGGACGAACTTCCCATGCCGCTCAAGCCGGCCCTCAAGTCGCCGTATCCCACCGACGAGGAAGTGGTGCGGCGGATCAACGAGGCCCTTGCGAAGAAGCCGTTCTGGCTGCCCGAAGGCAGCCAGCCGACCATGCTGCACGCCATGGGCTAAGCCCCCGCCACCCCCAGCCCCATCACGACCAGGCACATCCATGCTGCGAATCACGGGAGGAAGAGTCTTTGACCCCGCCAACGGGATCGACGGCGAAGTCCGCGACATCTGCATCGGCGACGACGGCCGGATCGCGGCCCATGTGGACGGCGGCCGGGTCATCGACGCCTCGGGCATGATCATCTTCCCGGGCGGCGTGGACGTCCATACGCACGTCGCCGGCGGCGCGATCAACTTCGCCCGCGCGATGACTCCCGAGGATCACCGCCGCACGCAGGCCTTCATCCGCACCAAGACCCGCCGCAGCGGCCTGGGCGGGATCGCGCCCACCACCTTCGCCACCGGCTACCTGTACGCCGGCCTGGGATTCACGACCGTCAACGAGGCGGCCGTTCCCGTGCTCTCGGCTCGTCACACCCACGAGGAACTGGCCGACGTCCCCATCGTCGACAAGTCCTCGCTGACGCTCATGGCGAACAACGAGATCATGCTGGAGCAGATGCAGAAAGGCGAGTACGAACGGGCTCGCCAGGTCGTGGCCTGGTACCTGTGGGCTGCCAAGTCGTATGGCGTCAAGGCCGTCAACCCGGGCGGTGTCGCCACCTGGAAGTATGGCAAGGACGCGTCGGCGTTGAACGAGCCGCTCGATGGCTACGGCCAGCTGACGCCCGGCGACATCATCGCCCAGTTGGCGCGAATCTGCGACGACCTGGGCCTGCCGCACCCCATGCACCTGCACTGCAACCACCTGGGCCTGCCCGGCAACATCACGACCACCCTCGAGACGCTCAAACGCCTCGAAGGCCACCGCGCCCACATCGCCCACTCGCAGTACCACGCCTACGGCGGCGACGACTGGACCACCATGTGCTCGGCCACCACGCGACTCGCCGACTACTTCAACACGCACAAGAACGTCACCACCGATGCCGGCGCCGTGCTCTTTGGCGATACGGTCACCATCACGGCCGACGGCCCCTGGCAGCACCTGCTGTATAAGCTCACCGGACGCAAATGGGGCAATCTGGACGTCGAGAACGAGACGGGCTGTGGCATCGTGCCCTATACGTACCGTCCCAGCAATCTGGTGAACGCCGTGCAGTGGGCGTCCGGGCTGGAACTGCTGCTGCTGATCCGCGATCCCTGGCAGGTGTTCCTCTCCACCGACCATCCGAACGGCGGCTGCTTCTGGCGTTATCCGGAGATCATCCAGCTGTTGATGCGGCGCGATGCGCGGAACGAGGCGATGGCGAAGCTGCCGGCCAAGATCAAGAACCGCATCACGCTGCCGGAGATCGACCGCGAGTACACGCTGCTGGACATCGCCACCGCCATGTCGGCCGGACCGGCCCGGGCGCTGGGCCTGTCGCACAAGGGCAACCTGGGCGTCGGCTGCGACGCTGACATCGTCGTCTTCAACCACAGCGAGGACATCATCGAGATGTTCACGCATCCTCGCTATGTGATCAAGGCCGGCGAGATCGTGCTGGAGGATGGCGATATCCGCGAGACGCCCCAGGGCCGCGAGTACATCGTCAAGCCGTCGATCGCCCCGGACATCGACGCCTTCATGCGGCCGCTGTTCGAGGACTGCTACACGATGCAGTTCGACAACTAC
Source organism: uncultured Pirellulaceae bacterium (assembly GCA_964620405.1). Classification (GTDB taxonomy): domain Bacteria; phylum Planctomycetota; class Planctomycetia; order Pirellulales; family Pirellulaceae; genus CAZUJM01. The sequence continues at coordinate 8,456 of CAZUJM010000142.1, read as the reverse complement.
CCCGTGGAGCTCGAACGTCTCGAACATCCCGAAATCCGCTCGTGCCCCGGCGCGGACCCGACCCCGTAACCTCGCGCGCGGTCCTGAACTCGTTCACCCCTCGGCCCCTCCCCCCATGACCATCACCCTGCACCTGAAACGAGAGCCCCTTGTGCCGCTGGAGGCCGAGGTGATCACGCCGGACGTCCTCGGCTCCTTGACCAACGCGGAAATTCGCGGCCTGACGGTCTACCACGGCAAGCGCCAGTTGCCGCTGGGCGAGTTCTTTGACGTGGAGGGTGAGAAGAGCGACGAGCTGGTGCTGCATGGCGCGTTGCAGAAGGTACGCTGGATCGGTCGCCAGATGAGCCGCGGGTCGATCACGATCCACGGACCCGTTGGCATGCACCTCGGCGCGTCGATGCGCGGGGGGCGGATTGAGGTGTTTGGACAGGCGGGGGACTGGGTCGGCGCCGAGATGCGAAACGGGCTGATCCATGTCCACGGTGATGCCGGCGGCCAAGTCGGCGCGGCCTATCGCGGAGCACTTCGCGGCATGCGCGACGGCGTGATCCTCGTCGATGGCTCCGCGGGACTCGAAGTCGGCATGCGGATGCGTCGCGGACTCATCGTCGTCGGCGGCCCGGCCCGGGACTTCACGGGACTCCAGATGAAGGGCGGCACGATCGTCCTCCTGTCAGGCGCTGAAATCCGCACCGGCGCCTGGATGACACGCGGCACCATCATCTCCCTGAAGCCCCTGCAGATGATGCCCACCTTCGCCCGCTCCACCGACGCCAGCCCGCTCTTCCTCCGACTGCTCGCCCGCCAGTTGATGACGCATGGCATCCACCTGCCCGCCGGCGAGGACGCTCGCTACCAGTCCTACTCCGGCGACAACTCGGTGTCTGACAAGGGTGAAATCCTCGTCTGGGAACCTGCCGCTTAGCGGCGATGGCGACATGCTTGGGCAGGGCACGGTGAACGCAGGACGCGGCGACGACTTGCCATCCTTCCGCACGAACCCGCCCGCGAGGTCGTCCCCGCGGAGAACACCCCGGGGACGCTCGAACACCGAGCTGGCGACACCGCCTGCCGTGGGCTTCCCCCCGCCGTGCAGCGAAGGCCTGGAAGGTTTCCGCGCGGCCGCATATCCTCCTTTGCTTCCGCCCACGCTCGCGGATACGCCACGGGCCAGCAACTCACGGCCAAGGCCAGTTCCGGCTATACTGCGATCTTCTTCACCAGGGAGTCTCTGCATGCTCGTGCGAATCCTCATCGCGTCCTGCCTTGCCGTCTCCGTGGCGGCGGAACACCTTCGCGCTGCCGACTATGTCGTGGTCGTGTCGCGGGCCACGGAGCAGCAGCCGGAGTGGCGCGACGTCGTATCCGCGTTGGTTGCGAAGCACCAGGCCCAGACGCGGGTCTACGAAAAGCAGGTGGAAGAAGTGCTGGACGGGCTTCGCGCCGACTTCCCACGACACGTCTGTTTCGTGGCGACGCGCGAGGAAGCGGGACGCGACTTCGTGGCCGCCGTGCATCGCCTCACCCGCAGACTGGATGACGATCCCTTCCCGGACGCCCTTTGGGGGATCGTCACCGGCTACGACGCGGCCAACGCGCTGCGGATCGCGCGGACGACGGAGCCGCTGCAGATCGAGCGCGTCGCCGCTGGCACCGAGCTGGCCATGGATCGCGTGCGCGAGGGCGTCTGGTACTGCGAACTCAAGCAGCACCGCATGGTGCGTAAATCCCCGGGCGTCACCGCGGAAGAACAGCAGGGCCCGGCCGACACGACGCAGGCCCTGGCCGATTCGCTCAATGAATACCAGCCTGGCCTGTTCGTCACCTCGGGCCACGCCACCGAACGCGACTGGCAGCTCGGCTTCGCCTACCCCAACGGCAGCTTCCAGTCCAAGGCCGGTGAACTGATCGGCGTCGATACCCAACGCAAGCGAATCCCCATTCACTCCGACAATCCCAAGGTCTACATGGCCGTCGGCAACTGCCTGATGGGACATATTGATGGACCGGACGCGATGGCGCTGGCGTGGATGAACAGCGCGGGCGTCCACCAGATGATGGGCTACACGGTCCTGACCTGGTACGGCTACGCCGGCTGGGGATGCCTCGACTACTTCGTCGAACAGCCCGGTCGCTATTCGTTCGCCGAGGCATTCCTCGCCAACCAGATCGCGCTGGTGGATCGGCTGGAGCGTTACTTTCCCGCCATCGCCCGCCGGGACACAGCGCCTGGGTCGTACCCGCGCTTCGAACTGGAGTCCACCGACGCGGCCCGACGCGCAGGGCTGACGCCGCAGGATGCCGCCGGGCTCTTGCACGATCGCGACGTGCTGGCGTTCTATGGCGACCCCGGTTGGGACGCGCGGATGGCCCCCGGATCGCTCTCCTACGACCAGGACCTGCGGGAGGTGCAGCCGGGCGTTTTTGAGTTTACGGTCCACCCAAGAAGGGGCAAGCAGTCGTATGAGCCCGTGAATCGCAACGGTTCGCAGCGCGGCGGACGGCCGATGGTGCAGTTCTTCCCCAAACGGCTCAAGAACGTGCAAATCCAGTCAGGCCAGCACCTGCAGCCGGTCCTTACCGATGATTTCATCCTCGTGCCGAATCCGTATCCCGGCGAGGACGCATCAGACCAGGCAGGACCAGGCCCGGACGTCGACCAGCCCCTCACCGTGCGTTTCACAGCCGAGCGGATGGTCGGTGATCGCTAGAACGCAGCGTCTCGCGTCGTGTTTCTTTTTCCACCTCATTCAGGAGACTGCCCCGCAGATTCTAAGATGAGCAAGAGCGCAGCGGTGCTGCCGACACTGGTCCTGAAACTGCTGGTCCTGGCGTGGCTGCCTGGGAACTGTATGGTGGCAGCTGCGGAGCGCGAGGGCATCGTGATCCTGGTGGGGCCGAGCGAACATCCGCCGGGAACGCACGAAGTGGCGGCGGGCGGGCGGGTCATGGAGTACGCGTTGGAGCACGCCAGCAACGTGGCCGGACTACAGGCCGAGGTGCTCACCGCCTGGCCCGACGATACGGGCATTCTGCAGCGCGCCGCGGCCATCGTCTTCATCGGCGACATCTTCCCGCCCCAGCGGCTGCCCGAAACGGCGCGCATCTTGGAACAACTCGACGCGCAGGCGAAGGACGGCTTGGGAATCGCCTGCATTCACTATGCCGTGGGCCTCAAGGGAACGGATGTCGCGCAAGACGGGGATCACCCGCTGCTGCGCTGGATCGGCGGCTATTTTGCCAATCGCACCTGCCCGCACCACGAATCGTTCGCGCGGGTGTTCGAACGAGCGACCATCGAACCGTCGGCGACGGCCCACCCCATCCAGCGCGGCTGGCAGCCGTTTGTGATCCACGACGAGCCGTACTACAACAACTACTTTGGCAAGGAGGGCAACCGGCCGGCGGAGAACGTCACGGTGGTGGCCACCTCGATGCTGCCTCCGGAAGCGCCGCGGCCGGAAGCGGTGGCCTGGTGTGTGGAACGCCCCGGCGGCGGCCGAGGATTCGCAGTCGTCATGCCCCACTTCTACCGCAACTGGAAGCAGGACGACCTGCGGCGACTGATCCTGAACGGCATCGTCTGGAGCGCGGGGCGCGAGGTTCCCGAGGAGGGTGTCCGATCGGACCTGCCCGATCTCCGGACGTTCCTACCGGCGTCGGCCGAGTGAGTCCCCGGCCGCGCCGAGCCCCCGTATTTTGTCGCGTCACCGACAGTCCCACGGGACCGCGCACGTTGCCACGTTTGAACTTCGCGCCAACCGTTGCGACGGTTCCAGCCCCTCCATCTAGCACAATCGGAGGGCAGCATTTATCCTGAAAGCTGGTCTGCGTTGCTGGGAACCGTCGTCGCTCGAAGGTGTCGTCATGGCTTACTCGCAAGTCCTCAACTACATCTGGACCCACCCCACGAACCGCCGTCGCAAGCTTCGTGCTCTTTGCGAGTCGGTGTCTTGGCAAGTCAAGAAACGACTGACGGGCCGCCCGGCGGACATGCACGTGTTCGGCTCGATGAAGCTCCGCTGCTACCCGGACAGCCGGGGCGCGAGCATGATGGTCTACACCGGCGGCTGGTACGACTACGACGACATGCATTTCGTCGCGCGTTACCTGCGGCCGGGTGATTCGGTCATCGACGTTGGGGCCAATATCGGCGTCTACGCGTTGCTGATGGCCTCTTTGGTGGGGGATACCGGGCGCGTGGTGGCCTTCGAGCCGGGCCGTCAGTCGTTTGAACGCCTGCAGGAGAACGTGCGGCTGAACGGTCTCTCGAACGTCGAACTGAGCCGCGCCGCGGTGGGGGAGACGCGTGGCATCGTACGATTCCACCAGACGCAGGACGTCACCAATCGCATCGCCGTCGCCGGCGAAAGCGCGGGCATCGAGGAAGTGCCCTGCATTGCGCTGGATGAGGAACTGGCAGGGCAACGGTTCGCGCTCGGAAAGATCGACATCGAAGGCGCCGAGATGATGGCGTTCCGCGGCTCCCGTCGCATGCTGGCCGACGCCAATCCATCCGTCTGGCTGCTGGAACTGAAGGACCGGCTGTTAAAGCCTTTTGGCACGTCCTCGCAGGAAGTCGCCGAGCTGCTGGATGACGCGGGGTACGATCTGGCCACCTACGAGGCAGATGACAGAAAACTGTCATTAATTACCGACCCTCGCTATTATGATGGAAACGCCCTCGCGATCCATCGATCGGCTGCCGACTTGGTCCGGCGTCGCCTGTCCAGCGAAGCCTGAGCGGTCGAGCAGCGTCCGTCGCCCCACGGCGATCGGTCCGCTCGCTGTTCCCGGTGCTCATCTCCAGTGCGGCCCACAAGGTAGCGACGCGGACGCCGGCGCACGGCCGCGACGCGGACACTGGTGCCCAGTCGCGTGAGGAGCAGGACACCGGGCGGCTCGAATGGTCGAGCGGCTGAGGTGCGGTCGCGTTGGCCCTGGTCATTCATCGCTGAGTGTGCTTCCCATGAGACGGTTGTTGGGTACTTTCGCGCGACGTACGTTTCGCTCCCTGGCCCTGGCGTTGACGTGCGCGGCGGGGTCGTTCCCTGCCGATCGCGCCGTCGCCGAAACAGGGGGGACGCCCCGGACCTTCGTCCTCAACCTGCACAATCTTTCGGTTGCCAAACAGGCCTGGAGGGAGCAGCATCCGCTGGTGACTTCCGATGTCAACCGGCTGATCTCGGCCGCGAACCGCAAAATGTCCGCTGGCCCTTTCTCCGTCACGTTCACGCCCGAAATCGCTCCCTCCGGCGATCCCCACGATCTGGTCAGCTACGGCTACTACTCCTGGCCCAACCCGAATACGCCCGATGGACTCCCCTGGATCTATCGCGATGGCTTCGGGAATTCCAACAACGAAGTCGACTGGAAGCAGATCTACGGACTGGCCCAGGCCGCTGAACCCCTGTCGCTCGCCTACTACTTCACCGAGGACGAGCGTTACGCCACGAAGCTGGCCGGTCTCCTGCGGACGTTCTTCCTGGATGAAGCAACCCGGATGAATCCCCGCATCGAATACTCCGACATGATCCCGGGCGTCAGCTTCGGTTCGTACGGAGTGCCCGGCTTCGGCAACGCGCTGGGATATCACAAGCTGTTCGACGCCGCAGGTATCCTGGAGTCATCCCCGAGTTGGACGGCGGCGGACCGGGCCGGACTGCAGAAATGGGCGCGCGACATGGTCCGATGGTCGGAGTTCCATCCGAAGGGCATCATCCAGCACGGCGAACCGTCCAACCACGGCACCAACTACGACTTCGTCGCCACCCTCCTCTCGCTCTACGGCGAGGACTTGGTCAAGGCCGAGACGCACTTCCTGGACTACGCCAACAATCGCCTGCCCAAGCAGGTGGCCGCCGATGGCTCCAATCCGCTGGAGATGCTGCGGGCGAACAACCTCCTGTACCACCGCTACAACCTCAGCCGCGTCCTCGACATCGCGGCATTGGGCGACAAGATGGATTCGCTCGACCTCTTCACGCACGAACTGCCGGATGGCCGCGGGTTGCGGGACGCAGTGGACTACCTGACGCCGTACCTCATCGGCCAGAAGAACTGGGACCAGTGGCCCGGTGCCCCGTTCGACCGCGAGATGCCCTACGTCTACTACGAACTGCTGCGACGAGCGGCTGCGTTCTACAAGGATCCCGCCCTACTGCGGCTGGCCGATACCCAACTGGGACACATGCCAGTGGCGTTCATCGACCTGACGCACCCGAAGGCGGTCGTCTACGAAAACTACACCCGGGGAGATGCCAACTTCGACGGTCAGTTCAACACGCGCGATCTGGTCCAAGTCTTTCAGGCGGGACTCTACGACCTGTGGAACGATGCGAGTTGGGAGCAGGGCGACTGGAACCTCGACAGTCGATTCAACAGCGCCGACCTCATCGGTGCCATGCAGGACGGCCGCTACGAACGAGGGCCAGCCGCCATGTCGGTCCCGGAACCGGCCGCCGCCGCGATGCTGGCCGTTGGAGCGCTGCTGCTGGTCGCTCGGCGCGGGCACGCTTCGCGGGTCGACTCACCGGCCTGCCCCCGCGACGGCAGTCGCCAGGGGACGGCCACGATCTAACGCGACTGCGGCGCGGCTTGGGTGCGATCGACTGCCCTGCGGTCAGCTCCGCTAAGCTCCAGATCCGTGGCGTCGGCGCCGCGTGCTCCAAGCCCCCAGACCACCCAGCAGGGCGGGCATCAGCGTGGCGGGTTCGGGGACCGCGGCGACGAGGGCCGAGCGGCTTGGCAGGTCGTAACCGCCGTCCTGAAACGCAACGGTCAGGTCCGACGTCGTGAAATCCCCGTCGCCGTTCCAATCCCCCGTGCCCCAGGTTGCGTTGCCGGGGAGGCCGTCCTCGTAGGTGCCGGCCACGAACGCCGCGATCAGGTCCTGGCTGTTAAAGAGTCCATCCAGGTTCGAATCGCCGAAGTAGGTCTTCTTCACGTCCTTCACCCAGGTCCGCAGGTCGGTGAGTTCGACCATTCCATTCAGGTCGAGGTCGTAGATCGGCAGCGTATCCTGCCGCCGGATCGCCCGGGAGAGCGCGTCGACATCGGCCACGGTCAACTGCTGGTCGCTGTCGAAATCCCCCCAGCCCACTTCGACCAGGTTGCCGACCAGATCCTTCTGTACTTCCGTGATCATGTACCCGTTGATCCACAGCCGGCCAAACGCCTCGACGAACCCGATCGGATCGGCGCCGCTGGCCACCTTCTGGCTGATCGGAAACCGGGCCATCTCATCGTAGTCAGTCGCGTCCTCGTTCAGACGATAGATCCGCACCCACTTGTCGCTGCCTGCCACCACCTGCTTCTGGTACCAGACGCTGTTCGTCGCGAACAGAAACCGATCATCCTCCGTCTCCAGGAACCGCCAGGGCGAGCCGACGATGTCGCCCTGCCCGACTTCGGTCACTTCGCCCGTGCGGCGATCGGCGCGGTAGAGACTGATGCCGTTGGCGCTCACCCGATCTTCGCCCCAGTAGATGTAGTCGCCGAAGGTGCCCATGTCGACGGTACGGGTCCGCTGGCTGAAGATCACGCCATCGGGTTTCAGGAAGTACTTCTCCTCACGTGTGCTTCGATTATCATCCAGCAGCCCCCACTTCCGCTTCCACAGATCGGGGTTGTTGATGAACCCGTCCGGACCGAACAAGTCATCGGTCCAGGTGATCGTCGAGTGGGTATCCGAATCGCCCCCCATCGCATACAGCTTCCCGTACTCCGCGTCATAGTAGGCTCCATGCCAGTGGCGCATCGAGTTCCCGTCCGGCTCGAACAACTTGCGCCAATTGCGACCCGCGTCCTCACTGTACATCACGCGGGACTCGTCGCTGTACTGGAACATCATGACCCGTCCGCCGCCGAGATCGACCAGCGTGTGGTCCTGCCCCAGCGCGAACGATTTTCCATCGGTCGAGGAACTCAGCGACAGCACCGTCTTGAAGTCCTGGTAGCCGTCGGGCGAGTAGATCACATCCGCCGTCTGCACGCCGCCTTCGCGACGAGGCGCCAGCGCGAATACGCCGTCCGACGTGAAGATTGAGGTCAGCGGCCAGGTGTTCGCGGGAACGCTCCCACCCGGCTTGTAGTTCTTGCCATCAAAGGCCCAGACCTTCTTGTTCAGATAATCCAGCCCCCACAGTTCCCCGCGCCACATGCCGCGTGCCCCATGGTTCTTCTGGTTCAGCACCGGATCCGGCTGCCAACGCCATACCTTCTTGATTTCATCCGCCCGCGAAGCGGCAACCGGCAAGAGCAGCAGGACACAGAGCAGCCCAAGCAGCCTTCGCGTCGTCGAGGCCTGACCTTTTACAAGGATTCGAAACATCATCATTGGGCCTGGGAGGGGTGAAGTGGGCTCTACTGATTGTATCGATTGCGGCAGTCCGACTTCACTTTTATCCGGCCCCCAAGGCTTGTCAACAAAACGGCAAAGGAGTTCGGTAACG
>CAZUJM010000141.1:5746-15281 GCA_964620405.1 uncultured Pirellulaceae bacterium | reverse complement strand
GCTCACGCCACGCACGCCCCGCACGCGGTCCAGTTCCGCATGCGGCAGCTTTTCGATGTCGATCCAGAAGTCGGACATCCGCGACTGCGCGTAGTAACTCCGCCGCGAATACTCCAGGTTGTAGTACAGCGACAGGTTGGCGACATAGGCTGACACGCCCAGGCCCAGGATCAGGATGATCGCCAGCAGCAGGCCGCGCGCCGCGTAAAGCTCCCGCAGCAGCTTGCGGTCCAGCATCGACAGCTGCCGCCACGCGCGTCGCGGTCGCGGTGCAGCGGGCGATGAGGGCGGTCGATCGTCGCGGTCGCCACTCACCACGACACCTCCTCGGGCTCGATCCGCTGCTCGATCGCCGAGTTCTCGGAGATGCCGCCCGAGCCGATGCGCACCAGGCGATGGGCAATGCCCGCGATGGCGATGTTGTGCGTGATGATCAGGATGGTCATGCCCAGGGAATGGTTGAGTTCGACGAGCGCGCGGAGGATCCTGCGGCCGGTGGCCAGGTCGAGTGCTCCCGTCGGTTCATCGCACAGCAGCAGCGCAGGCTTCTTGGCCACCGCGCGGGCGATCGCCACCCGCTGCTGCTCACCGCCCGACAGCTGCGCCGGGAAATGATCCACCCGATGGCCCAGCCCGACCAGCTCCAGCGCCGCATGCGGCTCCATCGCGTTCCGCACGATCTCCGTGGAGACCTGCACGTTCTCCCAGGCGTTCAGGGTCGGGACGAGATTGTAGAACTGGAAGACGAAGCCTACCTGCTGGCGGCGATAGTCGGTCAGTTGTCGTTCCGAGTAACCGGCGATATCCTCGCCGCGGAACAGGATCTCCCCCGACGTGGGCCGGTCGATGCCGCCGATCAGGTTCAGCAGCGTGCTCTTGCCCGACCCCGACGGCCCGACAATCACCGTGATCTGCCCCTCCGCGATCGACAGGTTCACGCCGCTTAGTACGGGCACGTCCACGTCGCCCATGCGATAGACCTTGCTGACCGATCGCAGCTTCAGGATGGGCGTCGGATCCAAGGAGTCGGGTTCCATGTTCGTCTTCGGGGTGGGGAAGTTGTTAACCACGGAGGACACGGAGGCCGCGGAGTTCCTGGCGCATCTCCGTGGTCTCGGTGTTCTCCGTGGTGGCTCTGTCTGTCTTGGCTAAAAACCATCGCCACGGCAGCGACCGGGAGACTGCCTCGCCTCTATCCGCTCGCGCGACGCAACCACAGCGAGCGACCGACGATCCACGACGACTCGATCACCAGCAGCACGGCCAGTCCCAGCAGGATCGTGCTCAGCGGTCCGTTCGGGTCGAACGGCAGCTTCTGGGAGATTGCGTTCATCCACCGCTGCAGGAAGAGGACCAGCGACGCGAGCGTGACGACGATCATGAAGGCGGCCGGGATGGCCGTATACCACCATGTCTTGCCGCTGCGCAACAGCCAGACGGTGACACCCAGCAGGCTGAGCGCGGCCAGCATCTGGTTGGCCGTGCCGAAGAGCGTCCAGAAGACCTTCCAGGCGGGCACGGTGTGTCCGGTCGCCGGGTCGGTCAGGTTCTGCAGGATCAGGTAGAGCGGCGGCACCAGCGTCAGCGCGGTGCACACATAGCGGCCCGTGTTCGACTGCCAGCCGGTGAACTCCTGCAGCACATACCGTCCCAGCCGCGTGCAGACATCCAGCGTATCGTAGATAAAGGTCGCGAAGGCCAGCAGCGAAAAACTCAGCAGGTAGGTCCGCGCCGTGTCGAAGTCGACGCCCAGCAGGCGGGCGAAGTGCGCGATGAACAGCGACACGCCCTCGGCGAACACCCGGTCCGGATTGCCCGTCGCGTGTGGCGGCAGGATCATCACCGTGCACAGCGAGATGATGGCCACGAACGCTTCGGCCAGCATCGAACCGTAGCCGACCACGCGGGCGTCGGTCTCCTTGCGCAGCTGCTTGGACGTGGTGCCGGAACTGATGACCGAATGGAAACCGCTGCACGCTCCGCAAGCGATGGTGACGAACAGGATCGGGAACACCAGCAGCGGCCGGTCGCGGTCCTCGAACGGAATGAACTTCGGATACTGGACCTCCATCGCCTGCCCGGTCAAACTGGCGACCAGGATGCCCAGGAAGGCGAAGAGGATGGTGAGCGTGAGGAAGTATCCGCCCAGGAAGCCGCGGGGTTGCAGCAGCGCCCAGACGGGGACGACGGAGGCGATGAAGCAGTAGACCAGCAGCAGGACGTCCCAGGTCTTGGTGGGGCTGCCGCCGACCCAACCGGGCATCGACAGCGGCAAGTGGGGGCCGGCCCAGATCGTGACCAGCACCAGCGGCATGAAGATCGCCGTGGCGACGTTCAGCGATACCTTGGTGTAACGCAGGACGAGGCCCATGATGACGGAGAGGCCGAGGTACATCATGGACGAGCTGGCGACGGCGCGGCCGGTTTCCGCATGCTGGGCCGCCACCGCCAACTGCTCGGCGGTCGCATTGGCGGGAGGCGCCGGCGGCGCGAACGTGTTGGCGGTCAAGTCGGTGAAGGCCACGATGATGTAGACCAGCGCGATCCAGACGAAGGCCAAGAACAGCAGATACGCGCGGTGGCTCATGTTCTCGCGCACGATCTCGGCGATCGACCGAGCTTTGTGCCGCACCGACGCGGTCAGGCTGGTCAGGTCGTGGACGGCTCCGATGAAGATGCTGCCGATGAGGATCCAGAAGACGGCGGGCAGCCAGCCAAAGAGCAGCCCTGCCGCGATCGGACCGACCACAGGCCCCGCCGCCGCGATGGCCGAGAAGTGCTGCGAGAAAAGGTACGGCGCCGAAATCGGTTCGTAGTCCACCCCGTCGTTCAGCTCGACCGCCGGAGTGACCGTATCGTCGCGCAGTTCCAGTTGTCTGGCGACCCAGCGGCCGTAGGTGAAGTAGGCGATCAGCAGGATCGTTCCCGAAACGCAGCAGAGAGTGAGCAGGCCCACAGTCGTCTCCTTGTGCCGCCGCGGTGGGAGCGTTTCGTCGCCGATACGTTCGGGTCGCCGACACGCGCGGCAGGCGGTCCGCCGATTGTAGCCGGTTTCGCGCTGGGCAGCATGGGCGTTCTGTACTGGGCGGCTTGGGTAAGAGCGGAGGGCCGGGCGCCTGGGCAGAGAACGCGGGAGGCCGGGAGTCTGTCGCCGCTAGTCGCTTCCTTGGTGTCTGGTGGCGAACCCTGGGCTTCAGGCGGCGGCGGACGGGGCCGGTTCAGAACGTGAAACGGCGGTCGCCAGCACCAGGTCGCCGGTGACATTCAGGACCGTGCGGCACATGTCCAGCAGCCGGTCGACTCCCAGCACGATCGCGATGCCTTCGCCGGGCACGCCGACGCTGTGCAGCACGATGATGATCAGCGGGATCGCTCCCCCGGGCACGCCCGCCGTGCCAATGCCCGCGAACATGGCCATCATCACCACATGGAACTGCTGCACGAGGTCCAGTTGCACGCCGAACACCTGGGCCAGGAACAGGACCACCACGCCCTCGAACAAGGCCGTGCCGTTTTGGTTGCCGGTCGCCCCCACGGTCAGCACGAACTGCGACACGTCGGGCCGCAGGCCGAGGTTCTCGCGGGCCACTCGCAGCGACGTGGGCAGCGTGGCGTTGGAGCTGCTGGTGGCGAACGCAGTCAGGATCGCTTCGCGCACGCCGCGAAAGAAATCGACCGGCTTCATGCGACCGATGAGCACCAGCACCAGCGGATAGACGACGAACATCTGCAGGCCCAGACCGAGCAGCACGGTGATGACGAAGCGCAGCAGCGTGGAAAGGATGTCCAAGCCGATCTGGGAGGTGACCGAGAAGAGGAGGCAGGCGACGCAGTAGGGCGCGAGGCGCATGGCGAACTGGATGATGGTCATGCAGACGTCGAATACGCCTTCGAGGAACCGGACGAGGGTGCCCGTGCGTTCGGGGGTGACGGCGAGTGCCACGCCGACAATCAGCGCGAACACCATGACGGCCAACATGCCGTTGCCCTTGCTGGATCCGTCGACGGCGCCGTGCATCTCCTGGAGCGGATTCTCGGGGAGCAGGTTAAGCAGGATCTCGGGCAGTGGCCGGCCGGCCTTGGCCTTGGCGGCATGCCCGGCCGCTTCGGTCGAGTAGCGTTCATTGAGCATCGTCCGCTGCTCGGCAGTCAGGCTTTCGCCCGGCTTCAGCACGTTGACGCAGGTCAGCCCGATGACGACGCTGGCCAGCGACAGCAGCACGGTGAGGATCAGCGTGCGGAAGCCGATGCGGCCCAGCGACCGGACGTCGCCCAGTTCTTGGACGCCGAGCGTCAGGGCGGAGAAGACGAGCGGGATGACGACCATGACGACCATCCGCAGGAAGATCTTGCCGATCGGATCGGCGAACTGCGTGGCGATCGTGCGGATGAGTTCGCGGGACTCGGGGAACCGCTGTGCGTAGAGGTTGGCGGCCACGCCCGCGACAGCGCCGACCAGCAGGCCGATCAGGATGGTCGCATGCAAGGGCAGTCGCTGGTCCTGACGTTCCATCGCAGAAGTTCCAAGGCGTTCCGGGGGAAGACTTCCAACGGCCGTCGCGGTGCGGCCGGCCACGCTTGGATTGGAGCCTGCCCGCCGCACCGTCGCAAGATGGCCGGAGCGCAGCCGTCCCGGCCGCACCCGATCGGCCACGAACAGCCCGGCAGCCGGTTTTCAGGCCGAACGCTGTCCGTGAGCCGCTTCGATGCGGCCGAGGACGGCCGCGCTCCAGCAAGTCGGGTTATGCAACGACCTGTTCGACGGTACAATTCTCGACGCGTCGTCCGCGTTTACGTTGAGGCTATAGCTCAGTCGGTAGAGCAACGGACTTTTAATCCGTAGGTCCTGGGTTCGAGTCCCAGTAGCCTCATTGCCAGTGCAAGTGCTTGATTGGTCAAGACTTGGAGCACGGCTGTCCCGGCCGCACCGAGACTCCCAAGGCGGCCAGTCTGGTGCCGCCCACGTCCTCGGTGGCGGCTTTCTCAGGCCAGCGGCTGCAGTCGCTCGCGTTTGGTCTTTTCCAGCTTCTTCTGCAGACGCTCGTAGTGGTGCTGCTCCGTCGGCGTCCGCTGGTAGCCGGGGCGGGCGAGGTTGTTGGTTTCCAGCGGGTCGTCCGCCAGGTCGTACATCTCCCATTCGCTGGCCGCCACGCCGGTCGGGTCGTAGTACTCGGCCAGCTTGTAACGCGCTTCCCGCACGCTGACGATGCGGTTGTTGGGGCGCGGGTAGACGTTCGTGGGCTGGCCGGACAGGTAGTCGTCGAAGGTGAAGACGATGTTGTCCTGCGGTCCCTTGCTTGACGGGTCGAGGATCACGCGCGAGTAGTCCACTCCCTGCCATTCCGCGCGGGCCGCCTTGGGAGCGTCGTAAAGGCTCGCCAGCGTCGGCAGGAAGTCGACATGCGACACCAGCGCCTTGGTGGACTGCGGCTTGGGATAGAGGCGCGGGTTCGAGTAGACCAGCGGCACGCGGAGCGATTCCTCGTAGAAGTTGAAGTTCTTCTGCCGCTGGCCGCCATGCGCCATGCCCATCTCGCCATGATCGGCCGTGCGGATGATCAGCGTGTCCTCCAGCAAGCCCTGCTCCTCCAGCGTATCCAGGATCCGCCCGATGTATTGGTCCGAGAGCTTCATCAGGTTGCCGTAGAAGTTGACATAGTTCCGCTTCATCTCGGGCGTGGGCAAGGCGCCGATGCCGACGCTCAGCTTGAGGAACTGTTCTTGTACGGAGGGCTTGGTCGACAGGTCCTCATTGAAGGTTTCCGGCAGTTCGATCTCGCCTTGCAGGAATTCGTCCGTGTAGCCGAACGCCTGGTAGTTCGTCGGATAGGCCAGCACGTCGTGCGGGTTTACCAGCGAAGCGACCATGAAGAACGGTTGCTGCTTCGCGAGGTCCGAATTCAGGAAGGCCAGGATGCCTTCGGCCGACTCCTCGTTGGGGCCATCGCTGAACATAAACCGTTCGTCGTGCGCTCCCGGCCGGCTGGGAGCACCGCCGCCCTCTTCGACTGTCTGGTTCGCGCCGCCATCGGGCGGGTTCCAGCGGTCGAAGCCATACTGCGCCAGGTCGGCCTGCGTGAACTCGGTGCCATTGATCGGCTTGCTGCAGTGCCATTTCCCCTTGTAGATCGAGTGGAAGCCGGCGGCGGTCATGACGGTGGCCATGTTCGGCAGGTCCACCGGCATCTCGTCCTGCGGATACTGGTCCGACGGCATGTTCTCTTGGAGCGTCGAGAGGACCTTGTGCTGCGCGGGGAAGTAGCCGGTCATCCAGGTGACGCGGGCCGGCGAGCACATGCAGGAGTTGGTGAAGGCGTTTTCGAAAGTCAGGCCGTGCTTCTTGAGTCGCATCAGGCCCGGCAGGTTGCGTTCGGCCCAGTTTGGCGGAAAGTGCTGGATGCCGCGATCCTGGTCGGTGCAGAGGATCAGCACGTTGCGCGGCAACCGACGCCGGCCGCGATCATGGTCGTCTTCCGACTCAGGCCGATCGTCGTCGCGTCGATCGTCTCGCTTGCCGTCGCCGCGTCGCGGGCGTTCATCATCGCCCACCGCTCCGCTCAGCCCGAGGCTCGCGAGCGAGAGCCCCGTGAGGCCGGCCTTGATTAAGTCGCGACGATCGATGTCCCCGAAATCGGTCATGTGAACACCTTGGTGGGAAGAGTGAGAGCCTGCGGGATGCCGCGCGTCCCTCAGGATGCTGGGGCATGGGCACACAGGTGGAAACTGGATCGAGGAAGCGGCGTCGATCCGTGACGGCAAAGAAGGCACGTCGCAAGCACGGCCCTGGGCAGCGGACCGCAACTGTAGCCGGTGCGGAGCAGCAAGGCTAGGAAATTGCGGGTTCGACGCGAAAAAGAAGCACCTTTTACCGGACGGTTGCCGGTCTCCGCCGCGAACTGGGAGAAGCGGTTGCTTCGCGCCGGGCTGGCGACTGGTGGGCCTCAGCCGGCCAGGGCGGGAGGCGGTGAGGGCCGATGGTTCGCCAGCAGGGAGGTGAGTTCCGCGAAATCCAGCGGCTTGGTGAGATGCCGATCGAAGCCGGCCGATGCGGACCGCCGGTGGTCCTCCTGCTGGCCATAACCGCTCTGCGACAGCATCCACGCACCGCGGGTCGTCACGTCCCGACGCAGCACACGACAGACCTCGTACCCGTCCATGCCTGGAAGGCCGATGTCGCAGAGGACGATTTCCGGGGTCCAGCGACGCGCTTCCGCTACGCCATCCAGGCCCGTGTGGGCGACGCGGACGTCGTGGCCGAGCGACCGCAGCAGCAGCCGCAGGCTGTCAGCCGCGTCCACGTTGTCTTCGATGACCAGCACGCGAAACGCTCGTTCGACACGGGCGGCGGGCCCGGTCGCGGGCCCCGGAACGATCGCGGGCGTCTGGGCAAGCGGCAAGGTCACGGAGAAGGTGCTGCCGCGGCCGAGTCCTTCGCTGGAACACTGGACTCCGCCGTAGTGCATGTCGGCCAGGCCTTTGACGAGCGCCAATCCGAGCCCCAGGCCGCCTTGGGTACGCACCAGTCCCGTATCGGCCTGGCTGAAGGCGTCGAAGACGCGTTCCTGCGTGGTCGCGTCCATGCCGATTCCCGTGTCGCTCACGCGGATCACGGCCGATTTGCCATCGGATGTCCGGGAAGCTCGCAACGCGACCAGCCCGTTGCGATCGGTGAACTTGCCGGCGTTGTGCAGCAGGTTGCCGACCATCTGCGCGATCCGTGTCTCATCCCCCACGATCCAGACCGGTTCGGCGGGCAGGTCCACCAGGAACTGCAGTCCACGGGCCTCCAGCACCGGTCGCTGGTCCTCGCAGGTCGTCCGCAGGATCGGGACGAGGTCGCAGAGGACGCGTTCGAGTCGAATCTTGCCGCGGCCGATGCGGGCCACGTCCAGCAGGTCGTCGATCAGACGCGACATGTGCTTGACCTGCCGTTCCACCATGGCCTGGGCCTGTCGGGCATCGGGATCCGTGGCTTCGCTGCGTTGCAGGTACTGGATGGAGTTGAGGATGGGCGCGAGCGGATTGCGGAGTTCATGGGCGAGCATCGCCAGGAACTGGTCCTTGCGTCGATCGCTTTCATGCAGCGAAGCGTTGACGCGGCGCAGTTCGGCGGTCCTGCTCTCCACGCGGAAGGTCAGTTCGGAGTTGATCTCTTCCAGGGCGGCGTTGGCTTGCTGGCGTTCGACGAGGATGGCGGCGGTCGCATGCAGGAACACCGACCACGAAAAAAGGAAGAACTGGGTCTGCAGCACCGCGATGTTGATGCCCTCGGGAGCCCTGCTGTAGGGGCCAGTACCCCGCCAGATCGCTTGGATTGCCACCACCGTCAGCAGGATCATGGCCGCGTCCACGCCCCGCGCGCCAAATCGCAACACGGTCCACATCAGCGATGGCAGGATGAACGGCGTGAAGGAGAACCAGGGTGCCCAGTCGCTGAAGACCACATGGCTGCAGAGCCAAAGCGTGAAGAACACGACCAGTCCTTCCAGCAACGCGCTGCGACGCAGCATCGACGGAAATCCATGCCATGCCGGAACCATGCTCCACAGCGGAAGGCCGACGAACCAGATGCCGATCAGGCTGGCCATCGTCCAGTGCAGGTAGTGCACCGTGTACGCTCGCGCGCCAGGCTGCCAGTTCGACAGCGACTGGCCCGCTCCGCTGATCGCCGCCAAGGCAATCGATCCGGCGGCGAACAGCAGCACGCGGCGGAGTGACGTCAGAGCAAAGGGCAGTTTCGCCGCGTGTTGGAGCATCGTCGCCGACAGCAAGGACAACAGCGTGTCCGTCAGGAACAGGCCTGCTGCGCGGAGGCCAGACTCGGTAGCGGGCCGCTCCGCGAATTCGCTCACCAGCAGCATCACGATGCCCGCCACCAGCACGATGCTCAACCAGTGACGTCGCGGCGTCAGCAGCAGTGCCGCGGCGTAGACCCCCAGGGGTGGCCAGACGGGAATCAAGGAGTTGGTTGGTGAGTGGAGTGCGAGGGAAATGGCGTGGGCCAGGAAGTAGACGCCCGCGAACAGCGCCAGTTGCGAAGCCAGTGATAAACGATGGGAGGCCACGAGCGGCCCGTTTGCTGATTCCCACGACCTCGGGCCGTGATCCACGCCGTCCTTCGGCGCCGGGAGTGTTCGCGTCTCACCCGAATCCGCTCGCCCCGACTCCCGGTCCACGGTCTGCGGGTCGCGCGACCTGGACGCCGAGGGCACAAGGAACGTGCCCTCGTTAGCGACGCGGGAGGAAGGGTCGCGTGGGTCGGCTCGCTGATCCATCTCTCTCCTCTTTCACGGTCCCGGCCACGATTGCCCTGCCCGCGCGGCGATTGCCCTGCCCGCGCAGCGATTGCCCTGCCCGCGCAGCGATTGCCCTGCCCGCGCAGCAAGTTGACTGCTCCTGCCAGTCGGCCTCGCATCGACCGGCCCAGCCCGCAGGTTGCGGATGGTAACCGAAAGCGGCCAGAAGCGACCAGACAGATCCCGCCCACCGCGCGCTGGCCGCGCGGTCCCGTCGCCGAACCGGCAATTCCCAGCCG
>CAZUJM010000141.1:0-5736 GCA_964620405.1 uncultured Pirellulaceae bacterium | reverse complement strand
CGGGTTTCGAACCGTGGACGTCCCCGCGAAGCCTGCGGTTCCCGGAGGCTCCGGCTGTCTGCCCTCGGGGTTGATCTCACACCCCAGCGGGTAGGGATTTTGCCGGTTTTGAGGGAAAATCCCTTGTTTTTCTTCCCGTGAAGTTACCATGGCAGCCAGTGCGTTTCGGCGCGTAAGTCGTTTCAGTAGGGCCGTTTGTGCACCCGCCGCATGGCATTTTGGCCTTCGCGGGAGCCCCTTGATCGGGCTCGTTCCGGCGGACGGCCGTCTCGACGATTCATCTTCACCAGACAGACAAACAGATATAAGGGACCGTCCGATGCGAAAGCTTTCTTGGGCGTTGAGGTTGGCTGCCTGCTTGCTGATCTCCCAGGCTGGGCCTGCCTGGGCTGGAGTCTCCTACAAAGATCCCACGGGAGGTTGGACCTATCTCTTCGGGGGCGACAAGGACGCGACCGACGACTTCGGAGCCCTGGACGGCTCTTGGAGCCACGATAACGGGTCCGATGCGTTCGACGGCAGCAAGATCGGCGAAGACGGCACGGCGCCGGGCGGCATCGCGGTGATTACCGAGGGAAGTACCACTTTCCTGCGCGTCGAGGACACGGGCGACCCGCGCAACCAGGGTTTCACCGATCCCAGCAACCGCAAGATCTATTTCACACGCGACATCTCGGAGTTCGATCCGGACGGAGAGATCCTCACGGCGGGCGTCACGCTGACCTTCCGCACCCGCCTCGCCACCACCGGCCTGCTGGACCGCCAGGTGCCTTCGGTCGGAGATGGTTACAACATCCAGGACAACGGCAAGTCGACGTTCGGGATCTTCCAGCAGAGTGGCGGCATCATCTCGTTCGCCCTCTCGACCAACGGCAGCGACGACCGCGCGTTGAATCCAACGGGCGCGCTGCTGATGAACAAGTATGTCGAGTCGGGCGACAACACGCAGGTGGACTCGGCCGACTCCGGTGAGCATCGCGAATTCCCCGTCGCCAGCACGGCGGATTGGAACGAGTTCTGGATCACCATCCAGGGCCGCGCGGATGAAGTGAACCAGTATGATGTCAACGTGTACGCCAACGGCTCCACCACGCCGACCAAACTGGTCGTGACCAGCGGCGCCGGGTCGGAGTTCGCCGCGTCCTACCTGGGCTTCGGACAGCACTCGACGGGCCAGTTGGGGGCCGTCGACATGGACTTCTACGGCTTCAAGCCCGGAGTCCTCGTTCCCCAGGCGAACGGTCCCGTCGGTCCGGTGGGCGACTTCAATGGCGATGGACAGCTCGGAGTGGCCGACATCGACCAGCTGACCTCGGCCGTCCGCGGTAATTCGACCGAAGCCAAGTATGATGTCAACCAGGACAAGGCCGTCAACGGCGAAGATCGCCTCTACTGGGTGAACCAGCTGAAGAAGACCTATCTCGGCGACGCGGACTTGAATGGCGAGTTCAATAGCGGCGACTTCATCGTCGTATTCCAGGCCGGACAGTACGAGGATGGCACCCCGGGCAACTCGACGTGGGCCACGGGGGACTGGAGCGGCGATGGCGACTTCGATACGTCGGATTTCGTCGTGGCCTTCCAGGCCGGCGGGTACGAGAAGGGGCCGCGCACGGCCGTCAGCGCGGTCCCGGAACCAACCGCAGGCGCGTCGGCCCTGATCGCACTGCTGCTCGCGCCCCGGTTCCGTCGTCGACGTGCGTAGGGATTGCTTGCTGGATCGCACGGAGATGTGTGTGTCGCCGTGGAACGCATCCTGACCTTCAGGCGGATCCGCTGATCGTCGCAGTCACACAGACATCGCCCTGCTGATTTAATACAAATATCTCTAAAATGAATGTTTGATATCGGGGTCCTCCATGAGCCCGGTTGCCAGTTCCGTCACTGGCGACCGGGTTTTTTCGTGCACTGCGGTAAAAACGCAGGATACTGCGGCGATACGAATCGTACGCGCTGATTGGAGTTGGGCTCGCGGTGACTTGCGGCCGATGAGTGGCGGAATTCACTACTTGTTTAGTATCTTGTAAGTCCAAGTGTGTGTCCTGTGGTGCGCTGGCGTGCGTCGAGGCGCGCGCTTCGACGGAGTTCCGGTCGTGTCCCGATGGCGAGAGACCGTGAATCCTCGAGATGTCGGATGTCGATGGCGAGTTGGCGCGACATTTGCGGTTTATGCGGTCGGGTGGACCGAGCAGGTCAACCGGGTGATCGGATCGTGCCGGGCGATTGCGGTGCTGTTCATCATCGGGATGCGAACTCTGCGAAGTCTGCGAACTCTATCCCTTGGGAGAGCCCGCGACGATCTCGCATAGGCCCGCCGAAGTGATCCAAGAACAAGACGGCCTAGGACCCCGCCATGGCCGTCTTGGACTTGGAGTTGCTTCGAGCGGGCTTTTTTTGCGCCTCGACGTATCGACAATCCAATGTTCTCGCGTTGACGGCAGTCGCGATTCAAGGGAGTTACCTGCATCCAGGACCTGTCGGAATGGATGGGCGCGCTTGAATCTGTCCCCGCGGCACTCCACAATGATCGCGTTCCAATGTGGAGGGACGCGTCGTTGCGGCGAGCCGGCGCGGCGACGGAATGAAAACAGGCTCGCCACCATGAGTAGAGATATCCGCCATGTCCAAGTCATACCTCTCGCTGACGAAAACGGAACGCGCCGTCCTCGAAGCGGCGTCACGCATCTACGCCGCGCGGCTCGCCGCCCGCATCGTTCCCGAAGGCCAGGAAACGTCCTGGCTCCAGCAGTCCGCTGAGGAGGCCGTGCAGTTGGCCAAGCTGATCGACGAGTCGGTCGTCAGCGACACGGAGACCGGTTGAGCTGCCCGGGGGTGGGGTGTCTGGGGTGCCGGGGGCGTGGCTTGGCTTGGGGGGATTTCATGAGGCGACTGAAGGGATCTGCGGGGAACGCGGCGGCGGTCTCGCGAACAAGGGGCGGCGACCAGGGTGCCGTGGCGCATGTTTGGTCGCGAGCGTTGGCTATCTGGCTCGGCGTGTTGCTGGCCGTGTCGTGGCCGGGAGCATCGCGAGGCGTGGCGGAGGAGTCGTTGCCGGCGACGACCGTCGTGGGCAATCGACTGGCGTATCTCGACGAAGCGACGGACCCTTACTATGTGCACCGTGGATTCGCCCGCTTGACGACGCCGCAGTGGGTTGGGGAGCCCGGGGTTCGCGCGGTGGTGGTGCTGGCCATCGACGACATGCGCGACCCGAAGGTCTACGAAAGCTACCTGCGGCCGATCCTGGAGCGTCTGAAGCGGTACCAGGGACGCGCGTCGCTGAGCATCATGACGAACTCGGTGGATCCCGGCAACGAGCAGTTGCAGGCGTGGCTGCGCGAGGGGCTGTCGCTGGAGGTGCATACGGCCGACCATCCGTGTCCGCTGCTGCAGCAGGGCGATTTCGCGCGGGCCCGTTCGACGTACGAACGCTGCATCGACCAGTTGGCGACCGTTCCCGGCAACGCGCCCGTCGCCTTCCGCATGCCCTGCTGCGATTCGATGAACAGCCCAAGCCCGCGGTTCTACGAAGCGATCTTCGCGGGCCGCACGGCCGCCGGCAACTTTTTGGCGATCGACAGTTCGGTGTTCAACATCACCACTCCGGATGACAACCGTTTGTCACCCGGAGTGGCCCGCGACGCCGGGGGCGCGCCCCGCTTCGAGAAGTATGTCCAGTTCTCCTCTTACGTGAACACGATTCGCGACTATCCCTACCCGTACGTGATCGGCCGGGTGTGCTGGGAGTTTCCCTGCGTGGTGCCGAGCGACTGGGAGGGGCAAAACTTGCATCGTCCGTTCAACCCGCGGACGATCGAAGACATGAAAGCGGCGTTGGACGCCGCCGTTGAAAAGGAGGGCGTGTACAACCTGGTGTTCCATCCGCACGGCTGGATGCGGAACGACCAGGTGATCGAACTGATCGACCACGCGGAGCAGCGTTATCCGGGGCAGGTGCGCTTCCTGACGTTCCGCGAGGCGCTGCAGCGGATCAACCAGAACGCACTGGGTGGCAGTCCGCTGCGGGATGTCCACGGCGGGGACAACGGCAACACGCTGGTCGACCTGGACCATGACGGTCACCTCGATGTCGTCCGCAAGGCGGGCCCCGATCGCCTGGTGACGCGCCGCTGGGATGCCAGTGCGGGGCGTTGGGAGGTGGCCGAGCAGGCGCTGCCGGCGCGGGAGTTGCGCTGGGGAGTCGTCCGCTCCGACGGCCGCGCCTCGCTGCTGGCGGTGGACGGGACAAACCGCCTGCTGTGGCACCACGAGCCAGCCGGCTGGCGATCCGAGCCGCTGTCGGTGGATTGGGAGGGCATTTCGGGCGCGTGGCGCGACCGGTGGCTCGATCCGGCCGCGCGGCTGGTCTACCGCCTTCGCGACCTGGACTCCGACGGCCTTGGTGAACTGCTGGTGGACGATGGCAACGAATCGCTGGTGCTGCGACGCGCGGCGGACGGCCGCTGGCGTGCCTGGGCGGGCGGCCTGCCGGATGGCGTGCGGCTGGCGCGCGCCGATGGCGGGGATCCGGGGCTGCGCTGGGCCGACCTGGATGGCGATGGCCGCGACGAGATCCTGTGGTCCACGCCCCAGCGCGCCGCCGTCTTCCAGCTCGAAGGCCAACCGCTGGCGTGGCGGACGCGATGGAACCATGCCCGCTCCGTCGTGGCGGAAGGCGAGGCCGCGACGGACGCCGTGATGCGGCCCTTCGTCCGCGCCGACGGAACCAACAACGGCGCCTGGTTCCATTCCGGGCACCTCTGGTTCCAGAACGAAGACACGGCACGATTGCCCGACAAGGTCGACCGCGTGCCCTACCGCCGACTGCTCGACCCTCAGGCGACGACCAATGCCAAGGCGGAGGCTGCTGACGGGGCAGAAGGCGGGGCAGCGTCCAGCGCCGGAGCGGCTGCCGCTGGGCAGAAGCCTGCGGCTGAGTTGCAGGACACGGGCCCGCTGGAGCCGGAGCAGGCGTTGGCGGCGTTTCGCAGTTCGCTGCCGGTGCGTGTGGAGCTGGTGGCGGCGGAGCCGCTGGTGGTGGATCCGGTGGCCTTCGACTGGGCTCCCGACGGGCGGCTGTTCGTCGCGGAGATGCGCGACTACCCGACGCTGGAGGAGGGAGCGACGCCGCGCGGGCGCGTCAAGCTGCTCTCCGATCGCGATGGCGATGGCCGCTACGACCATGCAGAAATCTTCCTGGACGAGGTGCCGTTTCCGAACGGCGTCAAGGCTTGGCGCGGCGGCGTGCTGGTGACCAGCGTGCCGAACATCCTGTACGCGGAGGACACCGACGGCGACGGCCGCGCCGATCGACGTACCGTGCTCTTCGAAGGCTTCGGCGCAGGCAACCCGCAGCATCGCGTCAATGGGCTCTGCTGGGGCATGGACGGCTGGCTCTATGTGGCCAATGGAGACAGTGGCGGGGGCGTCCGTTCGGTGCTGCGTGACGAGACGCTGGACCTGGGCGGACGCGACCTGCGGATCCGGCCCGACGATGGACGCATGGAACTGCTGACAGGCCAGACGCAGTTTGGCCGCGTGCGCGACGACGAGGGCAACTGGTTCGGCTGCAACAACAGCGAGCCGCTGTGGCACTTCCTGCTGGAGGATCGGTACCTGGCGCGGAACCCGCGGTATGCGGCGGAGCATGTGCGGCGGCTGGTGCCCGAGCAGCCGGGCGCGGCGCCCGTGTTTCCCGCCAGCCGCACGCTGCCTCGCTTCAATGATTTCGATCGA